>CAZDML010000053.1:0-13080 GCA_964506645.1 uncultured Elusimicrobia bacterium | reverse complement strand
AGGCGTTTCGGTATGACGAAGCCGTTCTCGGTATTCCCCGTGATACCTTTGTGAAGGCGTTGGATGCGGAACTTCCGACCTCGCCCGATCGCGATTGGCCCTTGATCGAAGCAGGCTACGGAAAACCACTTTATCTTTTGCCAATGTATCAGCAGCAAATTGCCTTTGGGAAATCCGGTTGGCCGTTTACAAATCCGGAGTACAAAGGAAAGATCGATTATCGTAAAGGCCTCTGTCCGGTCGTGGAAAGGGTGGATGAGAAGGAAATCATCGTAACTGAATTTATGCGTCCGCCCGCAACCGTGAAAGACATGCAGGACGTAGTGAATGCATTCCAGAAAGTCTACGAGAACCGTTCACAGCTTAAAGAGGCGCAGCCCGCATGAAACTAGACGCTACTGTTGTGTTAATTAGCCACGATGCAGGCGGCGCGCGAACCTTGATTCCCGTCGCAAAATCGTTGCACAAGCAAGGTGTGCGTATTCAAGCGTTTGTCGCAGGTCCTTCCGCATCCATCTGGAAAAGTGAATGTCCTGAAATTCCTTCGCAACCAGTTGCCGATACGCTGACGCAGGCACAAGCGACCACTCTCTTAGTCTCTGCGCAGATGTTGGTCAGTGCGTGTGGACTGTATAACCAGATGGAGCATACCTTTCGTTTAGCGGCACGTGACTTAGGACTTTATAGTGTGTCTGTTCTTGATTCTTGGTTTTTTTACAAGGAACGCTTTGAGCGGACGAAGTCTGGGAAGCCGAGCGTTTGTTTTCCGGATGTCGTCTGCGTGATGGATGACCTTTCGTACCAAGGAATGATCTCTGCGGGACTAGAACCTTCTCGAATTTGTGTCACGGGTGGCCCTAATCTCGAGACCACTGTCGACTATTGCCGATCCATCACCCCAGCACAGGTGGCGACGTGGCGACAAGAGCAAGGTATTGAAAAAGACGATTTCGTCGTAACTTTTTTCTCGGAACCCTTTATTACAGGACCGCAGGGAAAGTTCTATTCCGGTCCTGGCGCTTTGGTGGATGGACAGGGACAATCGCTTTTGGGATATACATCGATCGATATACTGAAATGTCTTTTCTCTGAACTGGATGCTGCTTTCCAGAAAGGGGATAGAAAATGTCGACTGGTGATCAAGACACATCCTTCGGAAGACCCGTCACATTTCCGTTCAATGCTGGAGTCGCATCGGCGTCCCTGGCTTCATGCATCCATGGAATCGGGACGAGCCGCCGATTGGATTGCACGGTCCAATCTCTTGATCGGATCGTTGTCGATTGCCTTGTTGGAGGGCGCCCTGGCTGGAAAGCCAGCACTCAGCGTTCAGATTGGTCTTCAAGAAGCCGGTGCGACGGATTTTAGTATTGGCAACCTGACAGGGTATACCATCCCCATTTTTACTCGCGAGGAACTCAAAAACACCTTAACGAATGCTTTTCAGAATCGCTTGACACTAGCGCCCAGATCTCGTCCCTTAATCGTCAGCGGCGCCGCAGAGCGCGTAGCGAGGGTGATTCTTATGGGGTCCAGTCAAAGGGTAGCCCCTCAGAGGGTCTCATGAGTTCTGAAAAACTGTATCTTAAACCGTTTGAGGAATCGTTCATCACTCCGGAGTATATCGGTTGGTTGAATAATAAAGAGATCATGCGTTACTCGAAGCAGCGCTTTCGTAAGCATACATCGGAAAGCTGCAGAATCTATTTTCAAAGCTTTAAGGAGAGCCCACACTGTTTTTATCGAATTATGCGCCGTTCTGATGATCGCCTTATAGGAACATTGACAGCTTATATCAATCCCGAGGACCAAGTCGCTGATATCGGTATTTTGATCGGTGCCGCCGATGCCAAGAGTCAAGGCTATGGATCGGAGGCGTGGGCTCTCTGGATTAATTTTCTTTTTGAGAAGAAGAACTTGAGAAAAATTACTGCCGGAACCTTGGCGAATCATTCCGCGATGAAGCGGATTTTTGAAAAAGCGCATATGGTTCGCGAAGGACTGCAGCGTGAACAAGAGATCTTTGAAGGTTCGTCCATGGATGTTGTTTTGTATGGAATTTTGCGTCGAGAATGGGAGCACACAAATCAAAAAAAAGGTGGTACGCAGCGATGAGCAAACAAGAGAACCCACAATCGGAAGTCGTTCGGCTGGAAAAGCTTTGGTCGGGTGAATTTGGAAACGACTATACACAGCGCAATAATGAAGCGGCGCGCGGACGTGACCGTTTCTGGAAAAGCCTATTAAAAGAAGTTTCCGTATCGAGCGTTCTCGAAGTGGGATGCAATCTGGGGGGGAATCTCCAGTGGATAGCAGAACAGGTTCCGCCGCGACAGGTGTTTGGAATCGATATTAATGAGAAAGCGCTCATGACGCTGCGCAAAAATGTTCCGGGTGTTAATGCCAACTGGGCTTCAGCGAAAGACTTGCCGTTCCGGGACCGGTGGTTTGATTTAACGTTCACGATGGGCGTTCTCATCCATCAATCGAATGAAAACGTGTCTCTGGTGATGTCGGAAGTTGTCCGGTGCTCGAAAAAATATGTGCTCTGTGGCGAATATTTTGCCGAACAAACTACCGAAGTGCCTTACCGCGGCCATGCGGGAGCGCTCTTTAAACGAAATTATGGTGCGCTGTATCAGCAGTTGTTCCCCGATTTAAAACTCCTGAAAAAGGGATTCTTAGGGAAAGACGAAGGCTGGGACGATATTACGTACTGGCTTTTTGAAAAACCGTAATCGGCGGGAGCGTAGATGCGTCGCATTATTATTATTCAATCCCGCATGACGTCAACCCGTTTGCCTGGAAAAATCCTTATGGATTTGGATGGTATACCGATGTTGGCACAGCAAATTCGTCGCTTGAAGCGCTGTCGTTTTGCCCAGGACATTGTCATCGCCACAACGACCAACCGTGCGGATGATCCCTTGATCACCCTTGCCAATCAGGAAGATGTGCGATGGTACCGTGGGAGTGAAGAGGATGTTCTTGGGCGCTATCGAGGTGCCGCGGCGGAAGCTAAGGCAGAAATAGTAGTCCGCGTCACAAGTGATTGTCCACTTATTGATCCTGAGGAGACCGACCGTGTGATCCAGTCGTTGGAAAACAAGGCTGGTGAGTGTGATTATGCTGCGAATATTGTTCACCGCACATTTCCCCGAGGCTTGGATACGGAAGCTTTTTTCTTCAATGTGCTCGAACGTATGGATCGCATGGCCACTTCAACACCTGCGCGCGAGCACGTCACGTACTTTTTGTTAAAAGAGCACCCCGAACTCTTCCGAATGGAATCGGTGGAAGACCGGGAAGATCATTCCGCGTTGCGGTGGTGTGTCGATACACCGGACGATTTTAAACTGATCTCAGCGATTTATAAAAACCTTCGTTTAGGGTCACATCCACTGTCGTATCGTGAGATTCTAGCCTATGTTCTCATGCATCCGGAACTCCGCGCGTTGAATGCTCATGTGGCTCAAAAGACAGTGTAGGGTCTATGAACCAAAAACCTTTTTGTTTGGATGTCGGTGCTGTTAAAAAAGAAGGTTTTGAATCCTGGTCATCCCAGTTTTCCTGGCCGGTGCCTTTCCTCTTTTACCAAGATGTCTTCCAAGACCTCTTTCTCCAATATCTGGCGCGGATTCGGGAGAAGTCGAGCCAGCGTCCCTTCCTTGCAGATCTCCTGACCATTTGTCATAAGTTGACGTTTGAATACAGCGTCATGCTCTATTGCGCAAAAGTCATACAGAGTCTTCGCGCAGAAGGCCTCCCCTTGTCCTACAGCGAACTCTCTACACACTATAAAGGGTTGATTGAAGAGGGAAAGCCGACGGCGCACACAGCGGATATCCTCTATGGCGGGCACTCTCAAAACGGTCTGCTCATTCGAATCAAGAGATATCTGCGGAATTGGGCCAAGGGATGGTTGTATGGGGGCACTCACTTTCTACGTTTTGCAAGAACTGACAGAGTCATGGCAGTATTTCAGCCTAATGATTTATGCCGTGAATATTTACGCGGCAATAAAAGAAAATTGATATTTCTTGATCTGGCCGAACTTCTTGCAAATCGACCCGTTAGTCTTGAGAAAGGAATGGCGTCCGAGCTGGAAGCCTTATGCGAACAAATTGTGGCCGATGTCTGTGCCATCGCCCAGAAGAGAGAGATTCATCTCAACAAAAGCCATTTGGACTATGTGATGGATACGGCACGCAAGCAAATTATGGGGTGTGCCCAGGATTACCTCGCTGTTCAGGCCAATATTGAGAACTATCAACCCCTGCATCTCTTTACGGGATGTATTGGTGGCTATTACCGCCGATTGGTCAGCGCTGTGGTTCAATCGCAAGGGGGCGAAGTGACAAGTTTTGAACATGGCGGATCAACATGGCATCTGTATCGGCACGAAGTCAATAATCCTTACTATATTTTTAATAACATGGCGGCCGTCAGCCAATACGGTCTCTATAACGAGGCTCCCATCCCTAATGTTCAAGCGGCAGTTCTAAAGAGTCCAATGCTCGAGCAAACGAAATTTCAATTGTTTTCAGTTCAAAGCGAAGCCTACTCGTCCTTATCCAAGTTCATGCAGCGTCAAAAACTTCCGTCTCGCGTGAAAACGGTCATGGTTATGGGAACCTGCTTTATTGGGGATCGCATCTCCTTGGACTATATGCCGGATGTCATCCGACTCGATCTGGAATGGCGGATTTTGCAGACTTTGCGGCGCGGCGGCTATAAGATTATTTATAAACAACATCCAGGAGGTGTTTTAAACTCCCCTCTGTATTCATCGGATGAGACATTGACTGTTTCACGGGAACCGTTTGAAAACGTGATGGATCAGGCCGATGCCTACTTGTTTTACCAATCTGCCAGTACGACCCTCAGCTATGCGTTGTGCACAAAAAAACCGGTGATTATTATAGAACCAGAGGATCGTCAGTGGGGTGACGATTACGCTCTTCTTGCCAAGCGTGGGATTCTTATAAAATCAACCATCGACTCTGCCAATCGGCTTCAATTTAATGAAAACGACTTGCTCGAAGCCTTAAGCCGTCCTTTAGAGGAACCGAATAATGATTTTGTGATGAAGTACTACTTTCCCAAGGCTCTCAGATGAATGGGAGTGTCATTGATATCGACCTTCGCTTGCTAAAGCAGCCTAACCCTTGCTCCACTCAATCCTTTGGCTCCCTGCGTGTTCATTGGCATGCCACCGAATTTCCTACCCTTCGTATCGTAGAATCGACCCAACGTGTTGTTCTTTGGATGGGCTGTCCGCTCTACCAGGGACGCTCCGGTTCTTTTGAGAACATTCTTTCAACGTCTCCTCTGGAATCCATTGATTTTAAGAGCTTTCACGGCACGTTTCTTTTCTTTATTTATGAGAAGAGTGCGCAGCGGCTATTCGTTGCGAATGATCGATTTGCATCTTTCCCTGTGTACTTTCGGAAGGCGAAAGATCATTTTATGATCGCGCTCAATTATGAGCACTGTTGGGATCTGGCACTTCAGGAAGGCCAGCGCCGTATCCATGCCGAGTCCTTTTTTGAACTGATAGCCCTTCAACGCCTATTGGGTTCAAAAACCTACGATCGAGATTCCTTTTTTCTTGAGTATGCCTCCCTGCTTCAGTTCGGCAACAAGGACGCATCTGTTCGCGTCCATCGCTATTGGACACCCGACTTTCGTAAAACAAAAAATCGGACTCTCAACGAATGGTCTCAGGAATTAGCCGACACGCTACGTCTCGCCGTTAATGAGTACACGTCCGAGGATAAACGTTACGGGCTCCTGCTTAGCGGTGGTCTTGACTCCCGACTGGTTCTTGCCGCTACTACAAAACCGGTGACTTGTTTAACGGTCGGTTCGACCTTTAATAACGAATGCCGCGTGGCCCGGCAGGTTGCACTCGCCAGGGGGCAATCGCATGTGTATCTCGAACGTGATTTAGATCATTATGCGTCGATCTATCCGAAGGCCACAGAACTCAGCTCTGGGCTTAACGTGTTTGATCATGCGCATTTTTTGAATTTTGAGGGGAAAATAAAACCACTGGCCGATGTGCTTTTGCATGGATATGCACTGGATTTCTTATTTCAGGGGAAATATTTGCCCGCCCGTTCCATTTCGACGTTTTTCAAGAAATTAGCGCCCCTGAAACAGAATCTCCCCGCTCTTTTCGCTCAGTCCATTTCTTATCGCCTAAAATCGATTGCCCCGTTGGAACTTGTTAAACCCGCTTTGAAAGAACAAATGCGCGCTGCCCTTCTTTCTTCGATCCACAAAACGATGGATGAAGCCTCGGCTCTTAGCGACGATCCCTATGATATTTGGGAATACGCGCATACGCATAACATCTCCCGTCACTATAGTGCCCTTTTTCTTATCAGTATTCGAACGTTTATGGAGGAGCGTACAGTCGCTTTCCATAAGGCGGTCTATGATCTTTTCCATGCGATGCCTGCTTCTATCCGCTTTAACGCGGTTGTATTTAAGCAGGCCATTCGTATTCTCAGCCCCACTTTAATGGAAATCGATAATGCAAATACGAATATGCGTGCGGACTATTCACCGCTGCAACAGAGTGTCGTATCGGTGGGACGGCGTGCACTGAAATCCCTTGGTTTGGGGGCTCAGCAGTTACTGCCGCCGATGCCGGAAGATCGTTCATGGCCGGACCGCAATCGCGCGACACGGCCGGAGGGGAATCTTTCTTTCTTGGGAGAACAAATTTTGAAAGACGAATCACTCGAGACGCTCGGGTTTTTGGATATGGATCAAGTCCGCAGCCGAGTGCAAGCACACCGCGAAGGCCGAGCGGCGCATGCCGATTTGATTATTAGCCTGGCCAGTCTCAGACCTCTGTTGTCCGGTCAATCCCTCGTTGAGGCGTCATGAGTCCTATCGAACTCGTCAAGCAACTGAAACTCAATAAAGCGATTAAAAAGATGCCACTTGTTGAGCGGTTTCTGGGGCTTTTTTACTTTGGTATTTTTCGCAAACCTTACTTCTCCCGTGCCGTCGAAATTCAGCTTGGACAGCAGCCGATTCGCCTCGACTATCGCTTTGGACATTATCGCTATGAGGAGTTCGGTGACCGTCATAACGGATGCTTCCAACGCTGGATTGAACTTTGCCGAGGCAAGAAAGTCGTCTTTGATGTCGGCGCCCATATCGGGCTCTATGCGTTAGCAGCGAGCCGGCTCGTTGCGCCCGGCGGAAAAATTTATGCCTTTGAGCCGTCTTTCGCGAACGGGCGATACCTCCAGAGGCACTGCGATTACAATCATTTCGCGAATATCGAGATTGTGCCCCACCTCTTAGGACGCTCTGCGGGCCGAACGGTCATTTTTTACGAAAGCGGTGACGTGGATGCGATGAATGCAGTAGTTCCGCGAACAGGACAACACTATCGGAAGGTGTTAAAAAAGGAAATGTCTTTGGACGCGTTTTGCCGAGAGAACCAGGTCTATCCGGAAGTGATGAAAATGGATGTCGAAGGGGCTGAGTGCGACGTCTTGGCCGGTGCGCAGCAGATGCTTAAAGAGCATCATCCAGTTATTATTTTGAGTGTGCATCCCAGCCGTTTGGTGCAACTGGGCGAGTCCACCGAGGCCCTGTATAAAACCCTCCAAGATCTGGGCTATCGGATCGAAGATGAGCACGGACGCCCGGTCACAGGCTTTGATTTTGCGGAATATCTTTTATATGCCCGTAAAAATTGATCCGAGATCGCAGTGGCCCAAACCCTCTGACTTTGACGCCTGGTATACGCGTCGTTTGCAGGATAGCGATGCTTTACGGCAGACTCTTCAATCGACAGGACTCTTGCGATCGTTAGCCGCTTCTCTGCAGATCCCCGAAGACGTTTTTCTCCAAGCGGTGACCCGCGAGTATCACAAAATCTATCTGGATCGTCGGCATGTCGTTCGGTGGGGTTCCGCATTTCGTTTGTATGTCCGTATGGTGGCGTACTTGGGATGGATGTTGCTCCGCTCTCTGATGTATCGTTCTTCGAGGACGGTACACGTAGACTATCTATTTGAGGAATGGTCCGCAGGGGCTTTTAAAGAATTTGGCTTGGAATGGTTCGCTCGTGAAATTAACGCGTCCTCTACGGCGGTTGTCTGCACGGTTGGACAAGGAAAACGGCATTCTGAGAGCGCGCATCCGCCACACACGTTGTTTTGCTTACCCCATCATTGGCGCCGTTACAGGACCTCGCAGGTAGCGAAGATTTTGGCATGGGTTCTGATTCACGGATTTCATCTCCTTCGTTATGAAAAATCGCACAATCGCCCGCTGTCCAAAGCGCTTCAAACGACGTTAACCGTCTACCTCATTTATGACGCTCTTTTCTCAGCGGTGACGGGGACTATCTTCGTCACGGGACAATGCAGTGGTATTTCTCCGATGGCGTATGGCTGTTTTAAGCGTGCCGGGGGAAAAGCGTTTGCTGTGATCCAGAATGGCTCTCACGCAATCCTCGGCGATTTTTCAGCGTACACCATGGGGGATGTGTTGATTACATGGGGGCCCATTTCGACACGTATGTTTCGGCGAAATGGCACCCGCTTTACGACCTATGCACCTCTCGGATCCTTGCGTCTACACAAGCATCTGGCCTCCGATCCACCCCCTTATCCACAAGACTATGATGTGTGTTGCGCAGGCGTTTATTTTCTCCATGATGATTACCGTATTCGTAAGGATGCGGCCGAGCTTCTCATGGCAAACCTCGCCCGATTTTCAATTGATCATCCCGAGCTGCGTATCGCTTATTGCCAACATGGCTGTAGTGAATTCTCGGCACGTACAGAAAAAAACTATATCGATGAGCATTTTCCAGGGCATCGCATTCATTTCCCAGATCCGCCCACCTATCGAACGGTCGTTCGTTCTCGCGTGACTGTCTCGGTTTGTTCTTCCGTGCTTGTCGAAGCGATCGCGGCGGGTCGTTCGGTGGTGATAGCGGATTACACCGAAAATAAGGCTTTTTTTGAGGGGTTATTAAAGGAAGGCGTTGCTATTATCGAGGATATAAATTACAATTCCTTATCAAACGCTTTGCTAAAAGAGATTGAAAAGACAAGCAGTAATGAAAAAGAGGCCTCACTGGTCCAATGGTTTGCTCCCGTGCGGGAGCAATATGCCAAAGATTTGAATGAGGAGTTAACACATGGCTGTTCTTGACCTTCTTTACAATACGCTCCATGGCCTTATGCCGACCTCGCTTCGGCATAAGCTATCCCAAACGGTCTGCGAACAAATGCCGATTAACTTTGGCGTGGAAATCACCAATATTTGCTGCGCAGACTGCAGCTTTTGTGCTTACCGGTATCAAAAACGAAAAAAAACCATTATCGATGACAAGATTTATCGCAAAGCGATCGATGATTACTGCGATATCGGCGGTGGCGCCGTCAATTTAACGCCTACGGTGGGTGAACCGCTGGTGGATAAGAAAATTCTGGAGAAGATTCGCTACGCGCGTGCCCAGAAAAAAATTGGCGATATCTGGTTTTATACGAATCTGATTCCTTTGAATAACTTTAATATCGATGAGTTTGTTACGTCAGGAATCACCGAGCTGAAAATTTCAACCTGTATTAAAGACCGGGAGACTTACCATAAGATTTATGGAGTGGATGCCTACCCGCAAGTTCTCGACAATATTGTGAATCTTTGTGAAGCAAACATTCGCCACGGCAAACCCATACATATCCAGCTCTATCTGCGTATCCCGAAACCGTTCGATGAAATTACAAACGGAGCGGATTATAAGCGAGTCGCTCAGTATTTCGCGCAGGAAGATATCAGTATTAAAGATGACGCTTACGATTCCTGGAGCGGATTGATTAAAGAGTCCGATCTCCCCTGGGGCAATAAGATTCACGACAATCCTTATGATATGACCAAGGAGCCTTGCTCCGAGATGTATCGGCGCATCAACATTTTGGCGGACGGAGATGTCAATTTTTGCGTATGCCGTGACCTCAATTCAGAGCTCCGAATTGGCAATATCATGGAAAATCATCTTCTGGATATCTGGCATGGCCCGACGTTGCAGGCGTTTCGGAATAAGTGGGAGAAAAAAGGGGAACATCCACAGCTTTGCACGGGCTGCCAGCTCTACCTTCCCGTGAGCCAGTTTTACGATGAGCAAGGAAGAGGCATTCTTAAACGCTATTTGAAGCATAAGGTGTCGTAAGGCTCCTGGCTCCGTGGTGCGTGTTCTCGTTGTCAGTAGTAAGTTCCCGCCTGAATATTCTGGATCTGGTTTAAGGGCGCATACCACGTACCAGCGCCTTTCTCAAAAATTTAAAGTGCAGTACAGCGTTCTTTGCAGCTCCATTGAATATAACGGAGTGTCTCATTACAAATGGGAAGGTGTGCCCGTTACGCGGATTGCCGTAAAGCCTTTTCGCTTCTTATTTCCAGATTACCGAATTCAAAAAGAAACGCTAGGCCTAGGACGCCGGATTCTCCAGCGGATGACGCTCGTTCTGAACTATTGGTGTGAAGCGGTTCCGACGTTTTGGTTTCTTTTTAAGCGCCGCCGTTCTTTCGATGTCGTTCATATATTTGGCAACGTGGCAGTGACCTCGGTGGCGATGTTGTTTGCGCGTCTTTCGGGGAAACGGGTTCTGGTGGAGATTTGTAATCCTTCAACAGAACCTTTTTCGTATCGGCCATTTCCATTAAGCCTCATCGATGAAAAGCCCTTTTACGGAAGAATTCCGGTGATTTGCATCTCAGAGCAGCTTCGTCAGATGTGTGAAAGGAATGGACTCGTTTCGAATGTGTGGACGCGGCCTAATCCCGTAGATCCGAACCGATTTCAGGTAGCATGGGGGAAAAAAGACATTTTGCGGTCGCAGTATACCCCCTTTCTTAAAAGCGACATTGTCATTTCGCAGATTGCACTTTTTAATGCACTGAAGAATCAATCGTTCATGTTAGACGTGATGCAGCGCTTGCCCAACGAATTTAAGTTGGTTTTGGCGGGACCTGCGACGCAAGAAGGGCCTCAACAGGAAGCGAATAAAAAGTACTTTCAGGAACTCCAGCGGCGAGTTCGAGACGAAGGTTTGGGGGATCGGGTTCTCATCCGTGTGGGATTCGTAAACAATGTGGATGAATATATGAAAATGTCCGATATTTATGTCATGCCCAGTCAAAACGAAGGGTTAGGGACACCGATGCTGGAAAGTATCGCCTGTGGTGTTCCGGTTGTCGCTGCTCGCTTGCCGGGCGTTACGGATGTGTGGATTCGCAACGGTGAAAACGGATATGTCTGCGATTTGAATCCAGTGGCCTTCGCGCAGGCCATTCGCCAGGCTGCGGCCATTCCGCAGGACCGATTGAAACACGCCTCGGAAGAGATGCTGCGTGTTGCAGGAATCGAAACGATCGACAGCCATTATTACACGCTGCTTCAGCAACCTCTCACTCCATGAAAACGCTCTGGCAAAGCTATAAAATATTTCTCGAATTTATTGGACGACGGTTCTATTACTTAATGGGGCTTATGTTTTTATGTGCCCTCTTCGAAGGCTTGAGTATGTCGGCTCTCATGCCAATTCTGCAGCACATCGGCGGAGAGCACAGCCAGAATCATCTTTCACGCCTGATGGAGGCGGGGCTGACTTTTGCCGGTCAGCGCAATTCACTAGGCTTTATGTTGTTGTTTATGGTTATCTCCTACCTTCTGCGCAGCGCTTTTCTGATGTGGGAAACCGCTTACGTGGGACGTATTCAAGCGGACTTGCTCGTCGATCTTCGTGTGAAAACCGTGGGGCGACTCTTTGATTCGACCTACCGTTATTTTCTTTCCAATGATGTTGGTTTTTTAAGCAATGCGTTCACGCGAGAGTTTAGCGCCGTTAGCGGGGCTTTTAAGATGTACGCAACGACGATTGTCCGCGTTGTCTTCGTTGTTGTTTACCTTGGGTTTTGCTTTCTTGTGAATGCCAAACTGACGTCCTTTATGCTGATTTTAGGACTGCTTCTCTTCCCGGCGACTTCCTGGATCAATCGCATCATCAAGGAATGTTCGCTGCAAACGTCCGAATCTTCCGCCGTGTTGCAAAGTCTCCTCGTTCAAAGCATGAATAATTTCAAGTATTTCAAGGCGACCAGTACGCAGAATAAAGTACTGCATAAAATTTTCGAGGAAAGCCGAAAGCTGGGGGATGTGATTTACCGGCTTTCATTTTATAGCGGGCTAGGCCAGTACGGCGTGCAGCCTGTCGGTGCAATGATCATCGCCTGTATTGTTTATTTAGAGTTCCGCCATGGCAGCCATAAAATGATGGAATTGGCTTTTATTCTTGTCTTGCTTCAGCAAACGATGTCGGAACTTCTTGGCTTGCAGCAAAACTACCGGAAATATCTCGAATGTCTTGGGAGTATGTATGTCTTTAAGCGGATTCATGAAGAGCTTCAGAAGCCAGCCATTTTAGAAGTGAAGCCTGCCACAGCAAAGCCTGCGGATTTCAATCAACCGATCCATTTTAAGAATGTGTCATTCCGCTACGACAATAACGTCCCTATTTTGGATAACGTCAGTTTGACGATTCCGCCGCGCTCGACCATTGCCTTTGTGGGGCTCTCTGGAGCGGGTAAATCGACGCTTGCCAATCTCATTTCAGGAATCCTTAAACCCGACGAGGGAAGCATGGTCTTGGGCGATGTTCCTTATGCCCATTTGGATCTGTCCGATCTCCGTCGCCAAATTGGGTACGTGACTCAGGAGAGCATGATTTTTAATGATACGGCCATGAATAACATTACGCTGTGGGAAGATCATCCTCCTCTGCCCAAATTTGAGGAAGCGTTGAAGCGTGCGCATATTCACGATTTTCTAAACCGACAGCCTTTCCAGTATGAAACGATTCTAGGAGACAATGGCATTAAGATTTCTGGCGGCCAGCGCCAACGCCTTTGCATTGCACGCGAGCTTTATAAAGACGTAAAGGTGATGATTTTCGATGAGGCGACGAGCTCTCTGGACAGTTTGACAGAAAGTCTTATTCAGAAGGATATTGATGGATTACACGGCGATAAAACGGTTAT
>CAZDML010000052.1:0-13111 GCA_964506645.1 uncultured Elusimicrobia bacterium | reverse complement strand
ATCGATGCTGCGTAACTTTGGCATGCCGCACCCCGAAGGCTATCGCAAAGCGCTGCGTTTGATGAAGCTGGCAGAAAAATTTAAACGGCCGGTGCTCGCGTTTATCGATACCCCGGGCGCGTACCCAGGTATTGGCGCCGAAGAGCGTGGCCAGGCACGGGCGATTGCTCTCAATTTACTTGAGATGGCCGCTCTGCGCACCCCGATCATTTGCACGGTGATTGGGGAAGGCGGCTCGGGCGGTGCGCTCGCCGTGGGGATGGGGGACCGGCTCTTGATGTGTGAAAACGCCTGGTATTCTGTGATCTCGCCGGAAGGATGTGCAGCGATTTTGTTCCGTGATGCGGCACGTGCCCAGGATGCCGCCACCGCACTGAAACTCACGGCCACCGATTTAAAAGAGCTGAAGATTATCGATGACATTATTCCGGAACCGCTGGGCGGCGCCCACCGCGATCCCTCCGCTGTCATGACGTTCTTCCGCGAAACGCTCGAGAGGCATCTCAAAGAACTGTGCGCACAGCCGCTCGATACGCTGATGGACAACCGGTATGCACGTTTTCGCGCGTTAGGGGCCTGGCAGGACGAAGAAGCAGGGAAGGTTCCCAAACGCCGTAAAACAAAATCCGCTTAACCCCCAATTTAAATTCACGAAGGAGAACGTAAGACGATATGGGAAAACGAGTTGCCGTATTAACAGGTGGTGGAGATTGCCCGGGATTAAATCCCGCAATTCGCGGTGCAGTGCTGCGAGGGCTCGATCATGGATTTGAATTTGTGGGTCTCACCGAAGGCTGGCGCGGGCTTGTGGAAGGAAAAACACAACCCTTGGGTTTGGCCGAAGTGAAAGAAATCGTCGGTAAAGGGGGGACTATTCTTGGAACCTCCCGAACGAATCCGTTTAAGAAAGAGGGTGCGGTCCAGAAATGTCTCGATACCTTTAAGAAGCTCAGGCTCGATGCGCTGATCGCTTTGGGCGGCGAGGACACCCTGGGTGTGGCCACCAAGTTTTATAAAGAGCATAAACTGCCGATGGTGGGTGTGCCCAAAACGATGGACAACGATCTCTCGGCAACCGATTACACGTTTGGCTTCGATACCGCGACGACGCATTCCATGAATGCGATCGATCAACTCCGCGACACCGGCCGCAGCCATCGACGCATCATGGTCCTCGAAGTGATGGGCCGCCATGCCGGATGGGTCGCGCTCTTTACCTCGATTGCTGGCGCGGCAGACTGGGTGCTTCTCCCGGAACGACCTACCGACGTCAAAGCGATGTGCAAGCATTTGAAAGACGTTCATGCGCGCGAGAAAGTGGCACTTGTGGTCACGTCCGAAGCCGTGGAACTTCCCGGCATGGACACGAAAGGGGAACAACTCGACCAATTCGGCCATATGCTGCTTAAAAACCGCGGTTTGGGTGAAAAGCTCGCGGAATTGATCGAGAAAGAAACCGGCGTTGAGACCCGATCGGCCGTCATTGGTCACATTCAACGGGGCGGAGCGCCGACGCTCTTCGATCGTATTCTGGGAACGCGCGTGGGCGTGAAAGCCGCTGACCTCGTCGCCGCGGGTGAGTTCGGCAAGATGGTCGCGCTGCGCGGCAATGATGTCGTGGGTGTTTCCCTCGAAGAAGCAACCAAAGAACTCAAAGTGGTTTCCAAAGACTGGCTGAAGCTGGCCGACGTGACGTTCAAATAAATTTATTACTAACTAAAGGAGACTTATCATGGCGTTGGATATCGAAGGACTTCTCGGTGCGGAAGGTAAAAAACTCTTAGACCACAAGTGCACCACGATTCCCAAAGAATCGATTCATCTTCCCGGTCCGGACTATGTGGAGCGCATTTACTCGCTTTCCGATCGTCCGACGCAGGTGCTCCGCAGTCTTCAGTCGCTGCTCGATCATGGCCGCCTCGGCAACACGGGCTACGTCTCGATTCTGCCAGTCGACCAGGGCATTGAACATTCTGCCGGCGCGTCGTTTGCGCCAAACCCGATGTATTTCGATGCGGAAAATATCGTGAAGCTCGCGATCGAAGGCGGCGCCAATGGCGTGGCTTCGACCCTGGGTGTTCTTGGATCGGTGGCGCGCAAATACGCGCACAAAATTCCGTTCATTCTGAAATTCAATCACAATGAATTCCTGTCCTATCCGAACACCTTCGACGAAACGCTCTTCGCCAGTATGAAGCAAGCGTACGATCAGGGCTGTACCGCGGTCGGAGCGACCATTTACTTTGGTTCTCCCGAATCCCGTCGTCAGATCTGGGAAGTCAGCCAGATGTTCCATCAGGCGCACGAACTCGGCATGGCGACCATTCTCTGGTGCTATACCCGCTCTTCGGCGTTTAAGACAAAAGAAAAAGATTATCACGTGTCCGCCGATCTCACCGGCCAGGCCAATCACCTGGGCGTTACGATCGAAGCCGACATCATCAAACAGAAGCTCCCGGAAAATAACGGTGGCTATACGGCACTGAACTTTGGGAAGACCCACAAGTTGGTGTATGAAAAACTCACCAGCGACAATCCGATCGACCTGACCCGCTACCAGATTGCAAACTGCTATATGGGACGCGCGGGTCTTATCAACTCGGGCGGTGCTTCCTCTGGCGCGACCGACTTGGCCGAAGCGGTTAAAACCGCCGTCATCAACAAGCGTGCAGGCGGTATGGGTCTCATCTCGGGACGCAAAGCGTTCCAGCGGCCGTTTGCTGAAGGCGTAAAAATCCTCCAGGCGATCCAGGACGTTTATCTGGACAAACGCGTCACCATCGCCTAAGAAATCGTTTCACCCAAAGCCCCTAGACAGCAATGTCTAGGGGCTTTTTTTACGTCAAAATTCCCCTTTAAAACACGCAGAACTCCTGCTACGTACGAAGAGCAATTTTATAGCCCTAAATAAGGAAGTAGACAGGAGATCCCTATGGAAATGATCGACATTTTGAAGGCAACGTATCAAAAGGGTGCCTCGGACCTTCATATCGTCGTGGGGCGTCCACCGATGATGCGATTAAACGGTCAGCTCGTGCCTATCCCTGATTTCCCGGTCATGACCGCTGATGAGACGCGCCGTATTATCTATACGCTGATGTCTGATGAGCAGCGGGTGCGCTTTGAGCAGGATTGGGAGCTCGATTTTTCGGTGGCTGTGGAAGGCGTTGCGCGTTTTCGTGCCAATATCCTGATCCAAAAAAACGGTATTGAAGCTGTGTTGCGTGTCATCGCGACAAAAATTCCGACTCCGGAGGAGTTACAGCTGCCTCCGGCTGTTGTGCAGTTGGCCGATTTGCCCCGCGGTCTTGTCTTGGTGACCGGCCCGACCGGTTCCGGCAAATCAACGACCCTCGCCTGTCTCATCAATCTCATCAATCAAAAGCGCAAAGAACATATTCTCACCATCGAAGACCCTATCGAATTCGTTTACGAAAACAAAAACTGCGTCATTCGCCAGCGCGAAATTGGGCAGCAGACGCGCAGTTTCTCCTCAGCGCTCAAACATGCCCTGCGTCAGGATCCGGATATTGTTCTCGTCGGTGAAATGCGTGATTTGGAAACCATCGCCGCCGCCATCACCATGGCGGAAACCGGCCATCTGGTCTATGCCACGCTGCATACGACCGATGCCGCTCAAACGGTCGACCGCATTATCGATGTGTTCCCGGCTCACCAGCAGCAGCAAGTGCGTGCCCAGTTGTCCAACTCCCTGCGCGCTGTGATCAGCCAAACGCTTTTGCCGAAACGCGATGGCCAGGGTCGTGTGGCGGCCCGAGAAATCATGATTGTGACACCGGCGATCGCCAATCTCATCCGTGAAGGAAAAACGCACCAAATTTATGGCGCTATTGAAACGGGGGCTCGTGTGGGCATGATCAGTCTCGACAAGTCGCTGGCGGATCTGGTGAAAAAAGGAGCCATTACGACCGAAGAGGCCGTTTCTAAAGCCAATCGACCCGAGACGATTCGTCCGACAGCGCAGGGAGCCGCGTAATTATGGCCGTACTCAAGCCCATCGTTGACGCCTTGCGTACCATTCACTGGTTTGCAGAACTGCCCGATGAGCTGCTCGCGCAGCTGGCGCAGTTTTCTATGCTGCGCAATATCCGTGCGGGGGAAACCATTTTTTGTCAGGGGGAACCGTCCCCCTACTGTTTTGGGATTGTGACCGGTGAAGTCCTGATCCAGCTGGTTTCCAAGGACCGCCAGGTGGCGCCTAAAGCGCTCAGCTTGCTCGGGTCGGGAGCGGTATTCGGAGAATCTTCCTTATTCGTTGAATCCAAGCGTACAGCCATGGCCACAGCGCATAAAGACGGTCAGCTGGTCGCTATTTTAGGAACCAAATTCCGGGACTGGATTAAACAAGACACGGCACGCAGCGCCCCGCTCCTGATGGGACTGCTGCAGACCATGATGGGCCACCTGCAACAAACCAGTCGTGAACTTTCCGTGGTGTATGGGATTGGGCGACTGTTGCAGGCGAATAAGCCGCTGGTCGAGCGTCTCGACGATACCACACAATTTTTACTTTCATCGCTGGACCGCGTGGAAACGCTCACGATGTACCATCGCAGCCCCTATTGGGAAGAATATCAGCCGCTCTTGATCTGTCCCAAAGAAGCGGTCGCGCCGCCCATTGCCGCAACAAGCGACTTGGCCCAGACGGCCCTGCATGCGGCTGCAGCACTTCTGATGGACACCCCAGAGCGTCGGCAGATTTTGACGAAGATCGAAACCTCCTGGCATAAGCAAGCGGCGGTGGCTTTGGTGCCACTTTTCACGCGTGAGACGCCGGAGCAACCCCTGCTTGGATTTATGGTCTTGGCCAGCACCAGCAATGTGCATGCCTTCTCTTCGAGCAGCCTGCTGCTTTTGTCCTCCATATCGTCGCTTATCGCTGAAGTGATTCAGCAGCAGACCCGCCAGGATGATTCTCAGGCCAAGGCCCGTCTCCAACAGTCCCGCCAATCCTTTACCTCATAAGCCTCTCGCCAACGGCAGAATAGTGTTCTACGATTTTCTAGTCGTAAAGGCCTAGTCGTAACATTCATTGGGCCGATCGGCTTATTTTAAAAATGAGAGATATTAGTCCTTGTATAGGGGCTGAATCCGGGTAGGTATATGGGGCAGTGGTAAGGGAATCATCGTTGGAGGGACGATGAAAACCGTAGGCAACGCCGCCTTAATCGGGACTACTCTATGCATCGCTGTGTCCACAGCGTTTGCGATGGATACACACTCCGCCGTTTCTGCCTTGCACATTCCTGCCGCAACCGCTCACGTGGCCGATGCCTATCCTACCCATCTGCCTGTCGCCCCTGAATATGTTCTCATCCAAGATCTTCACCGGCATCCCGAGGTCCAGCAACATATTGCGGATATTCTTTTGCAGGTCTATCGTCGCTGGGGGGTTCGTCAGGTGCTCGTTGAAGGCGCTTTTTCGGAGGTGCCCATCGTCAACCTGGGCGCGTTGTCTACGGATGAACGTGAGATCGATCGCACGCGCGAACTGCAATCCGGCCAGCTCACAGGAGCCGAGTTGGCTGCAGAAATGATCGCAACCCGTGAAACCCATCCCGACCAGTATTTGCAGCTGCAGGGCATCGAGGATCCGACGATGTATGCCGCACATTTGGAAGTCTACCGGGTTCTGCTGGCCCAGCGAAGCGGTGTGCTTGCCGAGCTGGGCCGTATTGAAGTGCTTCAAAAAGAAATGCAGTTGCCTGGCGACCACCCGCTGGTACAGCAACTCCAGCGCGTACGCGATCTGATTCAGCTGAAAATGACACCACGAACGTATGCGGCGTACCTGGCACAGAAGGCGTTCTCGCCGTCCTCGGTACTTCTTACCGAAGCACTGGCCAATGCCGAGCGGTTTTACCAGCTCACGGATGAGCGTAGTGATGTGTTCTTGCGAAATGCGGATGCGCGTGCCGCGACGCAGAGTGGCCCTCGAGTGATGGTCGTAGGTGGATTTCATACGGAAGGTCTGGCGCGGCGGTTGCGTGAACAGGGCCGCTCCTATGTCGTGCTTGCGCCGACAGTGACCCGTGGCGGCTATGAGAATCTCTACGAAAAACGCATGATCGAGACGGTTAGCGCCCTCCAGATCGCCAATTCGCGCTGATTTTTAGATACGAAATAACCCCTTCCGAATTAACCCAAATGTAACCGTCCTGCCATGCTCCGGTAACATGCGCCCGATACACTCATCCTAGAAGCAGCGTCTTACGTGGTGTGGGGAGGGCTGTCATGAAGAACCTTACAATGAACCGGCGATCCGCGACTTTTCTGCTTTTTGGGTGTTTGTTTTTATGGCAGGTGACCCCCCTGTTCTTCCCGCGCATCCCTTATATCGCCAAGTTGAGAGGAGCGACCCTCGACGCCGTGAAATCTGCGTACGCACTTCCTGCGTTCCCGTTTTTAAAGCTCTCATCGTTGGTTCCGGATGCGGATCCTGTGGTGATTATTCATTCCGCGAAAGATTTAAAAGGAGCCTCGCTCTATTCTGATGCCCGCAGCTATCTGGCGGTGTTTACGGGCAAAGTCTCTTGCGTCCAGGCGGGGTGTCCCGATACCCATGTTCGACTCCAGATGGAAACCACGTATAACGATGATCTGAACCGCAAGGCGACGGTAGCGGCAGATGGGTCCTATCGGATTGAAGTTCCGTTTAAGGAAACGCCCCATGAGCATATGGACTATACGCTTTCGGCCTACAACGACCAGTCGCAATCTTCGGAAGTCCATGGACGCCGTATCTTAATGGAAGAAACGGTTCTCCCGGTGGACAACGTTCTGCATCTGGACTAAATTGACTCTTTCCCGAAGCCCCTCGGGCCTGCAAAACGCCCGAGGGGTTTTTTACTGCGTGTTATAATTCGAGGCATGGTGAAATCGTCTCTCCAACGCATTCTTAATCTCGCCGTGTTGATCCTGGCCACCGCCGTGTACGCACAGGCAAGTGCAACGGTGGTGACGGTCAACGGCCGCAAGCTCTATGTGAGCGGCCATGAATACACCGTTCAGGCCGTGAATTATTCGCCGACTCCTGTTGCCTACACATTGGGGAATGGCGGCGGCAGCTGCACCGGTCCCTACCAGTGGTGGACCGATCCGCTCATGTATCGTGCCGACTTCCCGCTCATCCATCAGATGGGCGCCAACACCATCCGTACCTATAACTTGATGAATTCCACACCCACGGCGACCTATGTCCAAGCCGCGCTCGATGAAGCGCAGCGCAATGGACTCTACGTCATCATGGGTTTTTCCATGCCGACCTATCAGACATTTGCACAATCGCAGGCGACGGTACAGGCGCAGGTATTGGCCGCTGTGGCGCAGTATAAAGATCATCCCGCTGTTCTCATGTGGGTTCTGGGTAACGAAGTCAATCTGACTTGCCCGACCGGCGGCGACTGCACCTGGTCGAGCAACACCTGGTACAACTTTTTGGATGATCTGGCGCGTCAGGTCAAACTCATCGACGCCAACCATCCGGTGGCGACCTCGGAAGGCGAAATTCCCGGCACGTGGGATTTTAATGTCGGCAATAGTGCGGCCGGTGTCCAGGCCGATGATGCGCACATGACGCATCTGGACCTTTGGGGCGTGAATGCGTATCGCGGGCTGAGTTTCGGCACGCTCTTCGATACCATGACCACCGCCACCAGCAAGCCCATTTTGATCACCGAGTTCGGGAAAGACGCTTACAAAGATTCCACCGCTTCCGAAAACCAGGCCATGCAGGCATCGCATTTGAGCGCGCAGTGGACGGAGATCGCCGCTCATGTCACGACGACGGCTTCGACCACTCCGGTGGTCGGAGGTTCAGTGTTTGAATGGACGGACGAATGGTGGAAGGACACAGGCGGGGGAGCGTCTTGTCTCACGCATGATACGAGTGTCTTATTCAGCCGTCCTGCCGATACCGAAGACCCGGGCTACAACGACGAGTGGTTTGGGCTTGTGTCCATTCGAGCCATTGATGCCATCACCAATCCCTCGGGAACATCGCGCGTGCTGCGCCAGGCCTACTACACCATGAAAGCCTTCTGGAATCCCGGCGGATCCAGCGGTAGTGTGGGGGGGTCGGCGAGCCTCTTTAATGGGACCGTCCACAATTATCCCAATCCGTTCCGCGTTCGCGCGGAGCCGACCAAGTTTGTTGTTTTGCTGAACGAAGCAGGCACCGTTGAAATTCGCATATTTGACGCCAGCGGCCAGAAAGTCACGCAGTTACCAACGGTGTCGGCTTCTAGCAGTGGTCGTTTTGAAGTGACCTGGGACGGCAAAACATCCCACGGCGATTACGTGAGTCCGGGACTGTATGTCGTGAAGATTGAAGGCCATAACACGGCGCATGACGAACAGCAGTTCCGCAAAGTGGTGGCCGTGCGTTGAAACGGATTCCATTTTTCTGCTCTCTACTCTCTGTTTTCTGCTCCGGGGTTCTATGGGCCGCGGGGGAATTTGATGCGTTCGCATTGCCGGGTGTGGGCGCGCGACCCGCCGGGATGGGCAATGCGTTTGTCGGGCTGGCCGATGACGTCGAAACGATTTACTACAACGCAGGCGGCTTAGGCCAGCTTAAAACCAACAACGCCATTGCCATGTATCAGCTCCCTTCCTTGCAGACCTCGCGAAGTTTTCTCGCCATCAATCATCCCTGGAAGAACGACCGCTTTCCAGGCAGCGTTGCGTTGGGATGGTTGCGTCTACGCAGCAGCGATATCGAAATCACCAATTCCAGCGAACAAATCTTGGGAACGGATGCGCTGACTAACGATCTCGTCATGCTGGGCGCTGGCACACAGCTTTTTGAACATTACAGCATCGGGCTGGTGGTGAAGTATCTCCGCTTTGGGTTCCACGG
This sequence comes from uncultured Elusimicrobia bacterium, assembly GCA_964506645.1. Taxonomy (GTDB): domain Bacteria; phylum Elusimicrobiota; class Elusimicrobia; order 2-01-FULL-59-12; family 2-01-FULL-59-12; genus CAZDML01. The sequence continues at coordinate 4,230 of CAZDML010000052.1, read as the reverse complement.
ATTCACGGAAGACGGGTTCGGCGTGGATGCGGGTTTTCACGGATCGTACGATTGGTTTCAGTTCGGGTTAAACTGGTCGGATCTAAACGGGACGACAGTTCATGGGACGTCTTTGGGTGCCGGCGGGGAAAAAGTGACCGACCGCGTTCCCTCCCGCCTGCGCCCGGGTGTGGCGTTTCTCTGGCGCGAGCCGTTTGATGTGCCGGTGAAGGTGAATGTGCTGGCCGATGGTCTCTTTCGGCTCGAAGGTCCAGCGGATGCGCGCGGGTATATGGGGGTGGAAGTCTGGGGGTATGAGGACCATGTTGCCGTACGGACAGGCTTTGAGCAGGCGCAAGGTCCCACCTTTGGAACCGGCCTGCGCTGGGGCCTCCTTCAGGTCGACTACGCCTATGTCATGAGCCTCGCGCTGTATGATGAACACCGCATCAGCACGAGCTTTCATTTCTAACCTACTTTTGTAGCTATAATGAGTGTCCATGAAGGACAAAGATCCGAATAAGAAGACCCCTCCGTCCCCCAACGAATTCCGACCCACGTCTACGCACGACGTATCTCCCGGGGAAGCGGCTCGTTTCGATGCCTGGGATCCTAAAATTCAGAAACTGATTGATCAGTTGATTGATTTGGCCAGCCCCAAGACTCTGGAAGTCGATAACCGCGACCTCGTGCGGCAGCTGATGGTGACGGCTCTGAAGGTGCAAAGCTCGCAGCTGGGCCGGGGCGATGTGAAAATTCTCTCGCGTTCGCTGCGGGAGCTGCGCTACGGCTTTAATATTTTTAAAGAATATCGCGAGTGCCGGAAAGTGACCATTTTCGGTTCGGCTCGCACACCCCGCACGGACCCCGACTACAAACAAGCCCAGCAATTTGCCAAACAGATGGCCAAGCACGGATTTATGGCCATCACCGGTGCCGGCCCCGGCATTATGGAAGCCGGCAACGAAGGGGCCGGAAAAGGAAACAGTTTCGGTATCAACATTCGCCTCCCCTTTGAGCAGGCGGCCAATGAATTCATTTCCAAAGACCCGCGGTTCATCGACTGCCGATTTTTCTTTACGCGCAAACTGATGTTCTTGAAGGAAACCAGTGCCGTTGGGTTCTTCCCGGGCGGGTACGGGACACATGACGAAGCCTTTGAAACGCTGACGCTGGTACAGACCGGCAAATGCGACCCGATTCCCCTGGTGTTTGTCGATGCGCCGGGCGGCAATTATTGGAAAGACTGGAATGCCTTCATCCAAAAGCAGTTACTCGGAAAAAAGAAGATTTCGCCAGAAGATCTGAGTCTGTATAAAGTCACCGACTCGGTGACAGACGCAGTCTAAGATATTGTGCGGTTCTACCGCAACTTTCACTGGATGCGTTTTGTCAATAATTATTTATCCATCAGCCTGCTCCGCCCGGTGACTCCCGAGCACTTGAAAAAAATCCAGGCGGACTTTAAAGATATTTGTGTCTCCGGAACCTACGCCGCCTCCAAAGCGCTTCCGGGCGAAGAAGATCATCTCGACATGCCGCGCCTCGTGTTTCATTTCAACCGTACCAATTACGGTCGTCTTCGTCAGCTCATTGATCGCCTCAATACGTTCTGAAATGGAACGTCAATCACCAATAACCAAATTCCAAACACCATATAAGTTCCAAACGCATAACTATGAAGAAGGATTGCATTTGAAGTTTGATGTTTTTCTGTTTGTTTGGATCTTGGGATTTGGTGATTGGTGTTTATGAAGAAGTTGTATCCAATCCTCTTGCTAGCTTGGATTGCCGTATTCGGGTGGGAAGTGTATTCCATCGGTCAAACGTCGCGCCGACTGCTGCGGATGTCCTTCCTCCAGGAAGGCGCGGGCCTCCAACTCTCCTCAAAAGCCAAAAGCTTATCGGCGGAACTCCAGCGGCTTAATGACGAACTCGCCTTTCTAGCGCGGCTCGATATTTTGCCCAAGGACAAAGGGTATGTGCGCACGCAAAACGCGATCTCAGATGATGTCGCCAGCTTGCGGCGTCGTTTGGCATGGCGGGTGGAAAAAGAAATCTATGTGGCGGTCGATTCCCGCGCTAATAAGCTGTATCTTCGCCGCGGCCTGGCCACCTTGTGGCAAGCCGATTGTTCCGTTGGCCGCGGAGGTCTTTTAACCGATGCGCAGACGGGCCGAAAATGGCAGTTCGTCACACCTCGTGGCGAATTCCGCGTACTGCGAAAGATCGAAAAGCCGATCTGGACCAAACCCGATTGGGCGTTTGTTGAAGCGCATCAGCCGGTACCGCCACCCGAAGATCCGTCCCGCAAGGTGGAAGGGGAACTCGGCAATTTTGCCTTGGATTTAGGCAACGGCTATCTCATCCACGGCACCAAAAATGAACAACTGCTTGGACGTTCCGTATCCCACGGCTGCGTTCGTCTGGGAGCGGGGAATCTCGAACAGCTGTTTCAATCGGCCGCCATCGGCATGCGGGTGTATATCTACTAATGGCGACAAACTGGATCAATCGAGCCAACCGTCCGGTGAAGTCGTGGGCCGTATTAGCGACGGCCGCGGCCCTCTTGGGTGGAACCGATTTCGCACGCCGCTGGATGGCTTCCGAAGCCGCACACCAACGGGCTCACATGGTCAATGTTGATCGTCAGGCGCAGCACGAACAGGACGGCCTGGATTCGCTCGAGTCGTTGGTTGATTTGCGTCGCAAAGAAGTGGAGCGCATGAAGCTGGCGATCCAGGGGGACGCGCAGTCCCGCAAAGCGCTTTTCGAAGAAGGACTGACACTGCAGGAAGAAAAACGGCTGCTCGAAAAGCAGCTGGAGATTATGGTGACGGCCTTTCGTGTGGATGTACAGACGAAGCGCCTCGTGCTTTTGAAAGGCGAGCAGGCCGTGGAAAGTTATCCGGCACAGTATCTGCCCCCTCTGGGGTTCGGTGCGACATTGCCGCGGCCGCTGCGGTCGATGGCGCGGGTCACCTCCAAAGAACGCTTTGCTCACCCTGAGCGCGGTGAAGTCAAAGATGTGAATGGCAAGCTGGAATGGATCCCGCCTCAGGTCGGCACCTCGGTGCGCGCCAATGCGCTCGGGGAATATGTGACGTTCACCGATTCCGGCTTGATTTTGCACGGCCCACCGGCCAAGCCTGAGGAGCATGCTGCCTTCCCCCATTACTGCCTGGGGCTGGATTTGGCTACGGCCCGTCAGCTATATCGAAAAAGTTTTATCGGTACCCGTATCTTGATTGATAAGGATCTCGTGGCGGCGGCTCAAACCGCTTCCGCCGCCTCACTTTCCTCTTCCTCCAAATAGAGCTTCGATAGGCCCACTCTTCCCCTAGGACCATCAGCCCGGGATTTTTAGTCCTCCGTACTATATATTCACCGTCGACAAACCGTTAGCATATGTGTCCTATGCGGCGGCTTCCATTCAGCTTCCTCGCAGTCCTTTTATCCGCGGCTCTCGTACTTGATCCCTCCACGGCCCACGCTCTCTGCGCCGAGAGTCCTGCACGCGCGTCCCGAACCGCTTTCCTCCAGCCCGTCTTTGCCCATCAAGCGCTTACAGCCCGTGCTTTCGTCATGGGGGGAACACTGCTCAGTCCCGCCATTCACGTACTCAAACCGTTGCGCAGCGGAGCGACTCCACTGACGATGAAATCCACCTATATCCAAGGGCGTCGGTTTATGGCCTGGCTCGAGCGCTATGGGTTCAAGAAGTCCTTTCACTCACCCTTGAGTATGGAGGAAGCCCGGTGGATTGAGCGGAAATTTTCCCCCGGGTTCGAATTGCCCGCGTTTGTCTGGTACACCCCGGAGAAGCTCGCGGATATGCACCACAATGCGACAGAAGAGGAGCGAGCCCGCCGTGTGGAGGCGATCCGTACTATTCAGCAGCGATCCAATCAGGTGTTTTGGCTCTCAACGATCTTGATCGCAGCGGTCGTGTTTTTTACCAGTACTTCTCCGGATGCGTTTCTCTCTCCCTGGGCGCTCATCTGCCCGCCCCTTCTTTTTGTCGCTTGGCACGTCACCCTGCACTGGCTCCACAATGTGGTCGAACCCGATCTCCCTCTCACGGGGGGATCTTCCGTGGAAGACGAAGAACATGGGGAAATTCTTTACCAGCAAGCGCTTGAGCGTTTACAGCCATTGATCGAGGAAATGCTGGAGTCTGTGCGCCTGATGAACAAAGCCGATTTTGTTTCTCAACTGGCAGATAAGTTTATGAGTGAATTTTCCGACATA
>CAZDML010000051.1:0-13532 GCA_964506645.1 uncultured Elusimicrobia bacterium | reverse complement strand
CCCCTTGCCTACTATACCGAGCTCATCCGGGAGACCCGAAAGCGTTTTCCGCACGTCACTCCCCACTTTTTTACCGCCAGCGAGGTCCTGATGATGGCCGAAGTCTCTAAAAAAACGATCGCCGAAGTCCTGGCGGCGCTCAAAGAGGCAGGTCAGACCACGCTGCCCGGCGGCGGCGCGGAAGTGTTGACGGAATATGTCCGCAAACGTGTTTCCCCCAAGAAAAATCCCGATGAGGGCTGGATGAAGGTCCATTGGGAAGCGCACCGGCAGGGCTTTAAGTCGACCGCGACGATGATGTACGGCCATGTAGACCGTCCGATCGACCTGATCGAGCATATGGATAAGGTCCGGACGCTGCAGGACGAATATCAGGGTTTCACGGCGTTCATTCCCTGGAGTTTTAAACCCGGCAATACCGTTTTGGAAAAGAAAGTGCCGGTGAACGCGGGACCGAACGCCTACCTGCGAATTCTCGCGGTGTCGCGGCTCTATTTGGATAACGTTCCCCATATTCAGGCCTCGTGGTTCTCGGAAGGAAAGAAAGTGGGACAGATTGCGCTGCAGTTTGGCGCCGATGATTTCGGCGGAACATTGATTGATGAGAACGTGCACAAAGCGACCGGTCACATCAATACCACAACGATTGAATATACCGTTCAAATGATCCAGGAGGCAGGTTTCGTCCCCGCGCAACGCACGACCAAATACGATATTTTAAAAGTCTATTCAAAGGATGTCGCCCCGGAGATTCGTCATCCGGGGCCCATGGATCCCGGCTTACAATCCGCCGGGATGACGACTGCATGAGCGCGCCGAAGAAAGTCCCCTACACCCGCATGGTGTTTGTCTGCACCAACACCAAAGAAGACGGGGCGGCCTCCTGTGGGCCCTGTGGCGCTCAGGAAATTCTAGATACGTTGAAAGATGAAGTGAAAAAACGCGGTTTGAAAGGCCGCGTTCGTGCACTCAAATCAGGCTGTATGGATATTTGCGTCGGTGGGCCGCACGTGATGGTGTTCCCTGAAAACGAGTGGTACTCCGGTGTGACGATGGAAGACGTTCCTTCCTTAGTAGAAAAATACCTGAAGAAAGACTAACGAGAAGCACAAAACAAAACGGACCCGGCACTGGTGCAGATTCTTAACGCCCAGTCCGGACCCCGGCCGGCAACTAGTGGAAGAACTTTTAAATCTCCTTCGGAGATTTGAGCCATGGCCTGCTGTACGACAAGGTCCGGACTAGGCTAAATCTGCAGGTGCCTCTCCGTTTTGTTTTGAGCTTCTCTATGGTTTATTTTTCACGACTTATGAAGGATAGGCTAAGAGTTCTTCTCGAAGACTCCTTGTGGATTTAGGCGAAGCGGATTGGACGATAGGACCTGCATGGCTCGGTTGCCGAAGGCGACCTTAGGAGCATTCCTCTAGTTCAGGTCCGTCCGATCCGATGAGCCGTTAAAAATCCACGATCGGAGTCGGAGAGAGAAGTCTTAGTCTATCCTTCGGCTAAATATAGCGAAGTTCCGGCTGTTGCGGGATGAGTTTTTGTTGGTGGGCGATTTGGAACAGCGTTTTTAAACCTTCCTGAACGTCTTTCCCCTGCTTGAGTGTGTCGTCGTTCACATACATGCCAATAAATTGTTCGCCAAGCTGCTGGTTGAGCCCACGCCCAAACTGAAGTGCATATTTCACTGCGTCGTCCTTGTGTGCATGGGCAAATTCGATACTCTTCCGGTAGGCTTGGCTGAATTGCTGGGCGAAGTCAGTGCCTAAATCGCGTCGAATAGCGTTCACACCGAGGGGCAGCGGGAGTCCCGTACGGTCTTCCCACCATTCTCCGGCGTTCCATACTTTCTCCAGACCCTCTTTTTCGTAGGTAAGTTGGCCTTCGTGTATGATGAGCCCCGCGTCAAACTGCCCACTCTTTACGACGTCTATGATTTTATCGAACGGAATCACAATCTTTTCCACATGCCGACGTTCTTCAGCCAGCCAGAGATCGAGGGCCAGCACTGCGGTGGTCCACTTTCCGGGAACAGCCACTCGGCCGTTGCCCCAACGTGTCTGTCCTTTCGGACGGATAAGCGTGGGTCCATAGCCGCGTCCCACGCTGGCGCCACAAGATAAAAGCCAATATTTTTCGCTGACATGGGCATAGGCGTGAGCACTGACCGCGGTCACTTCAAATTCACCGCGGAATGCACGCTCATTGAGCGTCTGAATATCTTCCATGTGTTGCGCAATGTGATAGCCGGGCATTTTAATGGCGCCGGTGTGGAAGCCGTAAAACATAAAGGCGTCGTCCGGATCGGGACTGTGGGCAAAAGTGATGGTTTTTTCAGACATGGCCGTTACCACTGCTCTCGTCGGATGCGGCTGGGCGGAATCTGCAGGTTTTGCGTGAGCATTTTCTCCATGTCGCCGGAGAAGGCCGGCATTCCACATAGAAAGAAGGTTCCTTTCTCAATCGGGAGGTGCTTCTTGATCAATTGTTCTCGGATGCGTCCGGTTTCGGCGCCGGCAACGACTTGATCGGATCGGGTGAAAGTCGGGACATAATGGAACAGCGGCACGCTGCCTTCCCAGAGGAGGAATTCATCCTTGAAAATGAGGTCGTTTGGCGTCTGTACGCTGTGCAACATCCAGATTTCGGCTTGAGATTGAGTATCCATGAGGAACTTGGCCATGGATCGAAACGGTGTCACGCCGCTGCCAGCCGCAAGGAAATAGAACGGCCCGGCGAGTCCCTCGGGGATGGTAAAAGAACCCAGGGGCCCCGAGATCGCAATTGAACCGCCGGATTTGATACTGAAAAGAGATTGGAAGAGCGGCGTTCCACGTTGGGCTTTGATTGTAATATCGATGTGGCCTTTTTCCGTTGGAGAAGAAGAGATCGAATAGTAACGTTTTTTGGGATCGCCCGGGATCTGAACTTGAATGCTTTGACCGGCTTTATAGGGAAAGGTGGTGCCGAGGCGCAGGGTTTGCGTATCCGAGGTTTGAGGAATGACTTCGAGGACGGGAACGGATTGGAAAGCGGTTTCAGCGGCCATGCGCTATGCGGCGCATTCGCCTTTTCCCATTTCCATTTTAAACGCCCCGCCGTCGCCGCCCAGATCTTCGTACATCTTGGGGTTGGCCTCGTACGTGGGGATGACGGTATATTCCTGCAAAAGTTCTTTGATACGTGCGGTTCCAACACGTTCGATGAAGGGCCGAAATTTCTCCCCCTTCTGGCGTTCGGACTGGAAGAAATTGAGCAAGCGCTTCGCCGCTTCGGGAGCGCGCTGGGCGGGAAGTTGAACGGTGACTTTGCCGAATTTGGCTGTCCCTTCTTCCGTATAACCGCCCAAAAGCATCACGTAATGGGGCACATCGCGGCCGTTGACGGCTTTCGAGGACCCGTAGAAGCCAATATCGGCGATATGATGCTGACCGCAGGAATTAAAACATCCAGAAATTTTAATCTTAATGTCTTGGAGCTCTTCGGCTTCGGCGAGTGCCTTATCGTTGAAGAGCGGTGTAATCGCTGCGGCCAGCCCCTTGGAATGGGTGATGGCAATCTGGCAGGTGTCAGCGCCAGGGCAACGGGTGACATCGGCGATGCGTTCTCCGTTGGCTTCTGCGAGTCCGGCTTTCTGAAGCTCCGCGAACACAAGCGGGAGCGCCTTCTCCGGTACCCATTGAAGAACTAAATTCTGTGTGATGGCGGTGCGTAACCGTCCGCCATTGTATTTGCGAGACAGATTCGCAAGCGCATGCATCTGAGGAACGGAAATATCGCCGAGGAGACAACGAACAATCACGCTGAAGTGGCCGGCTTGTTTTTGATTCTTGACGTTGGTTTGGCGCCAGCGGGTGTAATCAGCCGTGGTCGGTACTGGAACACTGGCAGGCAGGTCCACCTGGGGAGCCTGTTCGTCATACGCTTTGGGATCGATATAGAAATCTTTGGTATTCCCAGAACGTGTGAGCGTCGCGATTTTGCGTTCTTCCAAAATTGTTTCGCGCATTTTCTCAATGCCCCATTCTTTGACGACAAATTTGATACGGGCTTTGGCTTTGTCTTTGCGATTGCCGTGACGATCAAAGATGCGTACGCAAGCTTCAATCGTGGGAATGAGAAGTTCTTCGGGAGTAAATTCTTCAATGAGCTGGGCCGAGAAGGGGGTCGCTCCCAGTCCGCCGCCCACGTAGCAGGCAAATCCGCGGACTTTCTTGCCGTTGATCTCTTTGATTTTGGCGACAGCGCCGAAATCATGGATCGGAATACGGATATGGTCGGTAGGACAGCCCTCAAAGGCGATTTTGAATTTGCGCGGCATATTCTGACAAATCGGGTTACGCAAGAAATACTCCATCACCTTTTGCGCATAGGGACGGACATCGAACGCTTCTTCCGGAGAGGTTCCCGCATAGTGACAGGCGGTCACGTTACGAACGGTATTGCCGCAGGCTTCGCGGGTGGTCAGGCCGACTTCGGCCATCTTACGCAGCAAACTGACGACATCGCGGCGTTTGATGTGATGAAATTGGATGGCCTGGCGTGTGGTGACATGGGCGGCTTTGGGGGTGGCGTAGGCTTCGGCGACATCGGCCAGAGCGTCTAATTGATCGGCGTTCAGATTGCCCCAGGGCACCTTGACCCGGATCATATGTTCATCGGTTGTGCCGCGGATGCCGTAGGTGCCGTTTTCTAAGCGGAAACGGCGAAAATCGTCTGAATCCAGCTGTCCGGCTTCCAGTTTCTTGATGTTTTCTTCAAAATGGGCGTATTCGTTGATTTCAGCAGGGCTCAGTGTTTTTTTCATGATGAAAAAATTATATCAAATTCTCCCACGCCCACAGAGTTTGTATACTGGGGCCGAATTTTATGCGTAAAACACCTCTACTATTCGCATCTTTTCTATGTCTGGGCCTTTTAGTGGCCCCTGTGCGCGCTGAAGCCCCTCCCGAAGGCGACAAGATTTCCCAGGGACTTTGGTGGCTTTACCAGCTTCAATACGAGCAGGCGCATCAGCTTTTTGAGGACTATACAAAGGAAAACCCCAAAGACCCGAGTGGTTATTTCTACAAAACAGCTACAGATTGGTGGCAGTTGGCCCAGGAATTTGATTACCCCCTGCCTGAGATTCAAGCCCGCTTGGAAGCCGATTACCAGGAAACAATCAAAGTGGCCAAAGCCCTGATGTCTTCGGCGGAGGATTCCAAGACCAAGGCCCAGGCCTGTTTATACTGGGGCGGTGCTGAGGGACTGAAAGGGCGTTGGCTCGTGACACAAAAGCAGTATGTGGATGCCTATTTTCTCGGAAAGCGCGGGAATAAACTGCTTAAAAAGGCGCTTCGCTACGACCCTGAGCTCTACGATGCGTATATGGGGCTGGGTATCTATGATTACTTTACAGACACTTTGTCCGGAGTCGTCCGTATGCTGGCGAGTTTGCTGATCCATGGCGACCGTGAGCGTGGTCTGCAGGAACTGCAGCTTGCCATTGAAAAAGGAACGCACGCACGCGTCGAGGCCATGATCTTCTTGATCGAGATTTATACCTTTGAAGAAAATCAGCCGGACCAAGCCTTGCCGATGACAATCGAGCTCTATAAACAATTTCCACAAAGCCCGGCGATGCACCTGGCTTACATCATGGCACTCTACAGCATGAAAAATTGGAAAGAGATGACCCCCGAAGCCCAAAAATACCTCGATCGCTCTGAAAAAGAAACACCGTACTATTCGAAGAAAGGCATCCGGCCCGCACTCTATTGCTTGGCCATGAGCGCACTCTTGGGGGATCGCAAGCCTGAGAAGAGTATGAAATATCTGCAGCGTATTTTTGATGGAGGAGAAGACGCGAGTCGCTGGGTCACTTTTGCCTATTTACGCCGAGGCCAAATTCATGATCTTCGCAAAGAGCGCAATCTTGCGTTGGCAGACTATAAGATCGTTTTGAATCGGCCCGATTTCTGGGGCTCCCGTGATGAAGCCAAACGCTCTCTTACTCAGCCGTTTTCTTTGCCGCAGTAGATTTTCGAGTTCCCCAGCGCGAGAAATAGCCCAACAGCCCGCCCTTATGGTCAGGACAATCCGGTGGAAGCGTTCCATCCATGAAAGCGCGTTTCTCTGTGTGAGAGCATCCGCTGCGCGCTAAAAATCCCGTCTCGCTATCCACGCTGCGCCACACAAGACTTCTCACCTTCGGAAATTCTTCATCTGGCCAGAGCGAAAGCGCGGGTGTCATAAATTGGACCCAGATCGGTAAGGCGATGCCGGCCGCCGCGCGTCCCAATGATTTGGGCTGGTCATAGCCTACCCAGACCCCACAGACCAGTCGTGGGGTGTACCCGATGAACCAAGCATCTTTGTAATCTTCGGATGTTCCTGTCTTCCCCGCGGCGATATGCGTAAACCCATAGGCTTTTGATTGTTTGGCCGTTCCTTCTTTTAACACCGCTTCCAACATTTGTGTGACTAGTGAGACCGCTTCGGGAGAAGCCACTTGGATAGGTTTAGGCAGATGATCATCCACAAGCTTCCCCTGCCCATCCACAATTACCTGCAGTGTAAAAGCCGGATTTCGAATTCCGCCGTTTGCCAATACGCCATAGGCGTCAGTCATTTCAAACACCGACACTTCCGAAATCCCCAACGCCAGACCGGCGGCGGCCTCCAGAGGGCTGGTGATACCGCAGCGTTGGGCGTAGTCGACAACGACCGGTAGACCCGTCATCAGGGCCAAATGAACCGTTGGAATGTTAATCGAGTACACGAGGCTATCCCACACCGAGACGCGGCCACGGAAGGTGCGATCATAATTTTTAGGAGCCCACGGACCGCTCGGTGTGGTCATTGAGAAGGGCTTGTCGTCGAGCATTGTGGCGACCGTGGCTTTGTGCGAATCCAGTGCGGCCAGCATCACAAAGGGTTTAAAGGCGGACCCGGGTTGTCGCTTGGCATGGATCGCGCGGTCAAAGGGCGCCGTGACGTAACGGGTTCCCCCCACCCACGCCAGCGTTTCCCCAGTGCGGGGGTCGATAGCGACTAAAGCGGCCTGGCCTGCCGTGGGACGCACGGCCTGGACGGCGTGGTGCTGCAGGATGGGGTCGAGCGTCGTATAAATCTTCCATCCTTCTTTCAGGATCACGGGAAGAGCGTATTTTTGCTCCAGCGCATCTTGCAGAGATGCTAGGAAATAGCCGGATTCCTGCGTGGATTCCTGCAGAGGAGCAACCTGCAGCGGCTCAGCCAAGGCCCGTTTGTGTTGGGTTTCGGTGATAAATTTTTGCTGCTGCATCAGCTGCAGAACAAGCGCGCGACGTTCAAGAGCTACCGCTCGATGGACCCGCGGAGAAAAGCGGTTGGGAGACTGCAGAAGGCCTGCCAGCAGCGCGCTTTCCGAAAGAGTCAGACGCGATGCGGATTTTCCAAAATAGGATTGGCTCGCTTGTTCAATACCGATCAGGCTCTGCTGACCGGTGCTTCCCCAGTACACGCGGTTGAGATACATTTCGAGGAGCTGCGGTTTGGAAAAACGCAGCTCCAGATAAAACGCGAGACCGGCTTCGAAAAACTTTCGCGTCAAACTTCGGTCAATTGTGAGAAACACAGAACGAGCGAGCTGCTGGCTGAGCGTACTACCGCCTTGCGCCCAACGTCCATCCCGAAGATCGACCCATAACGCACGCAAGATTCCCACAAAATCGATAGCGCCATGCTTGTAGAACCGCTTGTCCTCCATGGCAATGACGGCTTGTGCGGTATAGGGCGGCAAGTCCGTTAATTTTGTTTTGGGCCGGGTACGGTCTTCGTTCCCGCTCCATTGCGCCAAGACTTTGGGTTCCAACCGCCAGGAGGGTAGGGCTGTCGTTGGTGAGAGGGTTTCAATTTCGGAGAGACGTTGCCGTGTGAAGCGGAGATGCAGCCGTTGTGCTGGGAGATCTTTATCAGGGTACTGAAAGCGAGAGGTAAACAGATACAGGTCGGGATATTCTCCACTAAACTGCATCGGCTTGTCGGGTACTTTTTGGCTCGTCTTCTGGTACCCGAGCATGCGTAAGTTTTCCTGGAGGTAGTCCCAGGAGACCGGATGTGCAGGGTCGAGCTCGGTCCAGCGTGCATACACGAGCGTTGCTTTGTCCGCAGACGGTTCCGTTAAGTTGCGCAGCGAGGATTCGCCCTTATAGACCAAGAAAATAAATACCCCTGCCAGAGAGAGGGCGGCGGCCACAGCCCCGCGCGTACCCCAACGCGAAAATTTTTTCATACGACCTCCGGCGCCCAAAACGGCTGCAGCACGCCCCACTGCTCTGGAGTACGAAGCAGGTAAGACGACAGAAGGTCTGCGTATTGTGAGAGATAGCTCTGCGCTTGAGCGCGTGCGTCTTTCCCTTCTTTACACAGGGGCGGGTGATAGATAATGCGGTAGTTTCCGGAGGGTTCACGAAGTATAAATCCAGGAATCACTATGGCCTGGGTCCGTGCCGCCAGCAGCCAGGGTCCCATCGCCAATCGTGCGCGATGTCCTGCGATGGAAACAGTCTCTCCAGATTCCCCAAACGGCAGGTCGGCGACAATCCCCAATACTTTTCTTGCCTCTAGCGCCTGCTCGGCCTGTCGGGCAGCGCCAGGCACGGCACGAATCCATTCGATGCGCGGGTCGCGCCTGGTGTGAATCCATCGCGCCCAAAAACTGTTTTCGAAGGGCGCATAGAGTCCAGCGACGGCATACCCGTTTGCGACCAGGCGCGGTAAGCCGAGTTCCCAATGTCCGAAGTGCGCTGTCACGAGCATGACCCGGCCGCTTGACCGATATGCGGCTTCTACGTGTTCGAATCCTTCCACGTTCAGTGCGGCCTGGAGGGCTCGTGAGCGGAAAAGAAAATCGTAGGTGTTGGTAAAGACATGGCCGAGGACTCGTGGGGCGACTTCAGGCGCGCGAGGGCCGAGCAGCGGCGTGAGATTGCCGATGAGGAAAGATTTCTGCTCAGGCCGAAACCAAAGGACAACTTTTGCCAGTAGGCAAAACAATCGATGCACGTAGGAATTATACAACCGGGGTGTGTCGAACAGCCTAGTATCGGCCGAGGAGTTTTTTGATTTTTTCTTTCAGCTTGGCGGGCAAGTCTTCGCAGGCGCAGGATTTCTTGAAGCGGGCAAGGAGCTGACGTTCAAATTCGCAGCGGTCCCAGCAAGGGCGGCAATGCTTGAGATGTGCTTCGATCTCCTCCATGGAGCAGGAGGTGCAGTCTTTATCCAGGTAGGCATAAATTTTATCCAGCGCTTCCTTGCAGTTCACGACAGCCTCCCCTCTTTACCTACAACGCCGATAGCCGCGGCATGGTCCCATAAATTTTTTTGCAGGAGGTTCCTGGCGCGCCACAGGCGCGAACGTACGGTGCCGATGGGAATTTCCAGCATGTCGGCAATATCTTGATAGCTGAAGGACTGCACGTCAGCCAGCACCACAACTTCACGGAATTCTTCCGGCAGGGCATCGATCGCTTGCTTAATGTCTTTATCGAGGAATCGGTTGGCAAGGGCACGCTCGGGGTTTTCGGAAACAGGGGTGCGCGTTTCGATAAGGTGATCATAAAGCGAGGTCATTTCCCCCTCGCTACCTTCCAGCGGCTTGTCGAGTTCCACCATGGACGGCTGACGTTGGTGTTTACGGTAGTGGTTGATGTAGGAGTTGGTCAGAATTTTGTACAGCCAGGCACGCAGATTGGTCCCCGGTTCAAACTGCTCGATGGATTTCCAGGCTTTGGTATAGACTTCGCTCACGAGGTCCTCGGCGTTTTCCTTTTGCTTGGTTAAACGCAAAGCGGAAGCATAGAGCTCGCCCAAAAGCGGCAGGGCCTGTTTTTCGAAGTCATTTTTTTGCAGCGTCATAGGGTTAGTGAAGGGTCGGGTTTTTGTCGTTGCGGGAGAGCGCTTGGCGGCTGGCAAACCCTTCATCAAGCGTGTGCCAGAAGCGGATGTGCGATTCGCCGATCTTCCAACAGAGCCAGACTTCTTCGCCTTCAATCTCGCCGGGGAAATCCACAAGGCCTTGATCGATGTCCTTGGTAACGCCCCCGAGTGAGAGGATGTAGTTGATGTCATCCTGAATGGCTCCCATAAGAAACTCAATTTGCGACTGCACCAGTTGGGCTTGAACCACATCCGCCGGCTGGCTGGTGGGTGTGAGCATCATGGCCTGCGACACCAGGGTTTCGGCCCGCGATTTGCAGGTGTAAATATGTTCAAACACCGTTTCCAGCTGCGGGATACGTTCATCCACTTCCGCCGGAGTATAGACGCGTTTCGCCGAAGACATTCGGCTTAGTACTTGAGCACCGTAGAATCCACATCGTCCGACCAGGCGAGAATGCCGCCTTTTAAGTTGCTGAGCCGCTTAAAGCCCATCTTCTGAAGCTGTTGGATTGCTTTGGCGCTGCGTGCCCCGGAACGGCAGTGCACGACGATGTCGTCCGCCGTATCCAATTCGCGGGCGCGCTGCGTGATTTCCCCAAGCGGGATGAGTCGCGCGCCTGGAATCTTGGCGATCTGGTATTCGTGCGGTTCGCGCACATCGACGAGCACAAAATTCTCTTTGTGGTCCATTTTTGTTTTCAGATCTTTGGCCGTGATTTCGTGAATGCCGTCCCTGGATACGGTGGCTTCTTCCTGGCCGAGCCCGATACCGCAGAACTGCTCGTAGTCGACGAGTTCCGTAATGGTCGGGTTCTTGCTGCAAACCGGGCATTCCGGGTCTTTCTGTAGTTTGACTTCGCGGAACTTCATGTCGAGCGCATTGAACAGGAGCAGGCGGCCAATCATCGCGTCGCCTTTGCCCAAGATCAATTTAATCGTCTCTGTCGCCTGCAGGAGGCCGATGATGCCCGGAAGAATCCCAAGCACGCCGCCTTCGGCGCAGGACGGAACCATGCCGGGAGGTGGCGGTTCTGGATACAAGCAGCGATAGCAGGGACCTTTCTCTCCCCAGAAAATCGTCAACTGGCCTTCGAAGCGGAAAATACTGCCGTAAATATTGGGCTTCTTAAGGAACACGCAGGCATCATTGACCAAATAGCGGGTCGGAAAATTATCTGTCCCATCGATGACATAGTCATAATCCTTAATGATCTTGAGGGCGTTTTCGGAGCTGAATTTTTCTTTGTAAACGGTGACCTGAACGTTTGGATTGATTTGGCAGATACGTTCCTTGGAAACTTCGGCCTTGGAACGACCCACGTCGCTGGTCCCAAACATGACCTGACGTTGTAGGTTAGTGAAATCGATGACGTCAAAATCCACCAAGCCCAGACGGCCAATACCGGCCGCAGAGAGGTAGAGGCCCAGCGGGGAGCCCAGGCCGCCGCATCCGATCAATAGAACGCTGGCGTTTTTAAGTTTTTCCTGCCCCTCCACCCCAACTTCGGGCATGATCAGGTGGCGGCTGTAACGTAGGACTTCTTCTTGAGAAAGCGACATGTACGGACTCCTTAAATCGTCATCCCGGCATAGTGTTAGCCGGGGCGACGTCAAATTTCATCTATTCTACAAAATTGGCTTCTTCCAGAAGTGTAACGCGCTAAAGGCTGGGGAGTTCCTTGCCCCCCTCAGTAAAAAATGATATTAAAACAGTACCAATTTCATTGCGTCGCAGCGCAGAAAGGATTTTGCCATCCAACGTCATGCCTTCCTCATGGGAGCCTTGCTCCCGGGTCTTTTTTTGACCCTGAGTTTTGCCGAACCTTCTTCCAATATCAAAGTCGGTTTATTTGCCAATCGTCCCGTTCACTGCCTTATGATCGATGGCTATGCCGGCCTGCGCGTCAATGGTCAGCGCGCCTGGGGAACCGTCACGGTGACCCTTCAGCAGGGACGACTGCGGGTTCAGGATGAGAAAGCACTCGATTTCACGGCCTCAACCGTCACCGTCGCCTCGCGAGCCGGTCGCTGGATGGATTTAAAAACCGAAGCACACTATAAGAAACGCACCATCGGGTGGCTGCAGCTGACGGCCAACGGCCACGACCTGCAGGTGGTGGATGTGATTCCGCTGGAAAGCTATGTGCTGGGCATTGTCGATGGCGAGCTTGGGTCAGTGCACTTTAATCCAGAGGGGCTCAAGGCCCAGATAGTGGCCAGCCGCAGTTATGTGTTAGCGTCGCGAGGCCGCCATAAAAAATCAGGCTTTGATTTCTGCGACAGTCCGCATTGCCAGATGTTTAAAGGAACGGACGCCATTCAATCGGAGTACAAGCTGGCGGTAGAAATGTCGCGCGGGCAGTATCTCGCTTATAAAGGGAAGGTCGTTCCGGGGTACTACCACGACAGTTGCGGAGGCCGTACGGCGTCTGTCCAAGAAGTGTGGGATTCTCCCGCAGTCCCCTATCTTCAAGGGGTGCAAGACGGTGACAGCTCTGGCGCTTACTGCCGATTTGCCCCCCGCGCCCAGTGGATGTTTGTGGTGAACCGACATCAACTGGCCGATTGCTTTCAGCGCGCGGGATGGATTCGGGAGCATGAAGCACTCAATGCGGTGCGCGTGGTGTCTCTGAGTGGCTCCGGCCGTGCCGAGCAAGTACTCATTCAAAGCCAGCATTCGGCGTGGATCCCAGGACCCGAAGTGCGCAGCGCGCTCAACCGCTATTTTGGCAAAGAAGTATTGGCCAGTACGGTATACCGCGTGCGAAGTCAGGGCGATCTGTTTTACTTCTCCGGACAAGGCTGGGGTCATGGGGTCGGTCTCTGTCAGTGGGGCGCGATTCAGATGGCGAACAAAGGGAAGACCTACCGTGAAATCCTAAAACATTATTACCCGGGGACACAGATCGAGCGTCTCCCCGAACCGCAATATGTCACCACAGTGTTTGGACTTCGTAAAGGCTGAGACGTTTAAGCCGCGCGGCGCAGGAGATCGTTAGGCCGCGACGTGTTCAGCGACTGCCATACGTTTCTTCCAGCAGGAACAGGTGTCATCCACGAAAACACAATTCCTCCCAAAGCGGCGATCGCCAGAGGTTTTCCTTCAAACCCAGGTTCTTGGTCTAGAACGCGCTGGTTGTAGGTGCCATGGAGTGCATCGAGTTTTAGGATCGCCTCCTGCCACCGCTCCCAGAACACAGGGTCTGTAAGCGGCTTAAAGAGATGTTCCTCGAGGAGCGCGCGCAGGCCTGAGTCCTCCATCCAGGAACGGATTTCCATGCCCAAGGCTTCAAGCACGGAGGGTTCCGCATCAACGGCTTCTTCCGCGTCAGCGATAAATACTTTCACGTGGGCTGTGATCATCTTCGCGATGAGAACGTTGATCCAGCTCTCCACCACGCCATGGGCATCCTCTGGCGTTGTCTCTGGAGGGCGTTTATATTGCCGAAGTTTAACCTCCAAAGGATTGATGAGATACGTATCGTTTTCCAGGCGTGGTGCCAGGACCGCCGCAATATAACGAATGAGTGCAGCCGAATTATTCTCGATCAACTTTCCTCGCACAAAGTAAAAGCTTTCACGGCTGTGATCCATGAGTTTATCAGCGATGTTCGCGGTAAAAG
>CAZDML010000050.1:3471-13532 GCA_964506645.1 uncultured Elusimicrobia bacterium | reverse complement strand
ACCTCGTGGAAACCGTCGCAAATTACCGTGACAGACGTGCGGCCGGAACAGTTGAAACGCCTGCGCCAGAGTTACAAGGTGCAGGTGTCTAACGACAACCGCTGGGCCGTGCGTGAAGCCAATCTCATTCTTCTGGCCGTGAAGCCGCAGCATATCGCGCACGTGCTCAAAGACTTAGGACCGGTGATTCGCAAGAACCAGATCGTACTTTCGATTGCCGCGGGTATTACGACGCGCTTCATTCAGAAATTTCTGGCCAAGGGCGTTCCGGTGATCCGTATTATGCCGAATACGCCAGCCTTGGTGGGCGCGGGTACTGCTGCCACCGCCCGCGGCCGCTGGGCGACCGCCGTGCACGAGAAGCTAGCACAACAGATTTTCACGACGGTCGGAACGGTTGTTTCCGTGACCGAAGCGCAGATCGATGCCGTCACAGCGGTCTCGGGGTCAGGTCCGGCCTATCTCTTTTATCTGGCGGAAGCCATGCAGGAGGCTGGTAAACAGCTTGGCCTTGCGCCGCATGTCTCTGACCAGCTCGTTCGCCAAACGCTCCGAGGCGCTGGCCAGCTTCTTGCGCAGTCGCACGAAGAGCCGCATACGCTGCGAGCGCGCGTGACCTCTCCCGGCGGAACCACTGAAGCCGCGATCAAAGTCATGGACAGCGGTCGGATGAAGACCACAATTTTAAAAGCGATCAAACGCGCCTGCGGGCGGGCAGGCGAACTGGCACGAGCCAGCGAAAAGTCGTAGAAACTAACTCAACGAGGAGGACAACCACGGCATGATTCTCCGTGTTCGCGTCATTCCGAAAGCCATAGAAAACGAAGTAGTGGGTCGCGTTGGGAGTGTATTACGCGTGAAAGTCTGTACCAAAGAGATTAACGAAGAAGCCAACGGCGTTCTTATTAATTATCTCGCCGAATTCTTCGAAGTGCGTCCAAAAAGCATCCACATCATGCGCGGCGAAAAAGCGCGTGAAAAGACAGTTCAGATTCAGGGCCGCCCCGAGGATGAACTGAAGCTTGTGATGGATACTGTTCCTTAAAAAAGCAATGGTCGTTTCGCAGGCCTTTCCCCGAACCCGAGCCTTTCGGTGGAAATCCAGGCAGCTTTGGCTCCTCGATCAGCGGGAGCTCCCGCACAAGACCGTTTGGCGAAAATGCCGGACCTGGGAGGATGTGGCCCGGGATATTCGCTGGATGGTCGTGCGTGGAGCCCCAGCGATCGGGTGTGTAACCGCCTATGCGATCGCTCTTGCATCCACCGCGAAAAAGTTTAAGACGCTGCAGGACCAACAGATCTTTTTAGAGCATGCGTCGGCGGGACTCTTTCGTTCCCGGCCGACTGCCGTCAATTTACGCTGGGCGCTCGACCAGATGCATCATCTCTGGGGCCACTATCAAGGAACAACGGCCGCACTGGCCAAAGAACTGGAGCGCCTGGCCGTTCGCATTGAAAACGAAGACCGTTTGTCGAATCAGTCCATGGGCCGGCACGGCGCAGCGCTTCTGCCCGCCAATGCAACGGTCATGACGATTTGCAATACCGGATCGCTGGCCACCGCTGGACTGGGCACGGCGTTCGGCGTGATATGGACGGCGCACCAGGCCAAGAAGATCAAGAAAGTGATCGCGTCCGAAACACGGCCGTATCTACAGGGCGCACGGCTGACGGCGTATGAACTTAAAACTGAGCAGATCCCCTTTGAACTGATGACAGACAACATGGCCGCACATCTTATGAAGACAGAGAAAATCGACGCTGTTCTGGTCGGCGCTGACCGTATTGCTGCCAATGGCGACAGCGCCAACAAGATCGGAACGTATAGCCTTGCCGTGCTGGCGGCGCATCACCGCGTCCCGTTTTATGTCGTGGCGCCGTTTTCCACGGTCGATTTAAATACCGTCTCCGGCGAACGGATCCCCATTGAAGAACGTTCGGCCGAAGAAGTGACCACCGTACGCGGCCAGAGGATTGCTCCGGAAGGCACGGCCGCGCGTCATCCTGCTTTTGATGTGACCCCGGCGACTCTGATCACGGGGATTATTACCGAGCGTGGTGTGGCCCGGCCGCCGTTTACTCTGGCGCTTCGGCACCAGGCCAAGACACCGCTGCTTGCTGCATCCGCTGTTCCGATCGTTTAGCGATTTCCCAACATCATGAGCGACTATTCAAAAACAGTTAATTTGCCGAAAACCGATTTCCCCATGAAAGCCGAGCTGCCCAAGCGCGAACCGGAGATGCTCGCTCGCTGGGAAAAAGAACAGGTGTACGCGAAGGCACTCGAAAAACGTAAGGACAAGGAGAAATTTGTTCTGCACGACGGCCCGCCGTACGCCAACGGCCACCTCCACCTTGGTCACGCCCTGAACAAAATTTTGAAAGACATCATCGTCCGCTACAAAACGATGGCAGGATTCTACGCGCCGTATGTCCCGGGCTGGGACTGTCACGGTTTACCTATTGAGCTTCAACTCATGAAGGAACTCAAGGTGACCGATAAGCATAAGGTCGACCGTACGAAATTCCGCGAGCAGGCGGCTGCTTTCGCTCAGAAATTTGTCGACATCCAGCGCCAGGAATTTAAACGCATGGGCGTGCAGGGCGACTGGGAACATCCCTACCTCACGATGGCCGAGAGCTACCGAAAGGCCATTTTGGATACCTTCCATCGTCTTGAGAAGGAAGGCTACGTCTACCGAGGCAAGAAGCCGGTCTATTGGTGTGCGACGGACGAAACGGCGCTGGCCGAAGCCGAGGTCGAATACGAAAACGACAAGGCACCGGCGGTTTTTGTTGCTTTCCCGCTGCACGCCATGCCGTCCTTCAATGAAGATGACGGCGGTCACGGCGACGAGAAGAAAGTCATCAATTACTGGATGGAAGGCAATGTTTCCTACGTCATCTGGACGACCACCCCCTGGACCCTGCCGGCGAACGTCGCCATCGCGATGAACCCGGACGAAGATTACGTGCTCTTTGAAGACAATGCCACGAAGCGTCGCTATATTCTCGCCGCCAAACGCCTTGAGGAATTTCAGAAAGTCTGCGGTCTCACGGGCATCATTCGCGATACGGTGCATGGCTATACTTTTAAAGAAGCCTCGGCGCAGCATCCCTGGATCGAAAACCATATCGTGCCGATTCTGCCGGCGAGCTTTGTCGAGATGACGACCGGCACCGGTCTCGTGCATATCGCGCCAGGCCATGGCATGGAGGACTACCAGCTCGGCCTGCATCACGATTTGGAGGTTGTTTCGCCTGTGGATGACCGCGGCCGCTTCACGGACGAAGCGCCGTTGTGGAAAGGCGAATTTGTATTAAAGGCAAACCCCAAGATCATTGAATTTTTAAAAGAGAAGGGTCGCTTGGTCGGACAGGAAGAGATCGAGCATTCCTATCCGCACTGCTGGCGCTGCCACAAGCCGGTGATTTTCCGAGCGACCGAACAGTGGTTTTTAAATATCGATCACAAGGATTTACGCAAGCGTCTGCTCGCGGAAATCGAACGTATCGATAAGAACAAAGGCTGGATCCCGGCCTACGGTAAAAACCGTATCTCGGGCATGGTGGAAAGTCGGCCCGATTGGTGTTTATCGCGCCAACGCCTCTGGGGTGTGCAGATTTCTGACGATGTGCAGGGAAAAGATCCGGATATTCTCGACGTCTGGTTTGATTCCGGCGTGTCGTGGGCGGCCGTACTCAATGAGCGGCCCGAGCTCAAATTCCCCGCCGATATGTATCTCGAAGGATCGGATCAGCACCGCGGGTGGTTCCAGACTTCGCTCATTCCCTCGGTCGCGCTGGAAGGCAAAGCGCCTTACAACACGGTACTGACCCACGGGTTCGTCATGGACGGCGAAGGTCGCCCGATGTCGAAATCCCTGGGGAACGTGATTGCGCCCGAGACCATTATTTCCCAATACGGGGCGGACGTGCTGCGGCTGTGGGTGGCTTCTGTTGATTACGGCGGTGATGTGCGTATCTCGCAGGATATTTTGAAAGGCCAGGCCGACAACTACCGTAAAGTGCGCAACACGTTCCGGTACCTCCTGAACAATCTGACCGATTTTGATCCGGCCAAGAACACCGTGGCCTACCCAGATCTTCCGGAGATCGACCGGTGGGCGCTGCACCGCCTGCAGGAAGAGGTGCGCGATGCCAATGCCGCGTACGCCAGCTATCAATTTCAGAAAGTCACATCGCGCCTGGTGACGTTCTGCGGCGGTGATCTCTCCAGCTATTATCTGGACGTCGTGAAGGACCGGCTCTATTGTGATGCGGCTGACTCGCGTTCCCGCCGCGCCGCACAGACCGTGTTGTACCGTGTCGCAGACGCGCTACTTCGGCTGCTCGCTCCGATTTTGAGTTTCACGGCGGACGAATGCTGGCGTTTTATGGGCCACGCGAACGCGGCTGCCCTGGAGGATCTGCCGACCGTGGACGACACAGCCATCGATACCGCGTTGGCCGAACGCTGGAAGCACCTTCTTACGGTTCGTGAATCCGTTTTGCAGGAAATTGAAAAGGCCCGCGCGGCAGGGCTTGTTAAAGCACCGCGGGAAGTGCGTGTTCGCATAGCGTGCCCCTCGGAACTGAAAGCCTATGAGAAGGATCTCTCGACGATTTTTGGCGTGAGCCAAGTGGATGCCCAGGGTTCAGGGGCGATTGAAATTCAAAAAGCAGAAGGCGCCAAATGTGCACGCTGCTGGATTATTAAAAAAGATATTGGTTCAAACTCGCGCTTTGCTGACGTTTGTCGGCGCTGTGCGGACGTATTAGATATGCAAAAGGAGACGGTACAGTGAACGAGATGCAACAGTTGGATCAATTTGCCGCAAAACCCCGCAATCGATTCGCCACGATGTTGACGCTGGCGGGAATTCTCTTTGTCGTGGACCGTCTGACAAAATGGTGGATCATTAAACATTTTGTTCTGGGAGAGTCTCGTCCTTACGGACGCTATTTTTCACTGACCTATGTGCAAAATACCGGTACGGCCTTCGGGCTGATGCAGAACAGCAACAAGGCGCTGCTCGTGCTGGGGCTTGTCATTCTGGGCAGCTTGCTGTATGCGGCGCGCGGTCTCTATGAGCGCGGGGGAATGATTTCGCTCGTGGGTATTTCGCATGTGCTCGGGGGTGCTCTGGGGAATCTCCTGGACCGCTACCGTCATGGCTATGTGGTGGATTTTCTCGATTTTCATTTCTGGCCTGTCTTTAACGTGGCCGATTCCGCGATCACGGTAGGAACGATCGTCATCATGTTCGGTCTGTTCCTTCAAGACCGTAAAGAGGCTAAGAGCGTCTAATGCACCCTGTCCTTTTTCAACTGGGCCCGTTTAGCTTGCGCACGTACGGCGCGTTGGTCGCGATGGGCTTTCTCTTGGCGATTCAGCTCGCCAAACGGA
The DNA here is from genome assembly GCA_964506645.1 of uncultured Elusimicrobia bacterium. Lineage (GTDB taxonomy): Bacteria > Elusimicrobiota > Elusimicrobia > 2-01-FULL-59-12 > 2-01-FULL-59-12 > CAZDML01. Next base: position 8,122 of record CAZDML010000050.1, on the reverse strand, counting down.
CGTTTGGTTGGCGCGGCTTTCGCGAACATTTCCTCATGGATCTGGCCGTTGTTCTCATTGGCAGCGGACTTCTCGGTGCCCGACTGCTCTATGTGCTGCTTAACGGCAGTTATTACATCGAACACCCGTTTCAGGCACTGAAAATCTGGGAAGGCGGCCTGGTGTTCTATGGCGGTTTTATTGTGGCGTCCCTGGCGGGCATTTACTTTGTCCATAAACGCGGCGAGTCGGTCGGTGCCGTGGCGGATTGTGCAGCGCCGCCCCTGGCCCTCGGACATGCGATCGGGCGTATCGGATGTTTCTTTGCCGGATGCTGCTACGGCAAACCTACCGACCTCCCCTGGAAGGTCACATTTATTGATTCTGCGGCGCTGGCTCCTCTTGGGATTGGACTCCACCCGGTTCAGCTCTATGAAGCCTTTGGGAACGCGCTGATCGCTGTTTTTTTAACGTGGCAGCTGCGTAAACATCCCAAGTCGCAAGGCGGACTCTTTTTGGCATACATTATTCTTTACGGACTCCTTCGTTTCGCGATGGAATTTTTTCGCAGCGATGACCGCGGCCCCATGGTGGGCGGACTCTCGCCGTCACAGCTCGTGGCACTCGGTATGATTTTAATTGCGGGCAGTTTCTTGGCGGTTCACGCCTCTGAGCGGAAGAAACATCTGTGATGGCCCCGACGCTACGCATCACATCGGATCAGGCCGGCCAGCGATTGGATGTGCTGCTCAGTCGTACCTACCCGGACTTTTCTCGAGCGTATTTGCAGAAGGTCATCAAGAAGGGTGGCGTGACGGTCAACGGCAAAGTCCAGAAGACAAGTTATCCGGTGAATGCCGGTGAGGTGATTGGGGTGCCCGATGCGATCGTCAAACCGGTTGCTGTCACGCAAGGGAAGGGCACTTCGAAGCGTTCAGATCTACCGCTGGAGATTCTCTTCGAAGACGAACATTTACTAGTATTGAACAAGCCGGCGGGACTTGTCGTGCACCCGGCGCCCGGCCACCCTGGCGATACGCTGGTGGACTGGCTCGCGCAGTACCTCGGGCCGCAAGGGGTACAGCTTTTTTCTGACGCCACGCGACTGGGCCTCGTGCACCGGCTCGATAAGGACACCTCCGGGGTGATCCTATCCGCCAAAACAGTTCCCGCGCAGACCGCTTTGGGTCGGCAGTTCCACGATCGGTTGGTCGAAAAAACCTATGTCGCTTTTGTGGAAGGGGTTCCTTCCTCCAAGGAAGGGATGATTTCGGCACCGGTAGGACGATCGCGCAAAGACCCAACGCGAATGGCCGTATCGACCATTGGTCGGCCGTCGGAAACCCGATTTCATGTGGAAAAAGATTGGAAAGAGGTGGCGCTGGTGAGATTGCAGCCAAAAACAGGACGGACCCATCAGATTCGCGTGCACATGGCGGCGCTCGGACACCCGATCGTGGGCGATACCGTCTACGGATCTCAGAACCGCTGGGCGGAGGAATTTGCCATCGCTCGGCCGCTCCTCCATGCGGAAAAGCTAGTGATCACCCATCCGGTCACGTCCAAGCGCCTGACCTTCAAAGCCCCCTGGCCGAAAGATTTTAAGGCGGCGGAGAAAGCCCTGCGTAAAGCGTTTGCCGTTTTCCTTGTGATGGTCGGACTGCTGAGTGCTGCGCAGCTCCAGGCCGAAGACAATAAATCGACCTCCAAGAAGATGCCATCCAAAACATCAACCTCCTCCTCGTACCGCAAGTTGAAAGCGGAGTTTGACGACCTGCGTGACGATGTTGGCTCGATTCGTAAACAGCTCGCCGAATTGCAGAAAAGTTTTGAGGATGCTGGTGTCACGGGGCGCCTGCGTGACTTAGAGAAGGCTGTTTCCGAACTCAATACGCGTTCCGTATCTGACCGTGCGGGTGCGGAAGAATCCAAGAGCCAGGTGCTGGATGCCTCGCGCAAGGTCAAAGGCTTACAAGAGACGGTGGATCAGTTGCGTGACCAGGTTGACCGGCTGCAGCAGTCGGTGATCCGCCAGAAGGCGCGCGAAGACAACGCTAGTCCCGCATCGGCCGTTTCCACAAAACCATGAGCGCACACCCCCCACACGGTCGTTTGATGGTCGTTTCCGCACCTTCGGGCGCGGGCAAAAGCACGCTGTGCCGATCGCTCTTGCGCCGCCATAAGAATGTGGTGTTGTCTGTTTCGGCAACCACGCGCCAGCCGCGCCCTGGAGAAAAAGATGGACGCGATTACTTTTTTGTCAGTGAAGCGGCTTTCCATTCCATGCGCAAGCGCGGGGAACTTCTGGAATGGGCCGAAGTCCACGGCCAGTATTACGGCACCCCGAAACACTTTTTAGAACGGCAGGTCCGCGCTGGCAAGTACGTCTTGCTGGAAATTGATGTTCAGGGTGCTCTCCAGGTAAAGAAACACCACCCGGACGCGATTCTGATCTTCATTACGACCCCGTCTTTCAACGATTTGGAGCGACGACTGCGTCATCGGTCCTCGGAAACAGAGACCGAATTGAGACGGCGGCTGGCCAACGCCCGTAAGGAATTAGGGTACCTGAAAAGGTATGATTATCATGTGGTCAATGACCGGGTTCCTCTAGCCCTCCGCCGTCTGGAAGCCATCTTAGCCGCCGAGTCCCTCCGAATTCACAAGTAAATTAGAAAAGGAGCTGTACCATGACTGACTTGTTTCTTGATCCCAAAGTCCTGAATTATCAGGCCGACCGTTATGAGCTGATTCTTCTCACGCTCCGCTGGGCGCGTGCGCTCAAAGCCAAAGGCACCCCGACCCCCATGGCGGACCTGATTGAACAGGCTCTCCATGACATCGTGGAAGGGAAAGTGTCGCGCGACGAGATTATTGCTGCCAAAGCCGCGCTCCCGACCCCTCCGCCGTCCGATCTCCCCACTGCTGTTGCCGTAGCGGATTTAGGATCCGATGGAAAAGCGGCTTTAGCCCCTGATGACGAAGAGGAAAACGACGAAAAGAAAACCAAGAAAAAGAAGAAAAAAGCGGAGTAATCCTCTTTGATTCTCCTCGGCGTCACCGGCAGTATCGCTGCTTACAAAGCAGCGGACGTCCTCCGGCTCCTGCAAAAGGGCGGGCAGGACGTTCATGTGGTGATGACCCCGTCGGCCGCCCAGTTTGTCGGGCCGCTCACGTTTCAGGCGCTCTCGGGACACCCGGTGGTGTCCAATACGCTGGATCCGCAGGGGTGGCAAACCGCGCATCTGGATCTGGCGGAAAAAGCCCGAGCTATTGTGATCGTACCGGCGACCGCAGAAAGCCTTTCGAATCTCGCCCGCGGCAGCGCGGGCGACATTGTGTGTGCCTCGGTGCTGTCTGCGCCGCGCAATCCGGCGGGACGCCTCAAGACGTCGGTGTATATTGCTCCGGCGATGCATGAAGCGATGTGGCTGCATCCGGCGACACAGGCCAATGTACGTCAGTTAAAGGTGTACGGGTATCAGATGGTCGGCCCTGAAAAAGGCCCGCTGAGCCGTGCCGGGGAATCCGGGTGGGGACGTTTGGTTGCTCCTGCTGACCTGGCTGCCAGGGTGCTCAAAGGCCTTAAGAAATAAAAGGATAGCGTGATCCATAATCTTCGCGCGGTCGTCCTGTGGTCCCGGCGAAGCCGGGATGCGGACAAAATCCTGAGTATTTTTACCGATAAGCTAGGGCGTCTCACCGTCAAAGCGACGAGCGCCGCCAAGCCAACGGCCAAATTTGCGGCCCTCACTGAGCCGTTTGTGGAAAGCGAAATGTCTGTGTATCTTCGCCCCGGAGAGGGATGGGGAAAGATTGTCGGTGGGCAGATTCACCGGACGTTTCCTGCGCTGCGCACGCAGATGGACCGCGGCACAGCCGCTGCCTGGGTGTGCGAAGTGGTGTATCGTCTCACGGTGGACGAGTCGCCGAGTCCGGAGAAATTTGCTCTTTTATCCGAAACACTGGACGCCTTGGAAACGGCAACCCATTTCCATATTCTTCGCCTGGCCTTTACGCTGCGTTTTCTGCAGCATGCCGGCTTCGGGGTCGACAACCGCGAACCCTGGCAGAAGGTCCAGAAGGAGCACAAAGCCTGGGCCGAGGCCCTCTTTCACCAGCCGCTGCGCGAGCTGGGACATGAAACGTGGGACCATGTGAATATCAAAATGCTGCAGCAGTTGGCCGGCGGGATTGTGCAGGATCATCTGGCGCGGCCGCTGCAAGTCAACCGATTCCGCCAGCTGGCAGACATCAGTATTTAAAGGGTTATGACTTTTCAAGAAATCATTTTAACGCTGCATAAATATTGGGCCAAACAGGGATGCCTGTTGTGGCAGCCGTACGATATTGAAAAGGGTGCAGGGACCTTTAACCCGGCGACCTTTCTGCAGTGCCTCACCCCGAACCCCTGGAAAGTGGCTTACGTGGAACCGAGCCGTCGTCCGACGGATGGTCGTTATGGTGAAAATCCCAACCGTCTCCAGCATTACTACCAATACCAGGTCATCATGAAGCCGGCCCCGAGCAACATTCAAAGCCTGTATCTCTCCTCGCTTAAAGCCATCGGCATTGATCCCAAACAGCACGATATCCGTTTTGTGGAAGACGACTGGGAATCGCCGACCCTGGGCGCCTGGGGCCTGGGCTGGGAAGTCTGGCTGGACGGGAT
>CAZDML010000050.1:0-3461 GCA_964506645.1 uncultured Elusimicrobia bacterium | reverse complement strand
AAAGTACCCCGTTCACGTACTTCCAGGAAATTGGCGGCATCAAGCTCGACCCGATTTCTGTAGAAATCACCTACGGCCTTGAACGTCTGGCGATGTATTCACAGAAGAAAAACAACGTCTACGATGTGGTCTGGTGCCCGGGCACGACCTACGGCCAGATGCATTTGAAGGACGAACAGGAATTTTCCAAATACAATTTTGAAGCCGCAGATGTCGACATGCTGCGCAAGGCGTTTACGGCTTATGAAGGCGAAGTGAATCGTCTTCTCGATGCCGGGCTTGTTAGACCCGCGTATGAGCACGTCATGAAATGCTCACACACCTTTAATTTGCTCGACGCGCGCGGTGCCATTTCCGTGTCTGAGCGCGTGACATATGTGGCGCGCGTACGGGCGCTGGCGTGCCGTGTATCGAGAGCGTTCGTAGAATCTTTTGCAGGAGGATCCGTTGAAGTCGCATCCGGCAAAAAGTAAGACATCACACGATTCTACGGCGCTTAAAGACGCGCTGCTCGAAATCGGAGGGGAAGAACTCCCTGCCGCATTCATCGCCCTGGGGATTCGCCAGCTCAAAGCCCTCGCCGAACCGGCGCTGCGTGAAGCCGGACTCACTTTTACCGCGGTGGAAGCCTACGGCACCCCGCGTCGCTTAGCGCTTCTGATCACCGGACTTTCCGCTCACTCCAAAGACCAGGAAAAAGCCGTTACCGGCCCGCCGGAACAGATGGCCAAAGACGCCCAGGGTTCCTGGACGCCGGCCGCACTTGGCTTTGCCCGCAAACAGGGGGTCGATGCCGGGGATCTGACTGTTCAAGACGGTAAACTCTGTGTCGTCCACCGCATTAAGGGGTTGCCCACCCGCACTTTGCTCGCACACCTTTTCCCGCAGTGGATCAACAAGCTCGAATTCCCCAAGTCGATGGTCTGGGAACCGTCTCGCTTCCGCTATCCACGGCCCATTCGTTGGATTGTCGCACTCTATGGTTCTGATGTTGTGAACGTTACCGTGGCTGGAGTGAAGTCGGGCAAGTTTACGCTCGGACTTGGTCATCAGACCTCCAAGAAGATCGTGATTGCCCAGCCGGCCAAGTACGTTTCGCTTTTAAAGAACCAGTGTGTGCTGGTCGAACCTTCGGCGCGTGTCGAAGCGATTCGCAAACTGGCCGAACAGGCCGTTCGCCGGACGCATGAGCATGTGATTCTGCATGAAGGCCTGCTCGATCAGGTGTCGAACCTGGTTGAACACCCGGTCGCCGTTCTGGGCCATTTTGAACCCGCCTATCTCGACCTGCCGCGCGAGGTGCTGATCACCTGTCTCGAACATCATCAGAAATTTTTCCCAGTCGCGGCGTCGTCTGAAGCCGGCGCTAAACTGCTTCCGCATTTTGTGGGGATTCGTAATGGGATGTCCGTGCATCAAGACATTGTCCGTGAAGGCTACGAGCGGGTGCTCGCGGCACGTCTCGCCGATGCGCGGTTCTTCTATAACCAGGACCGCCGTGTAAAACTTTCTGAAAAGGTGGATGCTCTGCGCGGCGTGACCTTCCAGGCCAAGCTCGGTTCACTTTTCGATAAAAAGGAGCGCGTGAAATCCTTGCTGCAAAGTTTCTTCCCGCAGCTTCCCGAAGCGCAGCGCGTGGCCGACCTTTGCAAAGCCGACCTCGTGACTGACATGGTGCGCGAGTTCCCGGAACTGCAGGGGGTCATGGCACGGCTCTACGCCAAAGCCGATGGCGAAGATACCGCTATTGCCAAAGCGCTGGAAGAACACTATTGGCCGATCACCTTGACCGGTAAACTTCCTTCCAGCGACATTGCCGCAGCGGCTGCACTCGCCGACAAGATCGATACCCTTGCCGGCGACTTTGCGATTGGGCTTATTCCCAGCGGGTCGGCCGATCCGTACGGCCTGCGACGCGCCGCCGTCGGTATTCTGCGTATCCTGGAGGACCGAAAGTGGATGATGCCTCTGGAAGACCTCATTATGAAAGCGATCGCTGTGCAGCCGGAGTCTGTCCGCGCCGCCTCCAAGTCCACCTTTGAAACCCTCGGCAAATTTATGACACAGCGGTTTGCGGCGCTCCTTCAAGAACGCGGCTATAAGCCCGATGAAGTGGAAGCGATTCTGGCGCAGGGTGTGGGGGTGGTGCACGAGACGGTGGCACGGCTCGAAGCGCTGCATGCGATCCGGAAAAAACCCGATTTTGAACCGCTGGCGGCTGCTTTTAAACGTGCGGGCAACATTGTTCGCCAGGCACAGCAGAAGGGAGTTGTTTCCGGCACAGACGGCCTGACCATTCGCGCCGAGCTTCTGACCGAACAGGCCGAGCAAGCGCTTTACGAGACCTATCAAACAGTCCAGGGCCAGGCCAGCGAGCAATTCAATCAGCAGGCCTATCAGAAAGCGCTGGAATCCATGGTCGTACTGCGCGAACCGCTCGATCAATTCTTTAACGGCGTCAAAGTCATGGTGGACGATTCCTCCGTTCGTGATAACCGCTTGATGCTGCTCGCCAAAATCGTTCAACTCTTCCAGCGCGTCGGCGACTTCTCTAAATTACAGAATGCTTAACTTCCAATACGGTTGGCTCATCTTCATCAACCTGGCACTGCCCATTTGCGCCGGTGTCACCTTCTTCGCACTGGCCCGCTACGTCCTGCATATTGCGCCCATGCGCACGCTCGTGACGGGCGAAATGACGTACAAAGGTGCCTCCTGGGGGTTCGCGTTCTTCGGGGCTTATCTGATCAGCCGTCCGCTGCAGATTCTCTGCGGACCGCATCCGATGCCGCTCGTCGTCAACAATGTCCGCGAGTTCTGCATGATGGCCCTCTTTGGCCCGGCTGTTTTTGTGGCCATGATGAGCCTGTGCTTTGGCGAGGACCGCATTCCGAAAAAATTTGTATTCAGTGTGTTTGCTCTGGGTTTTGTCCTGGCGTTTATGTTTGTCGTGCTCAACACCAAAGCCATAGGCGGCTCGGAAGAAATTTTCCGACTGGGGAATTATCCGGTGTATGACGGGATGTGGTTTAAAAACCCGGACCCGCGCGGCAAGGAGCTCATGACCTTCCTCTTTGCTATTCGTTTGATCGACCCGGTCCTGCTCTTGCTCTTGGCCGGCATCATCGTGTTCCGCCAGGCACGTCATTTCCCGGCCCATAAGAAGGCCATTTACGACAACATGCCCAAGAAGCTCTATCTCTTGTCTGCCGCCGTTTTTAGCTTTCCAGTCTCCATGCTGGTCACCGGAGCCTTTGTGGTGCTTGGTATCCCCAATCAATGGTGGATTTATTACTTGGGAGCCTTGATTTCAGGGTTTCTTGAAGCCGCCAGTCTGGCTCTCCCTCTCCGCCACGCCGTTCAAGTCTCCGAACACTCGAAATAAGGCAAAAACGAGAGCAGAGAAGCGAAAAACGATATCAGAAAGCGACTTTCTGCTCTCGTTTCTTACTTTTCGAATT
>CAZDML010000049.1:3312-14032 GCA_964506645.1 uncultured Elusimicrobia bacterium | reverse complement strand
AATGCAGACATCCAGCACGACCGTACGGTGTTTTACTTCCTTGAGCGCGCGTTCCAGAGTTGAGGTCACTTCTTCCTTCTTCATGACGCGAAGCCCCAGGGCCCCGTGCGCTTCAGCAAGTTTAACAAAATCAGGAACGTATGGGTCTTTTGTGGGATCCATATCTTTCTGCGCCATCCCCCCCGGCTTCACCATGCAGCTCGTGGAGAAGCGTTCGTTATAGAACAGCTCCTGCCACTGGCGCACCATGCCCAGGAAGTAGTTGTTGATGATGATCAGAAGGACAGGACGCTTTTCCATGGTGGATGTCGTGAGTTCGCTTGCGGTCATCTGGATTGAGGCGTCGCCATCGATACAGACCACCGTTTTTTCCGGGAAAGCAAACTTCGCGCCCAACGCGGCCGGGAAACCGTATCCCATGGTGCCCAATCCGCCGGAGGTTAAGAAGTGGCGGGGTTCGTTGCAGTTGTACCACTGCATGGCCCACATTTGATGCTGGCCTACGCCGGTGGCGATGATCGCATTGCCTTGGGTGAGGCGGTGCAGTTCTGAAATCACATATTGAGGGCGAACAATATTGTCCTGTTTATAGGACAGTGGATTTTTCTGATCCATGTCCTGGAGCTCTTTGACCCAGTCGGCATGCTCCAATTTCGGAATCGCATCGGCGAGTTCGGCCAGAACACTCTTGAGGTCTCCGACGACGGGACAGTGTGCATGCACCGTTTTGGAGATGTTGGCCGGGTCGATGTCGATATGAATTTTTTTAGAGTTCGGGGCAAACTTGGCCAAGCTTCCCGTCACGCGGTCATCGAAGCGCGAGCCGGCGGCGATCAGGAGATCGGCTTTTTGCATGGCCATGTTCGTGGAATATTTGCCATGCATCCCCAGGGGGCCGGCCGCCAGGATATGGTTCGGAGGAAACGCTCCGTTGGCCATGAGCGTCCAGGCGACGGGAATGTTCCCTTTCTCCGCGAGCTTTTTGAGCTCGGCAGAGGCTCCCGCATACACGGTTCCGCCGCCCACATAGAGCAACGGCCGCTTCGCTTCTTTAATCAGTTCAGCCGCCTTTTTGATCTGCTGCGGGTGGCCTTTGGTTGTGGGCTTATAGGAGCGGATTTCGATTTTATCTTCCCAGACAAAATCGGTCTTGGCACGCTGAATGTCGACCGGCACGTCCACAAGCACAGGGCCGGGGCGGCCAGAGGTGGCGATATGAAACGCTTCGCGAATCGTACGTGCGAGGTCTCGCACATCTTTCACGAGAAAGTTGTGCTTCGTGATCGGCCGCGTGATGCCGGTGATATCGGCTTCCTGGAAAGCATCGGATCCTATCGCATCGGTGCGAACCTGACCGGTAATCGCTACGACGGGAATAGAATCCATGTTCGCGGTGGCCAGACCTGTCACGAGATTGGTTGCACCGGGTCCTGAAGTCGCAATACACACGCCCGGGCGGCCGGTCGCACGTGCATAGCCGTCGGCCATGTGCGAAGCGCCTTGCTCATGGCGCGTAAGAACGACGCGGATCTTTGAGTCGTAAAACTTATCGAACATCGGAAGGCAGCAGCCGCCGGGAATGCCGAATACGACTTCAACGCCCTCGCGCTGAAGCACTTCGACAATGATGGCAGCTCCGGTCAATTCCATGATGTTCTCCTTGTTGGATTACAACGTTTCTAAATAATGTAGCAGGGTGCGCACCGGATTTCCGGTGGCGCCTGTCGGGCACAGCGCCGTGTCGCTGGACGTCCACGATGGGCCGGCAATATCGATGTGCGCCCAGGACGTTCCATCGACAAATTCCTGGAGGAAGAGCCCGCCGATAATCGTTCCGGCTTCACCGCGCTTGGCGCCGATATTCTGGACATCGGCAATTTTGCTCTTAATGTCTGGTTGATATTCTTTGGCGAGCGGCAATTCCCAGAATTTTTCCCCCGCTTTTTCGCCGGCGTTGATGAGCCCCTGAATGAGGGTCGGCGTGTTGGCCATGATCGCGCTGTAGAGTGCACCGAGGGCCACAACGCAGGCGCCTGTGAGCGTGGCCACATCGATAATGAGATCGGGCTTCTTCGAAGCCGCGTAGGACAGCGCATCGGCTAGCACCAAGCGGCCTTCGGCGTCCGTGTTAAGTACTTCAATCGTCTTCCCATTAAATGACTTCAAAACGTCACCGGGTTTGGTCGCATGGCCCCCCGGCATGTTTTCTGCAATGGCCAGATAACCTCGCACTTCAATTTCTAAATCGAGGTCTGCCAGAACCGACATCACCGCAAGCACAGTGGCAGCACCGGACATATCGTCTTTCATTGTTTCCATCGAGGCGGCGGGCTTTAGTGACAATCCGCCAGAATCAAACGTGATGCCTTTGCCCACCAGCGCTACCACTTTGCGGGCCTTTTTCGGAGGTTTGTAGCCAAGTTCCACCAGACACGGCGGAACCGCGCTGCCGGCTCCGACGCCTAGGATACCGCCCATGCCCATTTTCTCAAGATCCTTTTTCTCATACACCTTCACGGTGATGGGTTTCTTCACCGACTGTGTGGCTGTTCGGGCCAGAATCTCCGGATTCATGCGGGTGGGCGGCTCATTGATGAGATCGCGCGCCAGCATCGTGGCCCGGCTAAAGAGCTCGGCTCGTTCAATGCCTTTGGTGACATTGCTCGACACGCCTTCGACCAGCAAAATAATATGGGCCAGCGGCTTCGCTGCATCGGTCACAGGCGTTTTGTGCTTGGTGAACTTATAGGTTCCCAGGTACAGGCCTTCGGCAAGGGCCTGAATTTCCTGAAGATATTCTGAGACGCCTTTCGCCAGTTCCGGAGCGCGCACGGCAAGTTCCGACAGGCCTGCCGCTTCGGCGGCTTTTACTGCTTTGGCGGAGGCGCGGCGCAAAACATCTGTTGTAAATTCTGATTGTTTGCCCAATCCAATCAGCAGAACGCGTGTGGCGGGGATGCCGCGCGGCGGACGGCACAAAAAGGTTTCCCCGGCCTGTGCTTTAAAACCGTCTTCCTTGGCGATCTGGGCCAGGTGTTTGTGGTTTTCATCTTTTGGGGTTCCCAGGAGTTGAGGAATCTCTTCCTGAAAGGAAAAAAGAGCCACGATGTCTTTCGACGTCTTCCAGCTTTTCCATTCTTGGGCAGTCACTTTTAAGCTCATAACGTTTCCTTTATGCGATGGCGACCATTCGGTCGATCGCCTTTTTCGCCCGCATCGCAAGTTCCGGCGGGACTTTCACTTCGTATTTCAAATCTTCTAAAGACCAGAGCACTTTTTCCAGGGTGATACGCTTCATGAAACCGCATACCGCATTGGGCATGACCGGAGTAAATGTTTTGTCCGGGTACGTCTTGTGCAGCCGGTGAAGGATTCCGGTTTCGGTCGCGATTAAAAATTCGGACGCGGGCGAAACAGCGGGGCGTTTCAAAATACCTTCGGTCGAAAGCAGCTGATCCGTTTGGCGGATGTGCTTGGTCGTACAGCCGCATTCCGGGTGAATCAAAAACTCTGCTTTGGGGTGCTCCGCTCTCAGTTTTTCAACCTGCTCAGGCGTCATTTGTGAATGCACACCGCAGTATCCGGGCCAGAGATGAATTTTGCGGCCCGTTTTTTCGCGAACGAAATTGCCGAGGTATTGATCCGGCACAAAGAGAATTTCTTTATCCGCAGGAATTGATTCGACCACTTTCACTGCGTTGCCTGAGGTGCAGCAGTAATCGCTTTCGGCTTTGACTTCGGCCGAGGTGTTCACATAGGCCACAACCACCGCGCCCGGGTGTTCGGCTTTCCAGGCGCGAAGGGCATCGGCGGTAATCATGTCTGACAAAGAACAACCGGCTTCTAAATCGGGGATCAGCACCTTTTTCGTCGGGCTTAAGATGCTGGCGGTCTCTGCCATGAAATGCACGCCGCAGAATACGATCACATCGGCGTTCGTTTTGGCAGCCATTTGGGAAAGACCGAGAGAATCTCCCACGTAATCGGCAACGTCCTGAACGTCGCCCAACTGATAATTGTGTGCCAGAATAACGGCGTTTCGCTCTTTCTTGAGTGCCTGAATGCGGTCCGCCAGGTCCTGAGTCAACGTTTTAGACGCCGGCCTTTTCGAGCGTTTTCTCGGTCTGAGCGTCTTCTAACGCGCGGGCATCCTGTGTAATCTTCATCGCGCAGAACTTCGGTCCGCACATGGAGCAGAACGGAGCGTCTTTAAATCCATCTTGAGGCAATGTGGAATCGTGCTTTTCTTTTGCCGCTTCCGGATCGAGAGAGAGCGCGAACTGGCGATTCCAGTCAAAGTTAAAGCGGGCACGAGAGAGTTCATCATCTCGGTCACGGGCGCCTGGGCGATTGCGAGCAATGTCCGAGGCATGCGCGGCGATCTTGTAGGCGATCACGCCCTGACGAACGTCCTGAGCGTTGGGCAAGCTCAAATGTTCGGCTGGGGTCACGTAGCACAGGAGCGCGGCACCTGCTGTTCCGGCCATAGTCGCTCCGATGGCGGAGGTAATGTGATCATAGGCCGGAGCAATATCGGTGACGAGCGGCCCCAGCACATAGAAAGGAGCACCTTTACACACTTTTTGTTGACGTTCCACGTTCATGGCGATTTGGTTCGCGGGAACGTGTCCCGGGCCTTCAATCATGACTTGAACCCCTGATTTCCAGGAACGTTCGGTGAGTTCACCCAGCGTGTCGAGTTCAGCAAATTGAGCGGCATCGGACGCATCGGCTAAACATCCGGGACGCAGCCCGTCGCCCAAGCTGTAGCTCACGTCATAGGCGCGTAGAATTTCAGAGATCTCGTCAAAATGCGTATAGAGGAAATTCTCCTGCTTGTGGGCTGTCATCCATTGCGCCATAATCGAGCCGCCCCGGCTAACAATCCCGGTGATACGCTGGCGGGTATAGGGAATGTGCGCCTGAAGTACGCCGGCATGGATCGTGAAGTAATCGACGCCTTGCTTTGCCTGCTTTTCTAACACGTCGCGCATCAGCGGCCAGGAGAGGTCTTCAATTTTGCCCACTTGTTCTAACGCCTGATAGATGGGGACAGTTCCCAGTGGAACTGTGCTGGCTTGAATAATCGCGGAGCGAATTTCGTCTAAATCGCCGCCGGTCGAAAGATCCATGACCGTATCGGAGCCGTAGTGAATGGCCATATGGAGCTTTTCCAGTTCTCCATCGATGTCGGAGGTCGTGGCCGAATTGCCAATATTGGCGTTAATCTTGCAGCTGACGCCGATGCCGATCCCCGTGGGATCGAGGCGGTACTTTAAATGGTTGATGTTGGCCGGGATAATTAAACGGCCCGACGCGATTTCATCGCGTATAAATTCCGCTGTCACATTTTCTTTTTCAGCGACACGCTTCATTTCGGGAGTGATAATGCCTTGGCGTGCGGATTCGAGCTGGGTCATGGAAATGCCTCCTCGGATTAGTCGATCTGGATGACGGGCGCTGCCGCTTCCTGCGGAGCTGCCGCTCTCACCGCGTCAATCACGCGCTGAGCCGCCTGGCGGAAAGCCTTGCCTTGCGCTGAGTCGGGGTGTGTCAGTGTGATCGGTTTGCCTTGATCGCCGCCCTGGCCCACGGAAGGGTGGAACGGGACTTTGGCTAAAAGGGGTACATGAAATTCGCTGCTTAAGGTTTCGCCGCCTTTGCCGTCATAGAGATCAATATGGGTTTTGCAATTCGGGCAATCGAGACCCGACATGTTTTCAATAATCCCAAACACCGGCACACGCACTTCGCTGAACATGGTCATGGACCGCCGCACGTCCGATTGGGCGACTTGCTGGGGCGTGGTCACGACCACCGCACCGGAAAGCGGCACAATTTGAATCAGGCTGAGCGGGGCATCGCCGGTTCCCGGTGGAAGGTCTACCACGAGGTAATCCAATTCCCCCCATTCAACGCGCATGACAAATTGATTGATCAGATTGTGCAGCATCGGTCCGCGCCAGATAACCGCCTTCCCAGGATCGACCAAGAAAGCAAGCGACATGACTTTGATGCCATGGCCTTCAAAGGGAACGAGTTCCTGCTTGTCGTTGACGTTGGGGCGCTCGGTTTCCGGGATGCCCATCATCATGGGGATGTTGGGGCCGTAAACGTCGGCGTCCAAGATGCCGACCTTGGCACCGGTGAGTTGAAGTGCGATCGCTAGATTGACGGAGGTCGTGCTTTTCCCCACGCCGCCTTTGCCGCTGGCGACAGCGATAATGTGTTTAATGCCGGGTGGTAAGTTTTTAGGTGGCATAGATGAAATTTAAGATCCGCCGAGCTTGCCCATAACGGGTATGGGTCGGGCCGTTTCTCCGTAGCTGATCGATTTCGCGTGAGGAGCAAGTTCCGCTGTAAGAACCAGGAACGCCCAGGTAGGAATCGTTACGCTGCCGCAGCCTTCAATAAGAACCGGCTTGCCCTTGTACTTCGACCAATCGAACCGGGAGACGGACTCACGAAAGTCTTTTTCCCGGAACATCTCTTTCGAGAAGAAATCGCGCGGATCTAGAATCTCCACGGATTAAACCGAGAAAGATTCCCCGCAGCCGCAGCTCCGCGTGGCGTTGGGATTGGAAAACGTAAACCCCTTACCCTGCAGGCCGTCGGTGTAGTCGAGGCTTAGCCCCTGCAAATAGGGGACACTCTTTTGATCCACGAAGATTTGAATGCCTTCGATGTTTTCAACTTTGTCCCCATCGTGGATGTTGTCGAAGCCGAGCATGTAGGACATGCCCGAGCATCCGCCCGGGCGTACCCCGATGCGAAGCCCTAATTCGGGTTTATTTTCTTTAGTCAACAGCCGCTTAATTTCGCTGGCGGCTGTGGGAGTGAGAGCAATCATCTGAACCTCCTCCGAGGCAGTAGCGTTTATACGAACTCCAGAAGAATGGACGGATCGAGTGGCTTCGGCGACAGTTTGGACATGGCGCCATTGGCCATCGCGGTTTCGCCTTCCTCGTAAGTCGGGCGTTCCTTGGCGTAGAACACGCCGATGGGAATACGCGCGCCCCATTCCGGAGCTTTCTTCATCGCTAAATCAAAGTTCGTGCGATCGTGGTTTTCATCTTCGAGCTTGTAAACGCGCTCTTTGAACCACGGATAGGTATTCACCTTGTTATACGTGACGCAGGGGCTGAACACGTCCACAATGGCGAAGCCTTTGTGTTGGATCGCTTGTTTGTAGAGTTCGGCCAGATGCAGCGGTTCGCCGGAGAAGCCGCGGGCCACAAAGGATGCGCCGGAGGCCAGCGCAAGCATGATGGGGTTGAGCGGTTGTTCCAGATTTCCCTGCGGGGTCGACTTCGTCTTCACGTTTTGTTCCGTGGTCGGCGAGGTCTGACCCGTGGTGAGACCGTAGATTTGGTTGTCCATGACCACATAGGTCATATCCAAGTTTCGGCGCATCGAGTGGATCAGATGTCCCACACCGATGCCGTAACCATCGCCGTCACCGCCGCAGGCGATGACCGTCAGGTCGTGGTTGCCAAGTTTCACGCCATTGGCCACAGCCACGCCGCGTCCGTGCAGCGTGTGCATGCCGTAGGAATTAAAAAAGCCAGGCAAGTTTGAAGAGCAGCCAATGCCCGAAACCACCATGATGTCTTTGGGGTTCAGATTAAGATCAGCGCAGGCCTTCTGAAGCGAGTTCAGAACACCGTAATCGCCGCATCCCGGGCACCAGTCAGGTTTTACTTCCGATTTAAATACCGCTGCATCAGCCATGATTCATTTCTCCTTAGTAAGTTAACGAACCCCACCCGCGGCCAGTGTCACGGGTTCTGCCGCGGTGGCGGACGGAGGATTCTTGCTCAAGATTTTCTTCAGTTGTGCATAGGTTTCGCCGGTGTAGAACGGTTCGCCGTCGTACTTCAGGATCCGTTCTTTAATGTGGATGCCGGTTTCCATGCGGACGAGTCGGCTCATCTGCGAGGTGAAGTTGTTTTCGATCATGACCGGGCGTTTACACTTGGAAAGCACGGCAGTCACTTCTTCTGTAAGGAAGGGTGCGACCACTTTGATCGAGAAGATATTCGCTTTCACGCCATCTTCCTGGAGGCGGCGCAGAAGTGCGCGGCGCAGGTTGATCGACGAACCCCAGCCGACCAGGGTGACATCGGCATCGGCTGGACCTTCCACAACCACGGGATAGAGCTTCGCGAGTTCTTTCTTCGCGCCATCCATTTTGCGGAAGCGTTTTTCGACCATCGCCTTACGCATGACCGGGTCGGTGAAAACGTCCGAGATGACTTCGCCTCGTTCGTTGTGTTCGTCTGAGGGTGACACATACATCGCGTTGGCCGTTCCCGGCAGCACGCGAGGCGAAATGCCGGACGGGGTAATCGCATAGCGCTTATAGATGCCGTCTGATTCATTCCACTTGTCCACGATTTCGCCGCGATCGATTTTGACGTTTAAGTCGAGTTTGTCGACAGTTTCGGTGTGTTCCGACAGCATCAAGTCTGAGAGCATTAGCGTCGGGCACTGGAATCGGTCCGAAAGGTTAAAAGCATCCACGGTCATCTGATAGGCTTCTTCAATCGTTCCGGGGCCAAGAATAATGCGCGGGAATTCGCCTTGGCTGGCGCCCAATACTTGGAAGAGGTCGCCCTGTTCCATTTTTGTCGGAAGACCGGTGGACGGTCCGCCGCGCTGCACATTGACAACGACCACGGGGGTTTCGAGCATCCCGGCTAGACCCACCGCTTCCGTCATGAGCGCAAATCCGCCGCCAGAGGTTCCAGTCATGGCGCGTGCACCGGTTTGGCCGGCGCCGACCGCCATGTTCATGGCGGCGATTTCATCTTCACATTGCTTCACGAGACAGCCGTTTTTGGGGCCGTTCGGAGCCAGGAAGTGGAGAATGGAAGAGGCCGGCGTCATCGGATAAGCCGTGTAGACGCGGCAGTTGGCAGCCAAGGCGCCGATGGCAAAGCCCTGGTTGCCGGTCATCACGAGACGCTGTTTGTTGGACACTTCCAGGCCGAGGCCCAGAGCTTTCCAATTTTTCTTCGCGTATTCGTAACCTGCACGGGCGGCTTCGATATTGGCTTTAATGATTTCTGCTTTCTTTTTTGCGAAACGTTCTTCGAGGGCTTTTTCGAGACTGGCAAGAGGGAGGTCGGTGAGGAACATGAAGGCGCCGGTAGCGACTGTGTTCTGCATAATGGGCAGCTTCGTTAGCTGGCTCATCGGCAGGCCCATAGACTGGGCGCCGTTCTTGAGATGTTCCGGGCGCACCTGGAGGCGGTCCGAGTTAAAGAGAATGCCGCCGCCCTTGGCCACGCCCAAGGCGTGTTGGTCGATGGTGTCCTGGTTCAGACAGATGAGCAAATGACAGTCGTCCGGCTGGGTGTAGACCTTTTCCGATCCCGCGCGCATCTGCCACCACACGTGGCCGCCACGGATGACGGATTGATAGCTGTTATACGCATAGACATGAAGTCCGTTGCGTGCAAAAATTTTCGCAAGCGATTCGCCGACTGAGGCAATCCCGTCACCGGCTGCGCCGCCCACCCAAACCGACACTGTCTTTCGTTTCATTTCAGAAGCTCCTAATTAGTTTTAAAGTAAGCCTAGTTCCATCTTGATATCGTCAGTTGCCATCGTGCGGGGGTCCCATTGAGGGTCCCACACCAGTTCCACCTTAGCCTCTTGCACACCGGGAAGTTTTAAGACAGCCGCGTGAACCTGTGCTTGAAGGAGGGGTCCCACGGGACACGAGGGACTGGTTAGTGTCATACGAACTCGAACTGTCCCGTTCGGATGTGATTCTACACCATAAATTAACCCCAAGTCCAATATCCCCAGGTGGATCTCCGGGTCCTGGATAGGCCGAATCGCTTCCTTTATTTGTGCTTCGCTGGGCATTCCAGCCGGGGCATCGGTGCTCAAAGCGAGGCCCCTTCAAAGAGGGCGGAGGCTTTTTTGAGGGCAACGGCTAAGGCGTCCACATCTTCCCGGGTGTTGTAGATGTAGAAGCTAGCCCGAGCGGTGCCGCTGATGCCATAGTCGTTCATGAGGGGCTGACAGCAGTGATGGCCGGCGCGGATGGCGATGCCTTCCTGATCCAGCAAGGTTCCGATGTCATGCGGGTGAATATCTCCGTAGTTAAATGAGACGACCCCACCGCGGAGGGCCGCATCTTTGGGTCCGTAAATATGTACTTTCGAATCTTTGGACAACTGTTCAAGGGCATAGGCTGTGATTTCACGCTCGTGCTGGCGGATCGCATCCATGCCCACCGATTGAAGGTAATCGATGGCTGCTCCGAAGGCGATGTTCCCCGCAATGTTGGGTGTGCCCGCTTCGAACTTGGCAGGCAGTTCATTCCAGGTCGATTTCTCGCGGGTGACTTCCAAAATCATATCCCCCCCACCCATAAACGGGTCCATGCTATCTAAAAGGTCGAGCTTGCCATACAAAGCGCCAACCCCCGTCGGCCCGAGCATCTTGTGAGCCGAAAATGCCATGAAATCGCATTGCCAATCGGCGACCTTGATCGTCATATGCGGCGCCGCTTGCGCAGCGCGACTTAGCGACCGTGCAGGCAAACCACGACGAGAGCCGGGGCAACGGGCAGATCGAGTATCTGGCCGTCCTCGACATCAAGGACAGGCTGCTGGCGGTCCGCGGGTGGCCGCGCGACCGGGCATTGCCGGCGCCGAATTCCAGCCTCGATCTGGGTTACACGCATATCTTCTTCGAGGACGAG
>CAZDML010000049.1:0-3302 GCA_964506645.1 uncultured Elusimicrobia bacterium | reverse complement strand
CATCGACAAAGACCTTGGCACCCACGGCGTGGGCGCGCTGTGTGATCTCGCGCACGGGGGTGATGGTTCCCAGCACATTCGACATGGCTGTGAAACTCACGAGTTTTGTTTTCCGGGTCAGGATCTGATCGAGTTTAGAAAGGTCGAGAAGGCCTTCCGGGGTGAGCGGAATAAATTTGAGTTTGGCACCGGTGACTTCCGCCGTCATCTGCCAAGGCACGAGATTGGAATGGTGTTCGAAAGCGGTCAGTAGAATTTCGTCCCCTTCTTTTAAGAACTTGCGGCCCCATCCGTGTGCTACGAGGTTGATGGCTTCCGTCGTTCCGCGGGTAAAGAGAATGCTTTCTGGTGCCGGAGAACCGATAAATCCAGCAATCTTTTCGCGAGCTCCTTCGTAGAGCGCCGTGGCTTCTTCGCTCAGGGTGTGAATACCGCGGTGAATATTGGCGTTGGTCTCGCGGTAGTAGCGGTCCTCGGTCTCAATCACGCTCAGAGGTTTTTGCGTGGTCGCGGCATTGTCCAGATAGACCAAGCGCTTGCCGTGGACTTTGCGTGTCAGAATTGGAAAGTCTTTTTTAATTTTTTTGACATCCATCATAAACGTACCTCAGGGTGAAGCTCAGCAACCTTTTCTAAAGTGAGCGTTGGGCGGTGCCCGGTGAGCTGTCCGATCACCAGATGCCGCAGTTTTTCTCTCAGTGCGCCCGTGGGAAGGTGTGCAAGAGCACTTTCTAAATAGGCATGCACCTCCGCTTCAGCGCTGGTCGGCAGATTAAATTCACGGCCGGACGTTGTGGCGCCTTCCGAAGAAGCGTCCCGAAGCGAAAAGGCAATGCCTTCTCGGCGGCTGTTGGCGCCCATCGACACTGAAAATGAAATCAGTTTGCCAGACACATCGATCTGTGCTTCTTCGTGATGGGCATGACGAATGGTTCCTGCCAGGTTTTCAATGGTCAGATAATGCGCGCGGGCGCGATCGGCGACCCAGATTTCTGCGCAACCTGTGGAATGCCCCGGGCTGTCCCAGGTCGGCGACAAAAATTCATCGATCATCGACACCACAGCTCCGCGTTCAGCAACCATAATGGTGCGCGGGAAAAGTCCCGTTTGCGGGGTGCTCACCCAGTAGCAGGTGTGAAAGGGAAGATGGATGGCAACGTTGGCCGGCACAAAGAGAAAACTGCCTCCGCTCCAAAAAGCGGTGTTGAGGGCTTTGGCCAGCGTATCGGGCCAGGCTTGCTGGCCAAAATACTTTTTCACGAGATCGGGCATCTCACGAACGGCGGTGTGCAAATCGGTAAAGAGGGCGCCGTGTGCCGCCTGCTCTTTGGAAATAGCTCGGGAGAGGATCGTGCTATCGCGCTGAACGATTAATCCTTCTTCATCCCCGCGTTCTTCCAGGGCGTGCGAGAGATCACGCGGCCATTCTTTCATAGGCACAGATATCTTGGGCGGTTCGGTGAATGCTTCGAGACCTTCCAAAGCGGCCGGTTTCTGGGCTAAAAACTTTTCGGCCATGGCCCAGGCACGCAGGCGGATGTCGAGCATCCAAGAGGGTTCTTTTTTATAGGCGGAAAGGGCTTCGACGGTTTGCTTGGAAAAGGGGTATGAGCGAGCCGTCGCCATAGGCATTAGAGCGGCGAACCGGAGTCTTCCAGGGAGAGATCTCCTCTGCGCCATTCTTGAGGGTTGTGGATGCGCTCATCAATCTCAAGCGCAAGTTTGTGATCGTTTTTCGTGCGGGCGTAGTAGTCCCCCAGCGAAGCTTTTAGCGCGAGTTCGGCAAGCTTGGCACAGTTTTGTTTGAGAGGCGGGAGATTGCCGAGAACCTTGGCAATGTCGTCCTTGGTGATCTTGAGCGCTTAGGAAATTTTTTTTCCTTTCACCAGTTCGGTCAAAATGGAGCTTGTTGCGATGGCGGCACGGCAGCCGAACGTTTTGAACGAGGCATTTTCAATCTGGTCATTTTTAATTTTCAGATAGAGCCGGATGATGTCGCCGCAGAGCGGATTCCCCACTTCCCCCATGCCATCGGCGTTCGGCAAGTCGCCGACATTGCGCGGGTTCATAAAGTGATCCATCAAGACATCTTTGGTTTCTTTCATCGCTGTTTGTTTATCCGCAGTGGCAGGCGTGCCCGGATGATCCGGGACTGTTTAACACGGGAAGTTCGATCTCCAGCCGCTTCGACACAGATTTTTCATCTTTGATCAAATCGTTCAAAGTAATGTGATCGAGTGCGGCCCACAAACGTTGGGCCACCGTTTCCCAAACGGGTCGAATACTGCAGTCCCCCATATGTCCGCATTCGTTTTTCTTATTAAACGTTTCACAGGCATTGGCCGATGCATTATTTTCTAGAACGCGTAAGATATCGCCCACAGAAATTTCGCTGGAAGGTTTGGCCAGTGTAAATCCGCCTTGTGTGCCGCGGGTGCTTTTGACCAGGCCGGCGCGCCGCAACTGGTGCATGATCTGCTGGGCATAGGGTTTGGGTACATGCTCACGGCGAGCAATGTCAGAAAGCGATAACGCTTTTTCTGCCCCTTCTAAAGCGACAAGGCGGAGGCATCGCATGCCATATTCGGTTTTGGAGCTGACTTGGAGCATAACCCTTTCTCCTATATATAGGTAAGGATACCATATATGACTGTTCTTATCAAGAATAGAAACAGATCAATTTATAGGCATGTTTTTGCTTTTAAATATGGGAAACGCTATGTTCTTCGTATTCGAGCAAGCGCTCGGCTTGGATAGCGGCCATACAACCTTGGCCCGCAGCCGTAATCGCCTGGCGGTAGGTGTGGTCGACGCAGTCCCCCGCGGCAAAAACGCCGGGGATATTGGTGCGAGTGTTGCCGTCCGTCAAAATGTATCCCGTTTCATCGAGCGTAATGAGGCCTTTGAAGATGCCGGTGTTGGGTTCATGACCGATGGCCAGAAACAGCCCACTGGCATTCACCTTTTCCACCTTCCCCGTATCGACATTTTTGAGTGTGAGTTGGCCCAGCGTATCCTCACCAGCGGTGTCTTCTAAGGTATACGGAACTTTCCACTGAATTTTGGGATTTGATTGAGCCCGTTTGAGCATGACCTGCGACGCACGGAATTCTTTGCGACGGTGCACAATCGTCACGGAGGAACCGAACCGTGTGAGGTAAAGCGCTTCTTCCATGGCGGTATCTCCCCCGCCGATGACGAAAATCGGGTTGTTGCGGAATAGGGGGAGTGCCCCGTCGCAGGTCGCACAGGCGGAAATGCCCTTGTTCCAGAATTTTTTTTCAGCATCGGTGCCCAAGCGC
>CAZDML010000048.1:0-14075 GCA_964506645.1 uncultured Elusimicrobia bacterium | reverse complement strand
ACCCGCTGTGAGCCCGACATTTTTAACGTTTTCCAGCCAGGCCGTCTGGATTTCAGAGGCGTTGTCGATGAGATAGGAGGCCACACCGTTGGCGCGGGCGACTTCACACAGTCGGATGGAATTGGAGCTGTTCTTGGATCCCACCACAAGCAGAAGATCAATCCCTGCGCGCATCAGTTCCTTCACCGCATCCTGGCGGTTCTGGGTGGCATAGCAGATATCGTCTTTGCTGGGAGACACCAAATTAGGGAAGCGTTTCTTGATGGCTGCCGCGATGTCGCGGGTTTCATCAACGCTCAATGTCGTCTGGGTCAGACACACCACCTTGTTCGGATCGGGAACAGTGAGTTTAGAGACCTCTTCCACATTACCGACCACCTGGATCTTGTCCGGTGCTTCGCCGGTCGTTCCTTCAACTTCGTCGTGTTCTTTGTGGCCGATCAAAATAATACTGTACCCATCGCGAACGTACTTATGGACTTCCAAATGAACTTTGGTGACGAGCGGACAAGTTGCATCGATCACCTTTAAATTGCGGGCCTTGGCTTCGGCGCGAACGGCAGGAGACACGCCGTGGGCACTAAAAATCACGAGACTGCCGGACGGGGCTTCCTGAAGACTATCGATGAAGATCACACCGCGCTGCTTGAAATTCTCAACAACCGCGCGGTTGTGCACGATTTCTTTGCGCACGTAAATAGGAGGCGGGCATTTTTCCAGAGCAATATCCACGATATCAATCGCCCGGACAACACCAGCACAGAATCCGCGAGGTCGAACCAATGTCAATTTCATGAGGAGTATTATACCAGAATTTCCGTCTTAGGAAGAACTTAGAAGCCGCCGCCGAAAGCTTTAAAGAAATCGTCACCGCCACCGCTGGGCGCCGGCGCTGCGGTGCCGGAATTGGCTTTTTTGGTTTTCTTATCCCCCGATTTGATCGAGGACTCACCTTTTTGAACGGGATTCACAAACCCTTTGCGTAGTCCTTCGGCAAAGGCGAGAACTTTCTTAGATCGGTCATAGAAGAGATGGAACGGGGTCTCCTTGTCGAGGGGTTCATAGGAGTTCCCTAGCGAATCACGCTTCTGCTCCCAATCTGGTGCATAGACCAGCTTGTTACGTATATCAATCTTTCCCTTTTTATCAAACGGGATAGAAAAACGAATGCGGTAGATACCGTTAAAATTGGTAACGGTTGGATCAAACATGCTGTTTTCTTCCCCGGGATCGCCCACGCGTACGAGCACTCCTTCCACCGGATTATCGCTGTAATCTACCACCATGCCGCGGATGAACCCTTCGAGAAATTCCGTGTACTTGGGCACCTTGAAGAACAAAATCTTTTTCTGTCCAGTCTGCTTCTTGATCACCGTCACATCAACGACACGTTCTTCCGCAAAATCGTACCGCACCATATCAGAACGGTTTTCAGCGCGCAACGGTTGTGCCGGCAAGACACTGAGTGTAATCAGGATCAGCGACCCACATCGAATCGATTTTAAAAGGCGCATGAATTAGCTCGCGGGAGGAAGGGTCGTGACGGGGCGGCGAGTCTGCACCATCGGCGTGTGAAACCCGCCCTGGTAGTAGTCAAACGAGATCCGTCCCATCGTGGCGATGAAGCGCTTAGCAACTTTATACGTTGAATCATGGTTGGTCAAAACACAAATCAGATAGTCCCCATTCGGACTAAACACGATGCCCACATCATGGCAGGCTCGGCGCAGAAGTCCGGTTTTGTGGGCGATCATCCAGCCGCTCGGCAGATATTTCGGCAGTCGGTCGCGCAGATGCTGACGTTTTAAAATCCCCAGCATGTCGTCGCTCGCCTGCTCGCTGACGAGTTGGCGTGTATAAATTTTTTCGAGAAGCATCGCCATATCGGCCGGGCTGGTCATGTTGTCTTCGTCCACGCGGCGCGAGGTCAGTCGAAACCCTTCGGGATGTACTTCTGTGGCCTGGAGACCGAGCTTATGAAACGTCTGTTGGAGATAATCATAACCGAGTTGATCCACCAGCATGTGCGCGGCGGTATTGTCGCTGTGCGTAATCATTGCTTCCACCAATTCGCTCACCGTAAAGACGGATCCCACCGGAGACCATTTCAAAATCCCCGAGCCACCTTTGCGGTCCTGGCGGTGGAGCGTTAAGGTTTGGGCGAGTGTCAGCTTTTTGTCCTCGACCGCCTGAAAAACAGCAACCATGATCGGGAGCTTAATGAGACTGGCACTCGGAAACGCACGATCGGCCTGGCTGGAAACAACATGCCCAGAATTCAAATCTTTAATGACATAACCCAGTGTTCCTGAAAATTGGCGTGCACGAGCATGGACCGCGTCATCAAAGCTCTGCCAATCTTCAGCGCGAATGGCGGGAAATTTAGAGGCATTGGGCTGGGAAATGGCGATGGATGCCGATCGATCACCGCCCATGAGCAGCAGCATAAGTGACAGAGCTGTACATAAGATGGCGCTGTAGGCAGCGCCAGGCATGTAAACTTTGGATGCGGGTTTGAATCGATTCATCAGTATGTTTCTATGCCCTCTTCGCTAAAAAAGCAATAGTTTTTAGCATTTTTTCTACAAATTTACACGCTTTAAGAACTTAGGATTTATGGAGGTTTTTGAGCAAAAAGAGCCAATTTTCACGTCTTTCGCGCAAACGGCGGGTAAAGTACGGCAACCAGGCACGTCCATAGGGAATATAGACTGAAGCAGGGAACCCTTCCTGGGCCAGGGAGACAAGGAGAGTGTTTTGGATTCCATAAAGCATTTGGAATTCGACCTGCGTAGGAGTTGCTTGCCGCTGGTGAAGTATTTTTTTGAGATCTGAAATCAAAAGGGGATCATGGGTCGCCATCGCAGGGTGTACTCTTCGGGGAATGGCATCGATCAATTTACTAGCAAGAATTCGAAAATTGCCCTCTACGGCGGGTCGGCCTGTAAACGAAATTTCCGGGGGCTCTTTGTACGCTCCTTTGCATAAACGGACATGGAACTCTTTTTTTGAAAGCCGTTCGATATCTGCACCGGTTCGAACGAGGTAGGCCTGCAGACAGAGCCCGCAATTCGCAGATTCACTCCGCAGTGCTTCGAACGCCTCGATCGTTTTTTGCGTCAGCGCCGAGCCCTCCATATCCATCCACACAAAGGACCCGACCGCCGCCGCCTTTTTAGCCAGGCGGCGTAGATTATTCTCGCACAGCTCCTGAGAGAGGAGGATTCCCATCTGGCTTGCCTTGACAGAAATGGAGGCGCGCACACGGCGTTCCCCGATTTGCGCAAGTACCTGCTCGTATTCCAGAACGGCGGACTCCACATCCTGCGGAGAACGCACATCCTCGCCCAGGAAATCGATGATGGCCTGGATCCCCTTGGCGTTCATGCGCAACGCCGCAGCGACCGCCTGATCCGACCGCGTCCCAGCAATAAAGCGCCGAGCGAACGGTGCTAAAAGAATCGAGAGTACACTCATGCGAGTTTTTCGGAAATGCATTGCATCTGACGGAACAAGGCGAGATAGTCGGGGCCGCCCGCTTTGGAATCGGTTCCAGACAAATTAAATCCGCCGAACGGGTGGCCGCCAACCATCGCGCCCGTACACTTGCGGTTAAAATACAGGTTGCCGCAGAAAAATTCACGGCGTGCGTACTCCAAATTTTTCTCATCGCGGCTGAACACAGCACCGGTAAGTCCAAAGTCCGTGTTATTGGCTTCGTGAAGACCTTCTGCGAACGATTTCACTTTCCCCAAAGCCAGCAGTGGGCCGAACACTTCCTCTTTCCAAAGACGCGAGGACGCGGGCAAGCGTTCGAACACCGTCGGAGCCAGATAAAATCCTTCTGCGCGCAGGGCATTGGCTCCGGAAAGCGTTTTGCCCTGCTTCTTCCCCAACTGCATGTAGGCCAAAATCGATTTCATTGCGGAATCTGAAATGACCGGCCCCATAAAATTCGCAGGGTCGTAGGCCGGTCCCTGGCGAATGGCCTCGACACGGGCCATCAGCTTTTCGACGAACTGGTTATACACCGCCTCATGGATGTACGCACGGGAACAGGCCGAACACTTCTGCCCCTGAAATCCAAAGGCCGAGACCATCACGCCCTGCGCCGCCGCCTCAAGATCGGCTGAGGCATCGACGACGATGGCGTTTTTTCCGCCCATCTCCGCAATGACGCGCTTAATCCAGCGCTGGCCTTTGGCGGGAACGGCCGCGCGTTCGTTCACATGCTCCCCCACCGCCTTCGATCCCGTAAACGCAATCATGCGCGTGCGCGAGTCCTGAACCAGCACGTCCCCGATACGGCCGCCCGCACCGGTGACCAGATTCATCACACCTGCCGGCACGCCGGCTTCTTCCACGATTTCCATAAACTTGGCGGCGATCACGGGGGATTGGCTGGAAGGCTTTATCACAACGGTATTGCCGGCCGCGACAGCGGCCGTCGCCATGCCGACCAATATCGCCAGTGGAAAATTCCAGGGCGGGATGACGACTACAGGCCCCAAGGGTCGTGCGACATACGTGTTTTTCTCCGAGGGAATTGGAGTCAGCTGCGGCATCGGAACAAGCGCGCACAAGGCGTAATACTCCAGAAAATCGATCGCCTCGCACACATCGGCATCGGCTTCCGTCCAGCTTTTGCCGACCTCGTAAATCATCCAGGCGCAAAATTCATATTTACGGCGCCGTAAAATCGCTGCCATGCGCTGAAGGGCTTGTGCGCGCACCGCATCACTTTGGCGACTCCAAGACTCAAAGGTTTTCGAGGCCACCGCCAATGCCCGATCGGCCTGCGAGCGGTCGGCATCACTGGCACGCCCGATAATTTCTTTAAATCGTGAGGGATTAATCGAAGGGAAGCTGCGGCGCGACGCGACTTTTTTTCCGTCGATAATCAGCGAATACGTCCGCCCCAACTGGTGTCGCACATCGGCCAGCGCTTTCTCCATTGCCGCACGGGCCGCAGGGGTTTGAAAATCAGTGAACGGCTCGTTGCGAAAATCGTTTAGAGTTTTAAAAGAAGACATTTCACGCTGCCTCCCGCTTTAATAAATTCCGACGTCGGTGTTTCAATCACCCGATACCCGCGCTTCTTCAGCGCTCGCTTGAGCGAGGCGCTCGCCCGGTTCAGCACAATCGTCTGTCCAACACGAAACGCATTGCAGGCAAATTGGTCAGCATCCGCACGGCTCACCGGCAGAGGATCCTTCACGCACTCACGAATCAATCTCAGACCGTAGACATCGAAAGCTCCGGGGTAATACATCACCGTACGTTCATCAATCGGACAAAAACAGGTGTCGAGGTGATAAAAATGCGGATTCACAAGGTCAAGCCCGATGAGCGGCTTTTTCAGGGCACGGCTGACCCGCAGCTGCGCCTGCGGCTGCGAACGAAATCGGTATCCTCCAAAAAGAAATCCGCGGTACGGCAATAAATCCCCTTCGCCTTCAAAATAAAATCGTTTCGCGGCATCGACTATGAGATATCCGTTCTTCTTGAAAAATGCTTTGAATGGGGCTTCCTCGATACGCCTCTCTTTGTAACGAAAATGACTGGGAATAAAAAGTCGGCCCGAAACCACCCCCGCATTGGCCGTGAACACCATATCCGGAGCACCCGGAACCTGAGAAAGCGTTTTCACCTGAACACCGAGACCCCGTAACACGCGACACAACCGGTCCCATTGTTTGGCCGCCAGCGTCGTGTCGGGGGGATGACGCAGTTTCATCCATGGATTGATCTCATACTGAAGGGAGTAATGGGTGGGCGGACACATCAACACCGAAATCCTGCTCATAGGCCAAGACTAACAGAAAGAGGCTGATTTTTCAACGCGAAAAATATAGGCCCTTTGCAATAGCGGTGTAACATTCAGAGGGTATCCTTGATCGTATGGATTTGACTGCCTCTTTCATCAAAAAATTCATCGCGCTGGCCTTATGTGGCAGCCTACTCACGACCGAAGTGGCTCGAGCCGTCGCCCCGGAATTGTGTTATCCGGGGCCCATCATGACCCATGGATCCCGGCTTACACAATGCCGGGAAGACGGGATTCCCTTTAAAACCCAAGCGCTCATTCCCGCGGTCCTTTTCTTCATCGCCTCGCAAGCTCCGCACCTCAAAGCGCATACTTTCCATCTCATCACACAGTCCTGGCACCCGCAAACCACAATCAGCTCTTCACCGATATTTGTTGCGGGAATCATCGCCACACTTCTCTCCATGGCATCACTGACTGGGAAATTCGGTGATGACAGCTTTATGGGCCGTCTGCACCGAAACCCCTATGACACGCTAGAAATTGAACGCGGATCAACCAACGGGATCCTATCGGCTTATCGCAAGCTCGCCAGACGGTATCATCCAGACGTTAATCCAAACAATCGTGAAGCTCAGGCCAAGTTTACCGAAGTGGGCGAAGCGTATGAACTTTTGACGAATGAGAACTGGCCGAAAGTCTATGCCCTCCTCTTTGAGGGAGGTCGTATGGAGGGCCTCAGCCGGAATCAGCTCTTGGATTTAATCGAGCAGTTCCAGGATAAATTCCCAAAATTACCATACCAGGACTCTGCCTACCTTCAGGCGCTGATGGAGGAGACCCATCAAAAAGAAAATACTCAATCCGATCCCGTTCCCCCATCCTCCGCCACATCATCACCGTCTTCCACCTCCTGGCAACTGAACGTCTACCGCTGGGGCAGCCGTTTGATTTATGAATTCGAAGACGCGGTCTATGTCGTTCGTAAATGGATTATGAAACACGACCTGCCCGCACGCCAGGATTTTCGCCCCTGGAGCAAGCACCCCAAGCGTGCGCGCTTTATCGAAATTATCCTCTCGCCGTTCCTCTTCGAAGCAGCGGTCGTGCCGTTCACGCTGGTTCCCGGGATTGAACGATGGTTCCTGCGTCAGCACATCAATCTCGACAAGAAAGGATTACGGAAAGGGTTAAGAGGTATCCATCGCTCGATCACGGCAACGGCTCTCGTCATGGTGGGATTAGGTGTTTTATCAGCGGTGGGCCTGCCGCTCCTGCACTTCCATGACTTTGGGCACTGGTTCAAGCTATCCCTGCTCGTGAGTTGGGCGGCGAGCGCCCTGTCACACATGATCTGGAACTTGAATCCCAACAACCCTGCGCTCACTATGGGCGACGATTCATCGGAATCCGTTCTCCGCTATCCTACTGCATCTCAACAGGAAGCTCTTCGCCAAGCTAAAAAAAGATTAGATGAACGCTTCGGGACTTGGACCCCCCAAAAAGCATCTCAGGACTATACCGTTCTCTCTCAGGCCCTCCAACAACAACTAAAAGCGATCGCATCCTCTAGACATGCCGCTCCTGTGACGCTTGCAGACAACTTACTACAAAGCCACCGCAACTCAGAAATCTTGATTGAATTGCTACGACGGACCTCAAGCCCTGCGTTTTTACCCTCCGAAGAGGCCGCTTTAAAATCGCTGCTCGCACGCGCCACCCATGGAACACCGGGTTCTGTCACAGCATCCATGAAACAAGATGAGGCGTACTACCAAAACTCGTTGCAATTAAAAGACTATACCCTTCAAGAGCTTCTCGTCGTTCTAGAACGCGCTCTTTTTGAGCGCAAACAATTTAACTTTGCAGCGGATCTCATCCAAGCAACCCAGAAAACCCCGTCGAAGCTCACCACACTTACAGAAACCTTGTCTCAAGCACACGAGACGATTACAGCCCTCAGTCAATGGGACTTTCTGAACCGATTCCCGGGCGCCAGCGGCATACGGCTGATCCGGGGAACCACCACACCCGAAGAGCAGTACCCGCTTCATGAAAATGCAGTCGTCCCACGCGAAGCTTTCTTTACCTATATTCCAACCTATGCTGAGGAATTCGGTATTGATACAGATGGCCGATCGATAGTCGCAGACGTTCCTTGGACTTCCATACGTCATAGCGCCTGGGTAACTATGCCTCCGACCGAGAACATCTATGAACCTGAAATTCTCGTTTCAGGGCCGATTCGTATCCATACGATATATGAAACCGATGATCTCGAAGCGTGGCAAGGATTCAAAAACCGCTATTCACACGCGCTCCGAATCCTTCCCCATTTGGATCCGCGCGATCGCCGTTACATCGATGAGGAGGCTTTGCAAGCTCAAGCCATAGACTTTTTGCATCGCACCTATCAACGGCATTACGATGAGCGCGATGAGCAGTATGAGTTCCCGGCATTCAAAGAAATGCGTGAAACTTACGACGACACGACCGACGGCCACGTGATCGGCGTCTTTGAAGAAAGCAAAATTCACGACATTGCCCTTATTTTCAAACACCTTGGACTTCAACCCGGCCAGCAGGTCATCGATGCCGGCGGCGGCGATGGACGCGTAGCGATGGTGGCGGGCAGTGTGTTTGGAGCACAAGGCAAATCCATAGAAGCTGACGGACGACTTCATGAATTTGCGGAGGAAATAAAGAAAGAAGTAGGAAAGCAGTTGAATACGGCCTCTGTCGATCTGGTTTTAGGCCGGTTCCAGAGCCACGACTTTTCAAAAGCAGATATCGTCTACTATTTTCATAATGAAGCGCCGCGTTGGGGCGATGACAGCGATGGGCGCCCTGAATTCGGCCCGGACTCCAATTTAAAGCGGATTGAAAAAAAATTAGCACAAGAACTAAAACCCGGCGCCGTAGTCGTTCTCATCGCTTACACCGACTGGGGCGGTGTCCATTTTGATCATCCGCGTCTGGCGCCCTTTGATGTCGACTGGGGCACGAATAAGCCCTCACAGCCCAACCGAATCCAGTTCTATCGAAAGCAATCATCAGGCCTTCCTCTCCATGGCGAATTCGATCCTTCGTTCATTACCGGCAAGCCTCTTGCCGCCTGGAAGCAAGTCTCCAATGCGTCGGATATTCCTCCCGATTTTTATCGCCTGTACCTCTATCCACAGGAAAAAGACATTACCAAAGCGGTTGCCATGGTCAAAGACATGCTCCGCGGCCCGGATAGCCCGAAAGCCGTTTTTAAATATCGCGTGGAGACCCATCGTTTTCCTCTGAAGCCAAACGAAACCATTCTCACCATCGGCGTACCCTTTGCGCGCGATGCGGCCGCGCTCGTACACCGCCTGCGTCAACATCCCGCATATGCCCGCCTGTCCGCGGTGCCGCACAACGACCGCGCACTGGCCATCGACCCGATGATAAGTGTGATGAAAGGAGACTCTGAAAACGCTCTGTTTGGAGACATCCCCATCCGAGAAACGGAATCGCCAGCCTCGTTTGATGCCCATCTGCTTCTGTTGGGCCGAGCGCTCTTACAAGCGGATATCGAATCCGATCGTGTCACTCGCAGGCTCCAAGACATTCCGTTTTATCAATGGCTCGCTCTTCATCCCGAATTTGATACTTCTCTTCATCACCTATTGGCCAAGGCAGAGCTGGATGAGGACTTCAGTGTTCCCGTCCCTGCGGACTACGACAAAGAGATTCTGGATCTCTACATTCGCGCCATCGCCCGCGAACGTGGTTTCATCATTCACAAACTCACCTCCGATCCCGACACCGGCGCCTTGGAATACAACATGAATACCAAGCCCAGCGCAAAGCATGCGGTGACAGAACGCGCCACCATGGACGACTTGCCAGAGATACGCAGACTCTATGGGGTTTTCCGAGAAGAACTGGATATGAATTCGCCCGCAAATGAAAACCCCAAAGAGAGCACAGCAAATTTAATGCAAAAAGGCATAGACATCATTTCCGGGGAATCCTCAGGGTCGCTTTGGGTTGTGCGGCATCTCGGTCGTGTCATCGGATTTGGCATTATGACTGTCCGCGAGCAGAACGCGGCACGACCCGACGCATATTTTGATGCGATGTATATCGAACCCGAATTCCGACAGTCAGGGCTTGGCAAAGCACTCGCAACGTCTCTATTCAACGATCTTCGTGCACGCAATCCTCGTTTGCACAGCATGAGTGCCTTTGATGATTCTGGAAAGGATGCGGATGGAAAAGGGCGAAGCGCAAAAATCTTAGAGTCCTTGGGATTCGAACCCGACGACGATGATCCCGATGTTTATCGGTGGACTTCCGACGCGGAGGAACACCCTCACGAAGGTGCAACGAACCTCGCCACAAAATTTTTCGAAACATTTTTGAACACCCGTCGCAGCCAAATGGCTTTAGATACCCTGTTGCCTCACGTGCTGCCCCATCCTCAAGACTGGCAGCAGATCGATGTTCGGGAACTTTATATCGGCGCTGCCCACGAAGGCCGTTCCTTTTATGTCATTGCCGAGCAACACATGGATGGCGTGAGACAACGTGCGCACTATCTGCTGACCTATGATGCCCAAGGCCTTTTGAAAGAAGTCGCGCTGAAAGGCAGTCGAGGCACGCTTGAAAAGGAAGGCCTTGGTGAATTCTATGTGGCGGATGCCTTGCTTTCTGCTTTCCAAGCGGCTCTCGGCACGATAGCTCAATTACAGCAGCGCACTCCTGCAGAACATTGGCTCACTCTGGTCCAACAAATGCCTCATCCCTGGCAATACAGCCGTTCCTTCGAAAGTGCAGAAGAGCTTGCGCAGCTCTTAGAGGCCTCGCCCCAGCTCATACCCATTGTTCGATCTCTTCTTGAGCATCCGAATCAAACCTATTTTCGTATCGATCCACGGCATCAGATGATTACGACCCATACCACGGGTGGCGGGCAGTTCCGCTACGATCACGAGGGACACGCCGCTGGAGAAATGCTCATTGGAGCCACAGGCCGTGCGCCTAGAACTATAGGGCATGAATTCCTTCACGTCTTTATACAGCTCTGCATTCCCGATGAACGCGATTTGTATTTTGAAGTGGCTAGAGACCCACGGTTTGAGCCGCTCCGCGCAAAAATTAAACAGCTATACCGAGTTCACTTACGGCCTGATTTTACAGAGGACTTGGTTTCCGAGGAAGTGCTCACGCATCTCATGGGGGCCATGATGAGTGGTGCATCAGAGGTTTTGGTGGGATCGGAAAAATCAGGGTACGTCTTGCAAGCAAAAGAGTATGCCCTGTTCAAAACATGGGGTTGGATCCCGCAAGACATGGGACCCCACCGCCCATCGGCCTCATACGGGTCCTGGCTGAATCCCAGCGCTTCTCCATTCTATGCGAAGTGGATCGCGTGGCTGGAAACACCTCTGGTGTTAGGGGTAACGTGGGCGCTGCTACAGTCTGGGATGATTCCAAACACAGCATGGGCTGGGATGTTCGCGGCACTGGCGTTTTATCTTCCGCACGCCATTGATCATCAGAAAGCACTCAAAGATCCGGCGGTTATTGCACTCACGGTGGGGACGGCGACGGCAGTGGCCTTGGGTGGACTGGGATGGGGAGCATTCGCGGCCAGCGCGCTGGTCTTAAGCAAGCTACACTATAACGTCAACAACACCGCCGGGCGCCAGTCTCTTCGAAAGGCCGCTTAATTTTTGAGGGCAGCTTGACTTAGTCGAGTTCGAAGTGGGCGAGTTCTTTTAACATGCGTACGCGGGCTTCGACTTCATCCCACATCAGCGTTTTCATCCGTTCCAAACTGAACTTCTCCACATTAAAGGACGCCATCACCGTACCGTAGACCACCGCCTTGCGCAGGGTCTGATCGGAAGTGTCGCCATTATTTTTGGCGATATATCCGAAGAACGCCCCAGCAAACGTATCGCCGGCGCCCGTCGGATCATAGACATCCTCGAGCGGAAAGGCGGGTGCCGAAAAGAAAGTCTTGGGACCAAACATCAGTGCGCCATGTTCTCCCTTTTTGATCACGACCCACTTCGGTCCCCAAGATTGAAGAATGCGTCCCGCTTTCACGAGGCTGGCGGTGTTGGCAAACTGCCGCGCCTCGCCCTCATTAATAATAAAGAAGTCGACCCGCTTAATCACTTTTTTGAGCGACTCGGGTTTGATCTTAATCCACAAGTTCATCGTATCGCAGGCAATGAGCTTCGGCCCCTTCACCTGATCAAGTACAGAGAGTTGAAGATCTGGATCAATATTGGCGAGAAACACAAACGGCGTATTCTGGTAAGACGCAGGGATGGTCGGTTTAAAATGTTCAAAGACGTTGAGTTCAGTTTTAAGGGTATGGGCTTCGTTGAGGTCGTATTCGTAGGCCCCCGCCCAACGGAAAGTTTTGCCTTTGGCCACCTGTAGTCCTGCCGTGTCCACGCCTTTATCTTTTAACAACTTCACATGCTGTTGCGGGAAATCTTCTCCCACCACGGCCACGACACGGACGGGATTAAAGAAGCTGGCCGAATACGACGCATAGGTTGCCGAGCCCCCCAACGCTTCCTGCACTTCGCCAAACGGGGTTTTCACACTATCCAAGGCTACTGAACCGATAATTAGCATGTCGCTCATAACGTACCTTCCTCTGAAAGATGCATGATCCTACTGATTTTTAGGGTCTCGAGTAAATTCTTTGGCAAACTCGGTGGCCAGAGCGTCGACATGGGTAAGAGGGCGCCACTGCATGTTCCCATCCCGGGACAACGTCCCCCACTGCAGGTTTCCGTTCTCCATTTTGGCCGCCCAAGGCTCCGACATGACCACATGCGGCTCGCTCTCGTGATGTGCCACAGCGATCCACACCATGGGTTTGCCTTTGTGCACAACTCGCTCTGTCAGCAAACGAAAGAGGCGCGTGCGGTACGGTACTTCCAGACGAAATTCTTTCTGGAACTCGTCCATCCACTTGGCATGCTCGCTTTGCGGAACTCCGAGTTCCAACCACAGTTGAGTAAGTGCCGTATGAACTGACGCTGGGAGCTCACCTTTTTCAGTGGGACGCTCGCCTTCGATTGGGTTGCGGACAATATCCATCATGCGTAACGCCGCTTCCTTTTTCGTGATCGGCCAACGCTGAATCGGCATACGATGAATAAATTCACGCGTGGTATAGAGCAGCCGGGCGTTGTGCGGCAGCCCCCCCGCAATGACCATCACAACCGGCACATTCATTTTTAAACGTTCCAGAAGCCGGTTCACGATGCGCGGATAGCCGCTGCCGCGCAGAAGAAAGGTTCTCTGCAGCCAATTCTGTGTGGCCGCCTGGCGGTCCCATGCCAGATAGAAGCGGTGCATCCACCCCGCATAAAAACCGGCCATCGCTGGCGACAGCGTATCGAGCGCAAAGGGGTCAATAGCAACAAAACACTGCGGGTGCCGGCGAAACCAGCCACCGGGATGTTCCTGCTCGACCACCGCATCGGCCACAAGCCCCCCCTGGCGGAACAATTCAAAACGCAGCCACTCAAAAGGTCCGGTCGTATCGGGATGAGAGGTAAACACCATAAAGGCTGGCCGTTGCCCGGTTGTTTTCTGCAGTTCTTCGATGACCTTGAGGGCATGGCTTTTGATGCGGCCGAGTTCCTCAGCGTTGGGCTGGTGATGGGTACTCAGTTTGTAATTGATCGCTTCCACGAGTCGCCGGCGCAGCGGCCAGGGAATCGCCCACATAACAAGACCCCAGACGTTACCGAGGAGGTTAAAGAAGGGTTCGGTCCAGAAGCGCGGCGCCTGGTGGTCACGGCTTTGCGCACCGCCTTGCGCCAGCAGTTTCGACGCGTCGGTTTCGATTACCAAATCGAGATACTCGCGCGTGGAGCGAGGCACGGTTGCCCCTTAAGGAAGGTCATAAGACACCAGAACTGTTTTTTCACCCGGCGCAATGAGAGCGGCCCAGAGCTGCGTTTTACCGAGTTGCAAACCATCCCCGAGCGTATAATCGGCCAGATACCCAGAGAACCGCTGCTGCCAGATCGGGGCGAAATCCAGGCCGTTCCAAGAATAAGCGAAAATTTCCGAGCGCTTGTAGATTTTCAAATGCGTCAGCCGAATGCCCAATTCCGGAATATTGTGAGGAATGAGCAGCTGCTCTTTGGGCGTGGACGCGGTGGGGTAGCGGAATAGACGCGGGAAGAGGCTGATGGTATGCTGATCATCCAGCACAAAATCGTTTTTGCTTCCGCCAA
The DNA here is from genome assembly GCA_964506645.1 of uncultured Elusimicrobia bacterium. Classification (GTDB taxonomy): domain Bacteria; phylum Elusimicrobiota; class Elusimicrobia; order 2-01-FULL-59-12; family 2-01-FULL-59-12; genus CAZDML01. The sequence goes on along the minus strand of CAZDML010000048.1, from coordinate 56 downwards.
AAACATCTCGCGACGACCACTTGGCATCTTTAAAGAACACCCGCAACCGGTCGCCG
>CAZDML010000047.1:7518-14435 GCA_964506645.1 uncultured Elusimicrobia bacterium | reverse complement strand
AGAGGCCCGGCAATTTCTTCAACTGTTCGATCGCGATCGCCGCAGAAATTTCCGTCATACGCAGATTAAATCCGAAGGTGTTGACCAAATCCTTCGTACCCTTAGGTCCAACCACCGATTCGCCGTGATTACGAATGAGCTGAAGCTTTTCAGCGAAGACATCGCTTTGCGTGGTAACAATACCTCCCTCACCCGTATGGATATGTTTGTGATAGTTAAGGCTAAACACAGTCATATCGCCCAAAGAGCCCACCTTGCGGCCTTTGTAGAGCGCACCCGGTGCCTGTGCGGCATCTTCGATGACGACCAGATTGTGTTCACGAGCGATGGCGAGGATGGCATCCATATCGGCGGGATGCCCGAAGAGATGAACGACAAGAATCGCTTTGGTCCGCGGTGTAATGCGGCTCTGAATGCTCTTCGGATCGAGGCAGAACGTGTCGTCCTGGATGTCAGCAAAAACAGGGATACCGTTGTAAGCGATAATCGCCGTCGCGGTGGCCGACATGGTATAGGGAGATGTGATCACTTCATCGCCAGGGCCGATCCCGGCAGCGCCGATAGCGGCAACCAGTCCCGAGGCTGCAGAATTGACGGAAACGGCATGCTTGGCACCCATAAACTTCGCCCAGGCAGCCTCGGCGGCCAGCACTTTATCGCCGCCGTAAAAATCCTTATGCCAACATCCCAGAAATTTAGAGAGAACGCCGCTGTCCATCACTTCAGCGACAGCCTTCTTTTCTTCTGCGCCGATCGGATTATGCGCAGGGAAGGGTTGGGTTCGAACAGGCTTGCCGCCTAAAAGGGCTAACGTACTCATGATTTCACTCCCGCCGATGCTTTTTGTTTTTCGATCGCTTCAAAGACCTGCGACATCCACTGTTGTTTCGCTTGTTCTTCGCTGATGGGTACGCGACTTCGGGATGACTCCGCGATAACCCCGGCGAGCACTTCAAACCCGCGTTCAAGCATAGGCTCCTCTTCGATGTTAAAACGGGCTAGCGGCGTAAGAACCTGCGTACGGGTATAGCGCGGATGCAACGCTGGCTGATAAACGGTTAACACTTCTGGGCTTTGGACCAATTCAATTTTCCCCTTTGTACAGTACACATGCATTTCCCAAACATAGTGAGAGCTTGCAGAGAGATCCACAAAACTGGCTTCGATAGTTTCGTTCTCCTTTTTTAAACTTAGCATACAGGTCTTTCCATGATGCGTCGAAGCCTGTACGGCCCATTCCGTACCCCACCAATACGTAAAAAGATCGAGCATATGGCTGGCATTGTGCCGGGCACCTCCCGAATACACAAACAAGGCGGACGTGGGTGTTCCGAGGTTTTCATTTTGAATCATCTCGCGCACCGCTTTGACACCGGAATGCCAGCGTCTTGGGAAATCGACTACAAGAGTGATGTTAGCGTCATCAGCTTTCTGAAGAAGGTCGGCGCTTTCTTGATCATTGTCTGTAAGCGGTTTTTCTATCCAGATCGCTTTGGGTCGGGCCGCCAAAGCATCTCGCAAATCCTGCGCATGCTGTGCCGTTGGAGACGCGATACAAAAAACATCCCAGCCTGCACTAAACCAAGTCTTGCGATCGCGTGCGCTGATTGGACAGCCCCATTTTTTCTCGGCTGCCTCTGCAATTTTTGGGTCCACATCAAAGAATCCGCCCAAGGTAAAGGCTTTGCATTTTTGGATGGCATGCGCCAAAGTCAGCACATGCGAATCCTTTGGGCCATCATACCCCTGTGCCATATTCCCAGCGCCCACGATACCAACGCGTAACGCTGTCATACAGCGGTGATCTGCCGTACACGCTGGCAGGGTTCGTAAGCCTTGGGATGCTTTCGCACCCATTCAATAATCTCGCGTGCGCCGAAATCAGGCTGCGATGGCGAAAGACTTTCATAAATTTGCTTAATCAATTCGTAATCCTCACGATAATCCAAGGTGACCAGAACATCCTCGCCACCTTTCGATAACGCATGCTTAAGAAAACGGGGTTTCCAACGATTGCCGGCCTCGTGACGATAAAAACCATAGGACACATGTTCTCGGTCGAGCGCATCGGTCGTTAGACGATCGAGTTCATACAGTGCCGACGTTTCGAACACTTGCACGTCGAGTCCCGCTGGCACGGAACGCTGGGGATCGGAATTACTGACGTAGGGATGCTGACTCCGAGTCGCAAAGAATGCGTCCACCGCTTCATCCACAATCTTTGGGTCAATGAGCGGACAATCCCCTGTAATCTCGACACAAACGTCGGCGTAGGCTTCCCGTAATGCCCCACAAACGCGCTGCAACACATCCTCTTCGCTGCCACGGTGAATCCCGACGCCACATTTCCGCGCGAGCGTAGCAATCGGGTCATCCGTTTCGTTAACGGTCGTAGCGACGACGATGGCGTCAATACGCGACGCTCGGCGAAGACGTTCGATTAAGATTTGCAAAAGCGGTTTCCCCCCCGCGCTCATTAGGACCTTGCCTGGCAAGCGGGACGAAGTCATACGTGCTTCGATGGTAGCGACTGTCTTCATGCGGGAATTGTTATCGTTCCTGGTGCTGAGGCGCGAACAGGAATACCGCGTTCTGCGAGCAGTGCTTTAGCTTCCAGCGGTGTTTGCTGAGTAAAGTGAAATATACTCGCTGCTGCAACGGCCGAGGCTTTTCCCTTGGTCAGCGCTTCATACATGTCTTCGTACGAGGACGCTCCACCGGAAGCAATCACGGGAATCTTTACCGCTTCACTCACGCGTCGCGTCATTTCTAAATCGTAATGAGTCATGGTGCCGTCCAAATCCACTGAGGTGAGCAGAATTTCCCCCGCCCCCATGGCTTCAGCCTCTTTGGCAAATTGAACGGGATCAAGCCCGGTTGGCCGAGTGCCGGAATGGGTACACACTTCGTAAACCCCTTTTTCATTCTTCTTAAAATCAATCGATACCACAGCGCATTGCGAGCCAAAGCGCTGCGCCACATCTTTAATAATCTTTTTATTTTCAACAGCCGCCGTATTAATCGCCACCTTATCGGCACCCACCTGCAAGAGTCGTTGCACATGTTCAATCGTACGGATTCCTCCGCCCACGGTGAGCGGCATAAAGCATTCATCGGCCAACTCGTCGATCATTTCGTAATCCGGTTCCCGCCATTCTTGGGTCGCACTGATATCCAGAAACACCAATTCATCGACTTCGCGCATGTTGTAGACCTTAATGGACTGCATCGCACTGCCGACGCGGCGCCAGCTGTCAAAACGAACCCCTTTCACGAGGCCCATTCCTTTAAACAACAACGTCGGCATCACGCGTACTTTAAGCATGGCTTAGAGTGATAAAAAGTTCTTCAAAATTTGAAGTCCAAACTTCTGGCTCTTCTCGGGATGAAACTGCACACCGAAAAAGTTGTCTCGACCGATCACGGAGACAAATTTGCCGCAATACGGGGTTTCTGCGACCACATCGTCTCGATTTTCACAATGCACGTTATAACTATGAACGAAATAAAAATCGCGGCCCGGCTCAATATCCTGGAGCAATGGGGTCTGCCGAACCGGATGGACTTCGTTCCAGCCGATGTGAGGAACCCGTTCGGAGGCCTGCTGCGGTATAAAGCGCTTCACTTCGCCTGGAATCCAATTCAGCCCTGGGGTTTCGCCCCCTTCATAGCCTTTCGACGCCATCAACTGCATGCCCAGACAAATCCCCAAGAAAGGAATTTGTTTCTCCTGCACTTGTTCATTCATCACGTCGATCCATCCTCGTTCTCGCAGGTGACGCATGCCGTCGGTAAAAGAACCAACACCAGGAAGAATAATCGCATCGGCTTCATGCAGTGCAGCAGGCTGATCCGACACCTGCACGTCACCGCCGCATTCTTCAATGCCACGTCGTACGGAATCGAGGTTCCCCATTCCGTAGTCGATGACGACGACGCGCTTCATTAGGCCGAGGTGCCTACCGTGGTCGTGGCAGCCGGCGACCCTGTTTCGTTGTCGTAATTGATCTTGGTGAGATTCCCATCTTTATCTTTGACTAGGTTGCCGCGGGCATCACAAACAAAGAGTTTTTTGTTTGTGAACCGATCGCAGATTTTGACGAACTCATCCATCGTCATATCAATGTCTTTAAGAATTGTTTCGAGCGGACATCCCAAGTAGGAGGACGGGAATTTTCCATCGTGCATTTTGATCAAGCGCATTGCATCCTCGCGGGAAAGACGACCGCGGCGGATGTGAAGGCAGGCCAAGTCCGTCGCACGGCCGAAACCGTATTTCAGGAACTTGAAGTAATCGTGAATACCGGTCTGACAGTTATCGAGGTTTTCGTAGTTCACGAGCGACCCTTCCACCGTCTTGTGGTAGGACTCGAAACCGTGGGCTTGCGCATAGAGCGCGTTCTGGTATCCATCCCACGGCATGTAATATCCGAGGAAAAGACCCGTCACGCCAACGCGCTTCAAATCTTCATCCGAAGGATACGTATACTGGATCAGATTCTTGGCCGTAATCCCTTCCTGACCGATAAGATCGGAGACGCGCAGACCTAAGAGACCTCCGAATTCTTCCAGCCAGCGGCGCGAGAGGACGTTATTTTCCGCAGCCCCGGCAGGCCCTCCGTATTCGTTCTGAGAATTTTCACCCCAAATTAAGAGAGGCACATTGAGTGCGACCGCCATACGCACGGGAATTGTAAAGATGGCAATATGTTCCGGCCACGAAATATCCCCCACCTGGCGAAGCGCCAAGCGATTGACACGGCGGCGAACCACCGGGTTCATCGTGACTTCAATGTAATCGACGCCCAGATTCTTTAACACTTCAATATTGCGACGACCAATGTCGGAGAGTTTATCAGTCATACCGGTGACGCAGAGCGGATTCATCCCCAACTCCAGCATGCGGATGACCTGGAACGTGCTGTCTTTGCCGCCGCTTACGGGGACAAGACAGTCGTAGTTGTTGCCATTCTTGGAACTGTAGCGTTCCAAAATCTGTTTCAGTTCTTTCTTGCGCGCATCCCAATCCACTTCCTTGCGGCGTTCCATATAGCGGCATGCGCTACACACGCCTTCCGCATCGATGAAGAGATCCGGCTTTGTTTCCGGCATCACACAACGTGCGCAATAACGAATCGGTTTCTTAGCGTCCATGTCTTTTCCTCCCCAGGAGTCCGCGGGCAATGCGCAAAGCGCCTTGGCCGTCGATGAGTCGTTGTCCGGCGCGAGCCAGACGTAATCGTTCACTACGATTTTGAATTATGTGACAAAGCTGTTTTTCCAGACGTTTGGGCCACTGTTTGTCCGAAAGAGCCCCCGCCAAGCGAATTGCTTTTGCGGCGGTGAGACCATCCACGTTGGCCTGCTGATTATCGACCAACTGTACAGCAATCGTGGGAACTCCCACATAGGCCAACTCGTAAAGAGTTTGTCCTGCGCCCGAGATTGCGATATCACAAAGTTCCATAAGAGGCCGCATATTGGACGGCGACGAATGAAATTTCACCTGCGTCGGATACGACCCTTTCACTTTTTCAGAAGGCCCGACCACCACATGGAGCTGAACGCCCGGCGCCGCACGACGGACGACATTCAAAATTTGAGTACGAATCCTGGCAAAAGCATCGCCGCCACCCAAGATAATCAAGATATGGTGCACCTGCTGCCGCGGGGCACGACGCTTAGGGCTTCCCCAGAACTCCTGACGCAGCGGATGAAACTTGGGGCCGAGCAAACACCGACGCGCCGGTAACTTCGCTTTATACTGGCGCTTAGCTAAAACAGAACTATTAATCAGCCAATCACACCCTTTTCGCAGGCGACCCAGATCATCGATCGTGACGAGTACATCGCACCGCTTTCGCCATTCTTTCCACTGCGTATCGCTCACCCGATACGAATCGATGATGGCCAAATCGAACCGTGATGACGATTCCGGCACGACTGAAAATCCACGACGTTTGACCCACCGGGAAAACGACGTATCTCGAAGCACGAATCCCGCTTTGACCGACCCTTCTTTATGAAGCGCTTGCGCAATGGCCATGCAGCGGCCCAAATGTCCGAGCCCAACCTTCGGCCCGGCGTCAGCGAGAATAACTGCCTTCATGGACCTCCGAAAGAACCGCCTTCAATTGAGCAATGACCGTGTCTTGATCGGCATCCGAGAGTGTCGGATACAAGGGCAATGAAATAGCGCGCGCGCTAAAATCGGAGGCATTCGAGCACAGACGCTCGGAATACCCGAGCTGCTCATAGTAGGGATGATGATGAACCGGGCCATAATGCACCTGCGTGCCGACGCCGTTCTGCTGCAACTTCTGCATGATGGTATCGCGCTTTTTAAAGAGATCCCCCTGCAAAAGAATGACGGCTAAATGCCACGCGGACTGATCTTTGGAATCCGGCAGTACCATGCGAATATCCGACCAGCTCTTAAACGCTTCGCGATACCGATTGGCTAACCGTTGTCGTGCCTGAACGAAACGGTCCAGTTTCTTCAGCTGAGAAAGACCGAGTGCGCACTGGAAATCGGTGAGGCGGCCGTTCGTTCCTAAATCCTGTACTTCGTAATACCAAGGTCCATATCCAGATCGCTTCAATCCTTCTTTGGTAATGCCGTGATGCCGGAAGCGACGCAGCTTCTCATAAAATTTCTTTTCTGTGGTGAGCACCGCGCCGCCTTCGCCGGTTGTGATCGATTTCACGGGATGGAAACTGAAGACCGTCATATCCGAGATCCCGCCAAGCTTATGACCTTTATACGACGCTCCCAGTGCATGACAGGCATCTTCAATCACCACGAGGTTTTTCTTTTTCGCAAGAGTGCGGATTTCATCAAGCGCGACCGGGTGGCCGGCAAAATCCACTGGGGCGATGGCTTTGGTCTTTGCCGTGATTAAAGACTCGATCGTGCT
>CAZDML010000047.1:0-7508 GCA_964506645.1 uncultured Elusimicrobia bacterium | reverse complement strand
ATTTCCCGTCTGCGGATCGACATCACAAAAAACAGGCTTCACACCCAACCAAAGCGCCGCATTGCTCGTCGCCGCAAAGGTGAGCGGCGTTGTGATCAGTTCATCCCCCGCTTTAAGATCGGCGGCGGCATAAGCCGCTTGGAGAGCAAGCGTGCCATTTGAGAACACCACAGCGTACGGAGCGCCAGCATAAGCCGCCAATGCCTTTTCGAAGGAATCGATACGCGGCCCCTGCGTTAACCAATCGGAACGAAGCGCCTCAACAACGGCTTGAATATCGTCCTCTTCGATGGTTTGGCGCCCATAAGGGATCATACGAGCGAATAGGTTTTCAAGATCACGGACAATTCTTTTTCTGTCATCCATTCCGTATTACCATCGCTGGCATAGCGAAAGTCTGCAGGGAGTGCCTTCGCATTGGCGCGACCGCGTGTCTTATCTTCCGCAGAGAAGAAGCTCGGTTGGATGATGAAGCACTCTCCCAAATCGAGAGACCGCTGCGCTTCGTCTTCGGTGAGAAGCACTTCATGAATTTTTTCGCCGGGGCGAATGCCGATTTCCCGCACCTTACAATCCGGCGCGACGGCTTTGGCCAAGTCCGTCACTTTCATGCTGGGGATTTTGGGAACGAAAATTTCTCCGCCATGCATGTTTTCAAGAGCAAGGAGCACGAGATCCACGCTTTGATCGAGCGTAATCCAGAAACGCGTCATACGTTTATCCGTTATGGGAATTTCGCCGGTCTGACGTTTTTCCAGGAAGAGCGGAATCACGCTGCCGCGGCTGCCGACCACGTTGCCGTAGCGCACGAGCGAGAAGCGTGTTTTGTGCGTCTCCCCGGCGTAAGAGTTTCCGGAGACAAAGAGCTTTTCCATGCAGAGCTTGGTCGCGCCGTAGAGGTTCACGGGATTCACGGCCTTGTCTGTCGAGAGGGCGACCACGCGCGGCACATTGCGATCAATGGCAGCGGTAATAATGTTTTCGGCGCCGATGATATTCGTCTGGACCGCTTCGAACGGGTTGTATTCGAGCGTCGGTACCTGTTTCAGGGCGGCGGCATGGACAACGACGTCCACCCCGTCAAACGCACGCTGCAGACGAGCCAAGTCGCGGATATCCCCGAGGAAAAACCGCACACGAGGATCCGCAAACTGACTCTGCATGTGATACTGTTTCCATTCATCGCGGCTAAAAATAATGACTTTCTTTGGATTGCAGTCGCGCAAAATTCGCCGGACGAACGCATTTCCGAAACTACCGGTGCCTCCCGTCACGAGAACGACTTTACCTTCTAATTGTCCCAGTACTTTTTTCATACGAGTAATCCCCTCTTTGTTTGATCATCGAGCGATGATGGATTTTTTGAGCGTCGATATTTTCTTTGCTGCAGCGGCATGGCTAATATTTGGTGCAGATCAATGACCGAAGGCGATAACGCCACATCGCCTGGAACAGAAGCAGCATTTACTAGAAGCATTTCGGTTTGGACGAGGTTCGGCACTTTTCCGGACGTGAGCCGGTAACGACCTTGCGAATATTCCTGTAGAGACAACAGGGCAAAATCAGCCACAGGGCCTTCGCCAATAATGTGGATATGACGGGTCTGAGGGGTAATGCTTTTATTAAGAACTTCAATGATTTTTTCTTTGATGAGGGAGAAGCTTTCGATGGTTTTGAGGGTGTAATGATATGTTTTTTGAGCCTTTTCGCTGAAGCCGCGGGCGGTCAAAAGGTACTCAATCTTCTTTCTATTGAGCTGTTTGATACGGAGGTAGCCCTTGGTAACCAGTCGACGCAGAAGCAAATTGGTCATTCCCAACGATAGGCCCACATGCGATGACAATTCCCGTTGACTGGAACGGAAACCGTCCGCAATAATATTGATGATTTCGAATTCTTTCTCGGTGAGGGGCTTATTGTTCAATGAGTGAACATGATACTTGTAAGCCCCATGGAAGTCAAGCCAGAAACTCGCTGGAAATATAGGTGTTTTGTAAAAATGAACTACTTGGATTGGAGGGCTTTGGCTTCGGCGGGTTCGAGCAGTTCCCAGCTCATGGCGGTGCCGCGTTTGACGTCTTTTTGGACTTTCTTCCCAAGAAGAGAATCGTAATATTTTGGAGGCAAACCATAGCCAGGGCGAATAGAGCGTAAGTTTTTGGCGCTCAGAACGTCCCCTGCCTGCATATCTTGGGCAATATAGAGCGACCGTTTAAAACGCAGGGAATTCTTTTCTTGTTCTCGAATGGAATAATCCACTTTACCCAGAGCCTGCCAGGCGCGATGGGTTTCTTGTACGAGTTGTTTTAATTCGGCGGGCTCGAGCGAGAATGCTGCATCGACGCCCCCTTCGCTGCGAGAGAGCGTCACATGTCGCTCAATAACCACAGCACCCAGCGTAACACTGCCAATCGAAACCCCGAGCCCCAGCGTATGATCCGAGAGACCCACGTGACAGTCAAACGTTTTCTGCATGTTGGGGATGGTCAAGAGATTGGCATCAGCTGGGTCCGCGGGATAGGCGCTCGTACATTTAAGCAGAATGAGTTCTTTACAGCCGGCTTTACGCGCCGCTTCCACAGCCTCGCGGATATTGTCCTGCGTCGAGAGTCCCGTGGAAATGATGAGCGGCTTGCCTGTGGCCGCAACTTTACGGATAAGCGGCAGGTCACCATTTTCAAAAGAGGCGATCTTGTACATCGGCACGTTGAGGCTTTCTAGAAAATCGACTGCTGTCGGATCAAACGGAGTGCTGAACCCTAAGATTCCACGCTCTTTGCAGCGTTTAAAAATAGCTTCATGCCATTCCCAAGGCGTATAGGCCTGTTGATAGAGCTTATAAAGCGAGTTCCCCCGCCACAGGCTCTTGGCATCTTCGATAAAAAACTCACCCTTATCGATATCCAGGGTCATCGTGTCGGCCGTATACGTTTGAATCTTCAGTGCATGGGCTCCCGCTTCGGCTGCGGCATCGACAATCTGCAACGCCCGTTCCAGCGACTGGTTATGGTTCCCCGACATCTCCACAATAATGAACGGAGCGACATCTGGACCGATCTGTAAATTTTGCACGCGAATGGAAGGGAGCGTACTCATGGTTTTATTCTCGAAGACAACGACCGGCCTTTGAGTGCAGCAACGGGTGTATCCCAACCTTTTGTCAAAAGGGATTCGTAGGGCTTTTTATCCTCCACACAGTGATACGACCCCCCGGTTGGCTGCGGGATTCCCGACAATTGGTCCTCGCGTATCAACGCCCATTTTTCTTGGAATAAATCTTCTATCGTTCGAATAAGCATCTCATAACTTTGCCTCAGCGTCTCACTGCCACTAAATTGAATTTCTCTCTGAGCCAAAATCGGCCCATCGTCGAGCTTAGGAGACATGTAATGAATCGTCACGCCCTTGGGCGTATCATCCAAAAAACTCCACATGTTGGGGTCGGCGCCCTTGTTCCATGGCAAGTACGAAATATGCAAGTTGATGGCCTTTCGGGGGAATCGGTCAAGAACGTCCCTGGGGACAATATACCGATATCGATAGCTAATAATAAATTGAGCATTCGCAATTTTAGGGTGAGTCAATGCGACTTTTTCTTCGGTAAAGTCAACCAGATCGTCGAACGATTGCAAGAACGAACGCAGTCTTGGGTGGTCCGGTCCTAAAACAAGAACGTTCATAAACGGCTCCGCTTTCGAAGAATATAGACATCGGGATAATCTCTAGAATCCATCTTCTTCTGAGTGAAATCGAGAGGAGGCAGCTGTTTCCATTTCAGCTGAGGATAATCTGCTGAATTTAATATTGCGACCGTGTTTTCTTTGGAAACGCGGGCGGCAATTACTTCAATTGATTCGGGCTCACGCCAGTCCATTTGGGAAAATTTATCGGACAGCTTGAAATAACTGAGGATAGCTCCAAAATTATAGGGGTAGGTATCGGTTCGTGCATAAAAAGTGAGTGGTGTTGGTCCTTCTTGGGCATAGAGAGCACTCAGTTGACGGTAGATGGCATGGCTGGTTACTTTTTCCCCTACAAACACATTGGTAGCTCCGATCGCATTGGTATAAAACATGCATAGGGCCAGCAGGCTAACGAAAAGTGCATTTCCTGGAGGCAGGGCTCCTGAGCGGGGATAAAAGAATAAACCCAGCAAAAGCAATACGGCCACTCCCGTAACTGCTGAATAGTACTGGAACCAAGTAATGCGTAGAGAAAAACCGGCAATAGAAGCAAGGAAGACGATCACCAGAACAAAGAGCGCGAGGTGTTTCTCAATGGACAGGAAATCTTTCCACGGGAGACTCCATAACGACACAACAAGGACCAATAAAAAAGCCAACTGTAATTTAATGATCATGGCTTCCAAAATAGTTTTATGGTCGTTTTGAATGAGGCCCAAGACCAAAGCGAGGTTTGTACTGATGGAATCTAAGAAGAATCGCTTGAAAAAGACGCCTTCCAACTTAAAAGTCCCGAACAGATTGGCATCGCCAAGCGAGACAACAATCTCCAAAATATTTTTGGTGTGATAATGATGACTGGCGATATAGAAAAAAGGAACTGCCATCATGAGCGCCCCAGCCGCAAATCCAAGGCAATGAAACAAGGGCATCCACGACCTACGACGCACGGCCCGCAAACCACACACGATGGCCACAGCCAGAGCCATTCCAATGGTCATATACCCGGTCGAGATATGGATCAGAACACACACAGCACCTAACAGTCCTGCACCCAAAAAATACAGCCCTTGTTCTTTTTCAAGAGCCGTGATGATACCCCACAGTGCGATGATTGTATAGGGAATGACGAAGCCAATGGTGTTGCTTTGAATGGCCCAGAACCAATAGCCAAAAGTAAGAAATAAGAAAAACGTGCCGATCGCACATTCCACGACAGAAAGGCGCATCTTCCGCAACAGGAGGAAAGCAAAGAATCCTCCGACCAACGCCAGCACCCGATTCGGCAAGGAATATAACGTAAATGCTTTTTCAATCAACATCGGATCGCGAGGATCCAACATCTTCCATTCTTTTGCCTGGTCGATCAGTTGAGACATGACATAGGGATGAAAAAGATGTTGCGGCGTATAGTAAGAAGGGTCGTACATCCCATGCTGTGCGTAGTTGAAATTGTCTCCAGTCACGCCGCCCCAATACGGCGTGTAATAGACGGGGCGCGTTAAATAGAAGAATCCAAAGAATAACGCAAAGATGACTAGAAAAGCATAACGCACTCCCGGCTTTTCAGCCCAACGATACAACCCCTGATTTACGCGAGATACCTTCAGTTTAAAAAATAGCAAGGCGCCAGCGAGTAGACAGGAGAAGAAGACTAGCCAGTAATTGTGTTGGAGAAATTTCATATCACAGGAAAACCTTAACAAATTTAAGAGCTGTTTTATGAATCCCGAGGCGATGAATGGAGAGTAAAATAAAAAGAATCGAGAACCCCGTGACCGGCTGAAGCAGGGGCTCCCTACGTTGGTATTTTTCCCAAAAATGTTGGCCTGTCATGACCAACACGACCACGACAGAAGCCACCCAATAAATATACTGCCGTTCTGCAAAGAATACTCCGCGATAGCGCGTGATCCAAAAAACCATCGGACTCATCAGGAACAGAAACAATGTGGAAAGAGACAGACAAAGACTGGGCAGATCTCTCTCACGGTGTGCCCACGCAACCACAAGCCCATTGAGAAAAATTGTCGGTGCATACCCGGAAAGAAAGCGAAAAAACACCAGCCACGTCCCTGATTCCGGATGGATATAACCAAACTTATAGGAATGCATGGCATAGTAAAGCGCCACAGCAAAACCGGCAGCATGAATTACAGCGAGTTGAAGCGGCTTTTCGGGAAAACGATTCATCCATGCGTGAGCACAGACCAGCGCAAGCGCTAAAGCGAGAATCTGAAACACGGAAGCGATGGACGTGGCGCCGAGGCCCATGAAGACAACCGCCCATGCGGGATTTTCGTATCTTCGGTACACGCCAAGGAGCGAAAGTGTACTAAGCAGTAGCCACAAGGCGTAGGCACGGGCCTCCATCGAATAGAGAAAGGTGAGACGCGAGAAGAGGAGCATCACCGTACCCACAATCACAATACTCAGGGACCATTCCTTCGGTCGCAAAAGAATGAAACTTGCAGCAATTAATAGGGTGGGCAGGAGGGCGGTCCAGCGGAGAAAGAGTGTTTCCGGAATATTCCATCCCGTCCAAATATCTCTCCCCTGATCCACCACTTTCAGAAATAAAAAATAAAGTGGCGCAGGACTTCCCTGTTGTTTGGCACCGTTTACGATCAAAGAGCCATAACTCGCTTTCTGAGTTGCTTCACGAAGGCCAAAGGATTCATCTTCCCAGATTGGTTTATTCTGGGCGACTCGTGTGGATAAGGCGATAAATAGGGCCAGTCCACCCGCAAAGAAAATCCAGGAAAATAATCGAATTGATTTCATTGTTCGCTAGGGGCGAACAGCTGCGGAAGTAGCCAAGCGCGGGATCGATTGCTCAGAGGAAGATTGAACAGGAACACCTTTTGTGATTTCAAAAATGGTATAGATGCGCAGAGGCGTTGGAAGTAAATCGGGCATCCCCGAATCGTTGCAGGCCCATCCGCGCCACCGAATTTCTTCCTGGACTTCCGAGGGAGATGTAATGTGATGCTGTTCGATATTATTCACGCCAATCATCGGGAAGAGGGCGTTGAACCATTTGTTGACCATCGGCATGCCGAGGATAATTTTCCCCCCAGGCTTGAGCACGCGCCACATTTCATCGAGGAATGCACCCACCGGCTTTACGTGCTCCATAAATGAGAAAGAAACAATAGCGTCAAAACGTGCCTCAGGGAAAGGGAGTGTCTTGGCATTGGCGCTGATGAGTTGTGGGCGCACATTGAGGCGAGCGAGCAAGTCAACCACTTCTTGTCGACGTGGATGGAGGTCAATGCCGTATAAATCCGTACAGCGTTCCGCCAAGCTCGGCAATACGACACCTGACCCATAACCGATATCCAGAATGGCCGACACATGATCAGGGAGAAGCGCTAACCCCTTTCGGATACGTTCGCAATACAGCCAGCCGATTCCCCAGCCCTTATAGTAATGAGGGAGTGGGTCATCGGAGTCGATACGAACCAGCGAGCCTTCAGGTGGCAATTTGAACCGTGTTGTGCTCATTAGAAATTCAGTGTACAAAAACTAGTTAAGGATGAAATAGTCGTCATGTGCGCTATGAGTTACGAGCGCCTCAGGCACATACAAAGTCTCCACCGTCTGAACCGTGCCTTCAGGAAGTTTGCGTCGTATCTTTTGTTCTTCAGCTGACTGGATCGCCCGAGCCGACGCGCGGAGTTGCGGGGTGAATGCTCTCCACTCGGACGTCACAGAAAAAAGTGCTGAAAGGAAGAGCGTTCCCAGGAGAATAGCCGGGTAGATTCGCTATTGTATAGTCATTGTTCCAAGCCAGCCCAGCGCTAACGTGGGGTAAAGCCAGCG
>CAZDML010000046.1:0-14470 GCA_964506645.1 uncultured Elusimicrobia bacterium | reverse complement strand
TCTCAATATATTGAAAGCCAGTGGTCCATGATAATGCCAACGTTGCCACCGTACATTCTCGCCCATAAAAATACGGAAATTCAAAAGGCGCTCTTTGTGACGTGGACGTATGCCCCAGAGACCTATGCGTTTCTGTCCTATAACAACGTACATATAGACATGCGTTCGATGGAGGGGGCACTCGGTGAAACAACGGGAAATGGGTTTCTGGGTCTCTACGGGAAGCCGCTGGTCGCCATTAGTGATGCACATTACCGTAAAGACCCTATGCAGCAGGCTTCCATTATTATTCATGAAACGGAACACGCCAAGCGTTTGCCGATGTATACATTAGGAGGGGCGGTATATACCTTGAATTCTATAGCGTATATTCAACAGTGGGTAACAGATGATCTCATTCCGGATGAAGTGCCCTCTTTCGACGCCCAAGAGAATTTCTACAGGGAATTCAATCTCAGTTACGATAAAAATTATGCTTGGGCATACCGAGATGAAATGGGAGTGCGTATGGTTATGAGTGGCTTCGTCTGGATCCTTCTTATTGCGGCGATATCCGCTTATATGTATGCGACGCAAAAAATATGGAAGACGTTTAAAAGACAGAAGAAAGGCATGAAGTCAGCGCCAGCTTACAAGGGAAATATGCTTAATGGTTTTATCCTTGGCGGGCCACTCTTAGATCCTCATACACACAAAATGGTTATTCAGTCTGGGCCCCTCTATTGGGTTGCCATCGCCTTAGCGGCACATTGGTTATGGAACACATGGAAGGCGTCTCGTCTTGAGAAGGCTGAAAAGGCATTGCCTGCTGCGCAGGAAGCTGAAACTCAGGCTACAGGAGAACCAAGGACGGATTCTTCTGATATAGCAGGATTGCTACAACCTATTGATCTTTTGCCTGTACAAAGTGAGCGTAAAAGGATTCTCACCCCACAAGCCCTACGTATCTTAACCTCTGCTTAGTAATTTAAATCAGGCAGGTTGCCAAACCGTTGTAACCACCATGGCAAGAGTAAGGCTGATCATAATCAAAACAGTAGACCAAGCGATGATGTTGTAAATCTTTGAGTTTGTATGCTCCCCCATCAATTCACGTTTATTGATGAGGCGAAGCATGAAGACGAGAACGAACGGCAATAAAACACCTTGGACCACCTGGGAAATCAGCATGATTCTCCAGAGTGGGAAGTGCGGCAGCAACACAACGCCCACTCCTAAGAGAATGGTCGCCCCGTACAGAGTATAGAACTGCGGAGCTTCATCAAAAGTACGATCCACCCCGGCTTCCCACCCCAGCCCTTCACAGATATAGAACGCCGTTGTCAGTGGCAAAATAGCGGCCGCAGCTAACGAGGCATTGAACAGTCCTATAGAAAAGAGTGCAAAGCAATATTCCCCCGCAATGGGTTTTAGGGCCATCGCGGCGGATTGCGCGTCCTCAATACGTATGCCGTGAGCAAACAACGTGACAGCACAAGTTACCATAATGAAAAAGGTGATGACGTTGGTCATTGCGCAACCGGAGATGACATCGAGTCGACACAGAGCATAGTCATCTTTATGGATCCCCTTCTCGACAACAGAGGATTGAAGGTAAAACTGCATCCAAGGGGTAATCGTCGTTCCAATGAGTCCAACCAGCATGACGAGATAATGTTTATCCCACGGAATGTCATGCGGCCATACTAATTCCTTGGCGACCATTTTCCAAGGCGGATTCGCCAGCATCCCCGAGATAATGTAGCTCGCGAAAAAGATAATGGAGATTAAAAAGACTTTTTCAACTTTTTTATAAGTGCCCTTCGTTACGAGAAACCAAACAAAAAGCCCCGCAGCAGGAACGGAGATATATTTAGATATATGAAACATCTCAAGGCTTGCCGCAATCCCGGAAAATTCGGAAATTGTGGTTCCAATATTGCCCACAAGCATGGCGACCATCACATAAAAGGTGGCTTTGACACCATAATTTTCCCGAATAAGATCGGCTAAACCTTTGCCCGTAACGACCCCCATACGTGCCGACATTTCCTGAATGACCACCAGTGCGATGGTCATTGGGATAAGGGTCCAAAGCATCGCGTAGCCAAAATGGGAGCCTACGACAGAGCAGGTCGCAATACCGCCGGAGTCGTTATCGACAAAGGCCGTAATCATCCCGGGACCCATCACAGCGAGAAAAAGGCCAATACGCGTAAATAATGAAGACCGATTCGTCGTTCGCATTAGGGGTGCTTCCTTCCAGCACGGCGTCGCCATGCAATGGGGATCACGTGGTGTAAAACGTCATCCACGGTAATAATACCCTGAAGATTTCGTTGTTTATTGACCACGGGGAGTGCCGAAACTTTGTACTTGTCCATCAAAAAGGCAACTTCTTTAATCGGACTATCGGAGTACACAAACACGGGTTTTGGAAAAACAGTAGACTCGATAAGGGTGTTGGGATCTATGGCAATGAGACGTCTGAGGGTGGTCGTACCCATGAGTTGCTTATTCTCATCAACAACGTACAGATAGTAGATCGTTTCCAATTCTGGGGTGTTTTCCTTAATCAGGGCAAGCGAGGCCTGAACCGTCAGGCCCTTCGGTATCTCAAGATATTCAGTCGTCATGATACTTCCTGCCTCGTCCTCCTCAAACCCTAACAACATCGATAACTTTTTGGCTCGGCCGGACTCCATCAGAGAGAGAAGCTGTCGACCTTGCACGGCTGGCATTTCACCCAGCAAGTCGACGGCTTCGTCCGCGCTCATTTTGGATAAGAGTTCCACGGCTTCACGCGTATCCAGATGTTCAAGTAGTTGTTCTTGTTGCTCAAATCCAAGTCGTTCAAACAAACGAGCTCGATGATGTGGATCGGCCGTTCGAAAGAGGGCCACGCGTTGATGGATGTCTAAATCCATCATAATTTCACCCAGGTCCGCCGGAGGAATTTTTTCAAGCTGCTTGGCCGTTAAGTCCATATGAATGGGGTCGCGTGGATCCAAAGTAATGGTTTTTACATATTTCCAGCTGATTAGACCGACATTTTTAAAATATTTGGCCTTTGGATAGAGCACCTTTAATAATCTTCCAAAAAGAGTTTCCCACCCGAGGCGACGCACTAAACCGTGCGCGCCAATGTCGACATGGACGATACGCAGCATATGGTTGACGTAAAGCATATGGGCATCATTGACGCGAATCACTTTATGGTTATAGGTGTCGACCACCTGCTGATCGAGAACGTCTTTTCGAATACGAAAAGCGTCTATCGGAAGTCTGTCTGTGAAGGATAATTCGACCCCGGGCTTTAAATAGATGCGGTGATTGATGCGGTCAACCTGAGACCACTGCACTTCAGCAAATGACTTTTTCCAGATCCCACGCTTGATGATGAGAGATGTTACGGGAGGGTACGATTCCAAAAGATTGATTCCTAAATCCCAAAATTGTCCCACCTGCCTTTTCTGTGCATCCATAATGGAAAGCTTCATGAGATCGGCGAAGAAGATAAAGATGGGATCACTCATGACACACGCTCTGTCGATCGACGCGAATACATCATCGACCAGAAAGGTTTCCATTCCTCCATCTTAAGAAGCCAGGCAAAAGCGAAATAGATCGCAGCCCCGCCTCCGATGCCGAGGATCAAACGGAGCAGGACGGGTCCAAAGGGAACTCCCGGCCGCAATGTGGCGTAGCACCAAGCCGCCATGACCGCAGAACTGGCCATGCTTTTAGTAAACGTGACAAAGAGCCGGCGCCCTCCTAAGAGTCCGACGCGTTTACGCAGTTGCCAGAATAGCAGTCCGGCATTGGCCCAGGAGGCCGTCGCTGTCGCCAGGGCGAGCCCACCGACACCCATGGGACGCATCAATGTAATGCTTAATCCCACATTAATGGCAACACAAACTGCCGCAATAATGACGGGAGTCCGTGTATTCTGATAGGCGTAGAAGGCACTGGCCAGAATCTTCACAGACGCATAAGCGGTCAGGCCCAGAGAGAAAAATAAGAGGGCCCAGGTGGTCATGTCTGTGGCTTCGGCATCGAATTTCCCATGTTGAAACAAGACTTGAACAATGGGATGCCCCATTACAATTAATCCGACGGTTGCCGGCAAAATCATAAAAAGCGTGAGGCGCAGAGAAAAATTCAGGGTGTCTTTGACCTGTTCGTTTTCCCCTTTTGCCGCATGAGCCGACATGGCCGGTAGCGCAACCTGAGAGAGCGCGATACCGAAAAGTGCTAAAGGCAACTGCATAACGCGGTTTGAGTAATACAGGGCGGTCACAGACCCAGTCTTTAGGAAAGAAGCGCACATCGTATCGACAAAGGCGTTCAGTTGATCAACGGAGAGTCCCAGAGTTGCCGGCAGAATAAGTTTACCCACTCGACGTACACCGGGATGGACGGGGTCCCAGCGAAGGGCTAGATGGTATCCCTTCCGCAAGAGGGCCGGGATATGAATAAAGAACTGACTAAATCCTCCCACCGTCACACTGATGGCCAAGCCGATAACCTGTTGATGAAGCGGGAAATAGGGAGCGATCAGATATATGTAGGCGATTTCTGCGATGCTCAAGCAGGCTGGGGCTAAGGCAGGCAGGAAAAAGGAATGAAAGGAGTTTAAAACACCTGTAATGAGGGCTGCCAGAGAGATAAACATGAGGAATGGAAACATGTAACGGGTCAAACTGACGGTAAGATCAAAACGGTCCGGCGTTCTCTCGAAGCCCATGGCAATAACACTGGTGATTTGCGGGGCGAAAACGATTCCTAGGACAGTGATGGTCAGCAGGATTGCCAGAAGGGTCGTGAACATGGTGTTAAAGAAGGCCGGGGGTTCTTCTTTGCCGTGCTTTTCTGAATACTCCGAGAAACGAGGGATGAAAGAGGCGGAAAGGGCTCCCTCTCCCAAGAGACGGCGAAAGAGGTTCGAGATGCGAAATGCTGCATAAAAAGCATCAGCAGCGACCCCCGCTCCAAAGAAGTTGGCCACCACGCTGTCGCGCAGGTACCCCAAGATCCGGGAGACCAGGGTCCCCCCCGTAAAAATACCGGCTCTTTTGGCCAATTTCTGATGATGTTCGTGCGCTTCTTTCATTGATTTTGCCGTCGATGTTGAGATACAATAGCAATTCGATTAAGTGAGACGCAATTTTTAATAATTAAGGAGACGTTATGGCGAAGTTAAAGACGGGTCGGCACACCTCAGGACTCAAAGCAAAACGACAGGCGGCTGCGCATGCGGAAGCCAATCGGAAGGTTTTGAGCAAAATTCGCACCATCGCAAGAAGCGTAGAAGAGGCGGTCGGCAAGAAAGATGTGAAAACAGCGAAGAGTTTACTTCAGGAAGCGTTCTCAGTGTGGGATAAAGCCGCGAAAACCGGTCTGGTTCACGATTCCGCAGCGGCCCGCAAAAAAGCGCGTTTATCGCAGCGCGTTCACCGACTCGAAACGGCCAAGGCGTAAGGTCAATAACGTCAAGGCCATATCGGGGTTTTCTTTCCCCGTTTTTATGGCCTGTTCCGCTGCCACACACGCCGCAATACCCTCCGTTAAGTCCTCTTCAGAAAAGCGCTTTAATTCTTCCAGGAAGCGGTACTCTTCACCTCGCTTGAGGTTGAAGCGTGCCGCTACGGCCTGGGGGTTTTCCTGCCCCTCTCGTAACGACAGCCATTCACGCATCGATCCAGAAAGAATAGCCAAGAGATAAATAGGCTCCTCGCCTTCTGCCAGCAGGCGCTTTAAAATTTGAAGCGCCTGAGCGCTCTTTTGTTGGCGGATATAGGTCAGCCAGTCATAAGGGGAGCTCGCGCGGGTATACCCAAAGGCCGCTTGAACGTCGGTGAGAGAAATGGAGGGGCTGTTCCCCACGTAAGTGCATGCTTTTTGGAGTTCTCCGTCCAATAAACGCAATCCCTCTCCCGCCTGTTGAACCAACCAGGCACCGGCCTGCGTCTCCAGGGATTTGTTGTATTTCTTTGCACGCTGTTGTAACCAGCGCTGTGCATTCTCAGGGAAAAGAGGCCAGAATATGATGACCTGCCCAAGTCGTGAGACAGTGTCTACGAGGGATTTTTTCGCATCATCTCGGCGCCATTCCTTTCCCCAAATAAGCACCAAATGAGTAGTTTCTGGGAGAGACGGAAGCGCCACGGCCAGTTCGTCTTGCGCTTTTGCAGGAAGTTTGGAGACATTGCGCACTTCAACGACGCGGTGGTCACTGAGAAAGGGAACAGTTTGACAGGCACTTAGGATTTCACTCGCGGTATGGTCTTCTCCATCCATACGGTCATGGTTGAGCGAGGCGTCTGGGGCACTCAGCCAGTGAGCTCGATAACGTTCGAGTGCTTCCTGAATAAGAAAGTCTTCCACTCCACTAAAGAGATAGAGAGACTTCCACTGGTTTTTAGACCAGCTCGCGAAAAGGTCATCTGCTTTCGCGGGCAGTGCGCTCATGACTAGTAGGGGGCTTGCAGCTTTTGCGTGGGCGGATAGGCATCCCCAGGGCCCGGAGGTGGCGAGAAACTACCTGGGTTCATCGGGTTCGTCGTTGTATCGGGTGTTGGAGAAGATTTGGGTACCGCTTTATCCGAGGCTCCTGTGACAGTACCAAACCCTTCAAAAGTACGGATTCGGATGTCTTTGGACAGCTGATCCCAGAGTGTTTCCCGCGCTTCTTCTTCGGTTAGAGCGCCCGGAAGACCGGACGAAGCCACGTAATATCGGATTTCAGCTGACATGTTGGGCTCTTTCCAAAGGCTCTGATTCTTCACTTTATCGTAGAAGGTCACATCAACCAGAATCCATAGTTTGTACTGGGTCGGCACATGATTAACGTCGTAGCTGAGAGGCTCGAGGATATAGCGAGTAATGTCCCCGATCACAACCCCGTCGGCTTGCTCTTCCGCGGTGATTTGGAAACGGCCATCCCGGTTAAATTCAGATTGAGTCGCAAGCGTAAGTTTGTCTTCCAGACCGTACTGCTGGGTATGGTTGGCAAAGGCGCGAACGGCAATTTTTTGAATATGGGCTGGGAGTACTTGAGGTGCTGGATTGTAGTAGTACTTCTGACAGCCTGTGAGGGCGAGAGCAGCTGCTGCGAAAAGGATGGAAGGAGATTTTTTCATAAAGCCTCGTTATTTGACCACGATGTTCACGAGTTTATCGGGAACGATAATGACTTTAGCAACGGATCGGCCCGCCATGGCTTCTTGGACCTTGGGATCTGCCAGTGCCGTCTTTTCGAGTGTGTCTTTGGCTGTCCCAGGAGCGACTTCTAAACGTGAGCGTAGTTTACCATTTATCTGAATCACGACTTCGACGGAGTCTGAGGTCAGCCATTTCGGATCTGCGAGCGGCCACGCGGACTCGGAAGCAAGCCCTTGCTTGCCTAAAAGCTGCCAGAGCTCTTCCATCAAATGGGGTGCAATGGGCGACAAGAGTTGGACGGTTGTCGCCACCGCTGCCAAGGAATAGGAATCCCCCAATGCGGGGTATTGATACAGCACGTTCACCAGTTCCATGACGGCGGCAATGGCCGTATTGATCTGAATATGATCCCCAAAGTCATGCGTGACTTTGTGAATGGCCCAATGCTGCTTGCGTAAAAGCTCTTTTTGGACGGGAGTGATGTCGCCCCGGCGTAGGCCGGGGTCTAGATCCTTCTGGATTCCGGCTTTTGCCGGAATGACGGCGTTAATGTTCTCCACCAGCCGCCAAACACGGTTTAAGAAGCGCCACGCGCCTTCAACCCCGGCGTCAGACCATTCCAACTGCTTTTCAGGAGGTGCAGCAAACAAGATGAACAGCCGGGCAGTATCTGCTCCGTACTTTTCGATAATCGAGTTCGGGTCTATCACGTTACCCCGTGACTTTGACATGGCAGAACCACCCAGCGTGACCATGCCCTGGGCGAGCAGCCGCTCAAACGGCTCCGCACAACTCACAAGTCCGAGATCACGCATCGCTTTGTGCCAGAAACGCGAGTAAATGAGGTGCATACAGGCATGCTCGATACCGCCGATGTATTGATTGGCAGGCAGCCAGGCTTTGGCCAAGGCTGGATCAAATGGTTTTTGACTGTTGCGGGCATCTGTATAGCGAGAGTAATACCAGGAGGAGTCGACAAAGGTGTCCATGGTATCGGTCTCACGCTGAGCCTTTCCCCCACATGTCGGGCAAACGGCATTGGCAAAGGACGCTGATTTCTTAAGAGGCGATTCACCCATTCCGGTAAATTCGACGTCTTTAGGCAGCTCGACGGGCAATTTGTCTTCAGATTCTGGAAGCAGGCCACATTTCGGACAGTTAAGCATGGGGATTGGGGTGCCCCAGTAGCGCTGGCGAGAAACAAGCCAGTCGCGTAGCTTGAATGTAACAGTGGCCTTGCCTTTTCCCTTCTGTTCTAACCATTTCGAGACCTTGGCCTTGCTCTCCGTAGAAGGGAGACCTGTAAATTCACCCGATTCCCATAAAACTCCTTCATCTTCATACGCACGCTCTAATTTAAGAGGCAAGGCTGCCGTGGGATGTTGAATAACTAAAACAATTGGAATGTCGTATTTTTTCGCAAATTCAAAATCACGCTGATCATGTGCAGGAACAGCCATGATTGCCCCAGTTCCGTAATCGCTAAGAACATAATCAGCGATCCATATCGGAATGGATTTCCCATTGACGGGATTAATTGCATTGACGCCAAGGAAGAAGCCATTCTTGTCCGTCGCTTCTGTGCGTTCACGTTTGCGTGTGCGCTGGAGTTCGACCAGCGACTGCAACTGCGCTTTCAGAGCGGGAGGGGCGTTCTTTTGTGCAAAGGGATGTTCAGGAGAGAGCGCCAGGAAGGTGGCGCCAAAGAGTGTGTCTGGACGCGTCGTGAACACCGTGAGCGATTCGGATTGACCTTGAATCTGGAACTGGACCTCTGCCCCATCCGACCGTCCGAGCCAATGGGCCTGCATCGTGAGAACTTCGTCCGGCCACTTCCCGCGGAGGAGGTCGTGATCTTTCAAGAGCTGCTCGGCATATTGGGTGATCTTAATAAACCATTGTTCCAGTTCCTTTTGTTGTACAACGGAATCGCAACGCCAGCACTGACCTGATGCCGAAACTTGTTCGTTGGCCAAGACGGTTTGGCATGAGGGACACCAGTTTACGGATGCTTTTTTCTTATAGACCAGCCCGTTCTTGTAGAACTGAATGAAAAACCACTGATTCCAGCGGTAGTACTCTTTATCGCATGTTGCAAATTCACGATCCCAGTCGTAGGCAATGCCGAGGGCCTTGAGTTGCCCTCGCATGACTTCGATATTTTTACGGGTCCACATTTCGGGATGGACTTTATTCTTTATCGCGGCATTTTCGGCGGGCAAACCGAATGCATCCCAGCCGATCGGGTGGAGAACATTTTCCCCTTTCATGCGGTGATAGCGAGCGACGACATCGCCAATGGAGTAGTTCCGTACATGTCCCATGTGAAGATTTCCCGAGGGATACGGGAACATTTCTAAGCAGTAATAGTGTGGTTTATTGCTTTTGACGGGATCTGCGGCGGAAAAACTTTTGCGGCTAGCCCATTCGGACTGCCACTTCGCTTCGATCGTTTTGTGGTCGTAAACGCCCTTGCTCATGGTTTTCTTAAATGAAGGAATGCTTCGCGGTTGCCTTTGGGCCCTTCTAACACGGAATCGACTTTTCCAAGCACGTTAAATCCAATTTCCTTTGCTTTGTTTACCATCTCAAGGATGATTCCAAGACGGACCTCTTCCTCTTTGACGACGCCTCCGGGCGCATCCTTTGGCGAGGCTTCAAATTGGGGCTTTACCAGCGCCAGCACCTCGCCTTGCGCTTTGAGCAAATTCCAAGCGAAGGGGAGCACTTGGGTTAGCGAGATAAACGATACATCAATCGTGATAAGGCTTGGAGGTTCTGAAAATCGTTCGGGCTTGAAGTCACGAATATGCGTTTTTTCAAACGGCTTCACACGAAGATCTTTTCGAAGTTTCTCATGCAGCAAATTCGCGCCGACGTCCACACACCATACCATCCGTGCACCCGCCTGGAGCAAGCAATCGGTAAATCCTCCCGTCGATGACCCGATATCGAGGCATAAACGGCCTTCCGGAGAAACCTTGAGGCTATCGAGTGCACCAGCCAATTTATCCCCACCACGCGAGACGTAGCGTGCACCTGTTGCGAGTTCTAATTGCTGGGGATCGGCAATGAGCGTTCCGCTTTGTGTCACAGGAAGTCCGAGGTGTTTCACCCGGCCAGCCATCACCAGCGCTTGTGCCTTGTGTAAGGAGTCTGCCCAGCCGCGCT
This sequence comes from uncultured Elusimicrobia bacterium, assembly GCA_964506645.1. Taxonomy (GTDB): domain Bacteria; phylum Elusimicrobiota; class Elusimicrobia; order 2-01-FULL-59-12; family 2-01-FULL-59-12; genus CAZDML01. The sequence continues at coordinate 4,156 of CAZDML010000046.1, read as the reverse complement.
CGACCACAGCCTGGTCAATGCGGATTTTATCGGGCACGGGAGTAGGTTAGACGCTAACGGAAGCTCGAGACGCACCCTGACGGACGAATTCGCGAGTGGTTGCTGCGATTTTCTCCGCGGAGAGTCCGACCATGTCGCGCAGGACATTCTGTGGGCCATGTTCAACGAATTTGTCGGGGATGCCGAGCCGCTTAATGTTCATGGCGGTGCCTTCCATCGCTTCCATGACTGCACTGCCAAAGCCGCCCGCGAGCACGTGTTCTTCCACGGTCACGAAGTTGGCCGTCTGCTTACGCAGCTGCTGAAGAAGTTCCGTGTCGATCGGCTTTACAAAGCGCATATTCACGACGCCCGCTGAAATGCCTTCTTTTTCAAGAAGTGCCGCCGCACGAAGCGAAGGATGAACGGTGGCGCCAATCGCTAGGATGTAAACATCGTGTCCTTCTTTGAGAATCTGGCCCTTCCCGACTGGGAGGATCTTCATTTCGCTGTCCATCGGGACACCCTCTCCAGAACCGCGTGGATAACGCAGCATCACGGGGGCATTCAAAGCGAACGCGGTCTTCATCATGTGCTGAAGTTCGTTTTCATCCATCGGTGCCATGATCGTGAAGTTCGGGATCATGCGGGTATAAGCAAAGTCGAATACGCCGTGGTGCGTAGGACCGTCTTCTCCGACGAGACCGGCGCGGTCCAAGGCAAAAACGACCGGCAATTTCTGGAGCGCCACATCGTGTTCCATTTGGTCATATCCACGCTGTAAGAAGGTTGAATAAATCGCACAGACCGGCTTAATCCCTTCGCAGGCAAGACCCGCAGCAAAGGTCACCGCATGTTCTTCGGCTAATCCCACGTCATAATAGCGGGAAGGAATCTCGTCACGCATCATGTCGGTGCCTGTTCCTTCCGGCATCGCGCCAGTGATGGCCACAATGCGGCGATCGGCCTTCGCTAATTTAACAAGCGATTCACCAAAAACTTTTGTATAGCTCGGAGCGGCCGGCGCAGGTTTCACCATCGTGCCGGTCGACACATCAAACTTCCCAGGGCCGTGCCATGTGTAGGGATCTTTTTCCGCGTATTCATAGCCTTTGCCTTTCTTCGTGACGATGTGGAGAAGCACCGGCCCCTTGAGTTTTTTGATGTTCTCAAGAACTTCAATCAAGCGTTCCACATCATGTCCGTCAACCGGACCGAAATAGGAGAAGCCCAATTCTTCAAAGAGCATGCCCGGGAAAAGCAGCACGCGCATACGTTTCGCCACGCGAAGAAGGCCAGCGCCGTAAAATTGGATGCGTTTCAGGAATTTCTCGACCTCATTCTCGAGCTTCTTAGCGAGCCCGCCGGTGAGAAGTTTTGCGAGATAGGCGCCGAGCGCTCCAACGCGATTAGAAATGAACATTTCATTATCGTTCAGAATCACGAGCATATCGGTACCGATATGGCCGGCGTTCTGAAGCGCTTCGTAACACATACCGCCTGTCATACAGCCGTCGCTCACGATAGCGACCACGCGGTTGTCCCCCTTTTGTTGATCACGCGCCACGGCCATGCCGAGAGCCGAGGAGATGGCGGTCGATGCGTGGCCTGCGCCGAAAGCATCGTAGGGGGATTCATCGCGTTTTAGGAAGCCCGAAAGACCGTTCTGCTGTCGAATGGTGTCGAAACGATCCTGTCGGCCTGTGAGAAGCTTATGACCGTAGGTTTGATGTCCGGTATCCCAAACGATCTTATCGGTTGGCGTGTTAAACACATAGTGGAGCGCAATGGTGAGTTCTGTTGCACCCAGGGAAGAGCCGAGGTGACCGCCCTTTTTGGACACGGTGTCCAGAATGCGCTGGCGCATTTCCTTGGCAAGTTGAGGCAGCACATCGCGCTTCAGCATGCGGAGGTCTCGGGGGTCTCGAATCTGTTCCAGTATTGCCATGGGTGTGGGTCTCCTAGAGATTAATGGTCTCGCTCAATAATATAGTTGGCCAATTGTTTCAGCACTTGGGCCCGTTTTCCAAAGGGCTTTAGGGCGTCTTTGGCTTCTTCAACAAGCTGTTCTGCTTTTTTCTTAGATTCTGCTAGGCCATAAATGGCCGGATACGTCAATTTCTGGTTCTCGCGGTCGCTGCCGCGCTTTCCCAGTTTCTTTTTATCAGCCACGATGTCCAGAATATCGTCTGCAATCTGGAAGGCAAGGCCAATTTTTTCCCCATACTGACTAAAACACGCCACTTTGCTCGCGGGTGCTCCTGCGAGAACCGCACCGGCTTCCAGGCTGGTGCGAATCAAAGCGGCGGTTTTGTGCCGATGTATGTAGGATAAGACGTGTGCAGCATCACCGAGGCCTCGACCTGCCTTCGCTTGACGCCATTTCCCCCCTTCCATTTGGATGTCGACCACCTGCCCGCCGATCATTCCGAACGTTCCGGACCCGTGAGCAATAAGGCGTACAACTTCGGGTATGGAAGAGGCATTAACGCCACGTATTTTAGCATTTTTCGCAATAATTTCGAAAGCCTTGGTCAGAAGGGCATCTCCAGCCAAAATGGCGATAGCATCCCCATAGACTTTGTGGTTGGTCGGACGGCCCCGACGCAGGTCGTCATCATCCATTGCTGGCAGATCGTCATGGACCAAGGAATAGGTGTGAATCAACTCCATGGCCGCGGCAGTCGGCAGGGCAATTTCAGGTCTTTTTCCGCAGCATTCTGCAGCCGCCAAAACGAGCACAGGACGCAGACGTTTCCCACCAGCAAAAATAGAATATCGCATTGATTCATGGATGATTTCCGGTTGCTGGGCTGTGGTATCCATGTAATGGTTCAAAGCCTGTTCAGCCAGCTTCGAGCGCGATTGGAAATAGCTATGTAAAGGTTCAGGCATCATGATAGATAGTCCTCTTTTTTCTGATTAAACTTTGCTCATTGTACGTTATTTGTCTTCGGAGAGCGTGGCGGGCAGCGAAACGAGCTCACGGATACGTTCGATCGAGCGGGCATGGCCCGTGTTTTCATCAATATCGATCGCACAGCCGCAGATCATAGCGTCGCCTTCGGCAACGGAGAGCGGCACATGGAGTCCGGTTAAGAAACGATGGGTTGCGGCCTTCACATCAGCGCCGATGATGCCGTTCAGTGGGCCGCAGGCGCCGGCGTCCGTTAAAAAGGCAGTTCCCCCCGGCAATACACGCTCATCGGCTGTTTGGACATGGGTATGGGTTCCCAGCACAGCGCTCACGCGGCCGTCTAAATGCCAGGCCATGGCTGCTTTTTCAGCGGTGATCTCTGCATGCACATCCACTAAAATGACCTTTGTCTTCGTCCGAAGCTCGGGCAGAACCTTATCGGCAAGCTGGAAGGGGCAATCGGTCAACGGCATGTAGATCCGCCCCATGAGCTGAAGAACAGCCACCGAAGCACCTGACGCTGTTTGAAATATTCCATATCCATGTCCAGGAACAGCAGCGGGGTAATTCGCCGGCCGAATCATACGCGGGTCATCCATCAGCGGGAGAATATCTTTCTTATCAAAGGTGTGATTGCCCATTGTGAGCACATTGACGCCCATGGCCCACAGCTCTTGAGCAATCTTGGGTGTGAGGCCTCGGCCGTGAGCCGCGTTCTCCGCATTCACCACAACAAAATCAGGTCTATGCTGTTCCTTGAGCTTTAGGAACACGCGAAGCAAGCCTTCGCGGCCTGCACGACCGATAACATCGCCAAAAAATAGGATCTTCAAAGGGAGATGACCTCTTTTTCCGTAATGATGAAGTTCATTTTGACGTCATGCGGTTCGAGAGGGAGAAGCGTCGAACTCATCTGTTCTGAAAAGGCGAGGGCCACTTTCACAGCACGCGGCGTTTTTAAAAGCAGTTGATCAAAATATCCCCCACCAAACCCCACTCGGCCTCCCGAACGATCAAAGGCAAGACCAGGAACCAAAACAATCTCGGCTTCACTCGCATCAGCCATCTTGCGAAATTCGGGCGTCGGCTCATAAATTCCTTGGAATGGCCCAGGACCCATGTCTCCCATGTGGAGTAATTCCGAAACCAGCAAATCTTTCTCACTGGTGACAGGAACAAGTACGCGTTTGCCGAGGTTCAGGGCTTCTGCCAAAATTTTATGGGTATCCACTTCCGTAGAAAAGGACACGTAGCTCAAAA
>CAZDML010000045.1:0-14534 GCA_964506645.1 uncultured Elusimicrobia bacterium | reverse complement strand
ATGCCAAGAAAAAGGAAATAAAGACGATGAGGATTCTGCGAAACATAAATTATGACAACGTGAGAGTTAGTTGTTGTCGAGGCTGTGACCGACGGCACGTTCCAGCGTGGCCAAGGCAACGAGCTGACCGTGGACGGCCTCTTTGTAGCGAAGCTGGTTATCCAGCCAGAGGCGCTCGGCTTTGACGCGCTCTACCAGACGGCCCTTTTCGCGTCGTGCAGAGTCCACAAGCGACTGCATGCGACGCATGTCTTGTTCGCGGGAAGCCAACTCATCCTGCCAGTACCGGTATCGAAGATACGCTTGGCGGACTTGCCATTGGATTTGATCGGCCGTTTCCACGTGTTTGAGCGTGGCCTGGCGGTACTGGGCTCGGCGCTCTTTCACTTTGGCCCACCCGTACACAAAATCGGAGATCGATACAGGCAAATTAACGTTGAGCGTGCCCGCCCAATTGGAGGTCAGCACATCCAAGTCGTTGCCTGAGCGTTCATAGGAAGCCCCAAAAGCGACCGTCGGCGTACGCTCCGCCAGCGAAAGGTTAATTCCCAAAGCATCGAGCTCTTCCTGATATTCGGTCTGGCGCAATTCCGTTCGGTATTGGGTCGCCCAGGCGAGCATCTTTTGAAGATCAAGCTCGACGGGATTGGTCGACAGCTCCCCTTTCAAAAGCACCGTCGTATTCAATTCCAAATTCAAGGTATGAAGATACGCGAGTTCGACTTCCCCTTCTTTGAGTTTGGCCGCCGCAACATCCGCGCGCAGCTGCGATAGCTCCGATTCCAACTGAATGCGGTCATTGATCGACAAAGACTCACTCTGAGGAATCATTTTCTTCACCGTATCCATCGCTTGCTGGGTCCCGCGAACTCGCTCTTGCGCAAAAAGAAGGTCGTAATACGCGGTCTTGGCATTGCCGGTGACTTGCTGGGTCAAGGACTCTTGAATAGAGCGTGCGCGCTCATACGAGATACGCGCCTGGCGCCAGACATTACGAGAACGCCCGCCTTCATACACGGTCTGATAAATATTGGCACGCGCAGTGTAAAAGTTTTGTCTCGGGCTGTCCGGTACAAGCGTCGGCCCCAGCGCAGGCTGCAGCATGAGTGGCGTCGCTCCTTCGACGCGAAACTTACTCCAGTTGGCATTTAAATCCAGCTTGGGAAAGAAGAGCGACTCCGACTCACGCACACGTTGCAGCGCGATCGTTTCGTCTTCACGAGAAGAGAGCACGGACTGGGAATTGTTTAGCGCAAGCTTCACGCTGTCATCAAGTGTCAGCGTGCGGTCGGGCAAAAATTCCGCTGCGTTCACAGTGGAGCAAAGAAACACAGCGGTGATTCCTGCACGAAACAGTTTCATAATTATTTCAGGAGTTTCTTCAGTTGGGCAATCTGTTGGCGGACCCGGCGGGGCGATGTGCCGCCTTCGGAATCCTTCACATGAACAACCTGGTCGATGGAAAGCACCTTCAGCGCACCCGCACCGAGCTTTGGATCAAAGCGTTCCAATTCTTCCTGCGTCAGCTCATCGAGTCGGATATGCTGTGTTTCGCAGTAGGCCACGATGCGTTTCACCACACCGTGTGCCGTGCGGAAAGGGACACCCTGCTCGGTCAAATAGTCCGCCAGTTCCGTAGCGGCAAGGAAGCCTTTGTCACAGAGCGCGCGCATGCGTTCGGTTTTAAGCGCCATGGTAGCGATCATCGGCCCTGCCACGGCCAAACAGCCCTGAAGCGTGTCAACGGTATCAAAGAACGGCGGTTTGTCTTCCTGCAGATCGCGGTTATACGAGAGCGGCAATCCCTTCAGCATTGTGAGCAGTGCGACGAGATTTCCATAGATGCGGCCCGACTCTCCTCGGATGATCTCAGCGACGTCCGGGTTACGCTTCTGCGGCATGATGGACGAACCGGATGTAAATTCTGTTTCCAGACGAATCATATTGAACTCGGAGCTAGACCAAAGAATGAGTTCTTCGGAGAGACGCGAGAGATGCATGATCGCAAGCGCGGCGGCCGAACAAAACTCGACCAAGAAGTCGCGATCGGATACCGTATCGATGGAATTGGCCGTCACGCGCGAGAAACCCAGAAGCTTCGCCACATAGCGCCGATCGATCGGGAAGGATGTGCCCGCGAGCGCCGCACTGCCGAGGGGCATTTCATCGGCACGCTTCCAGGCATCGCGTAAGCGCCCCTTGTCACGCTCCAACATCCAGGCGTAGGCGAGCAAGTGATGGCTGAACAGTACCGGTTGCGCATGCTGCACATGCGTAAAACCCGGCATCACGACATCGAAATGTTTCTCCGCGGTATAAACGATCGCTTTCTGAAGACGCTCACATTCCGCGACGATCAATTTCACCTGGTCGCGCAGATAAAGCCGCAAGTCGAGCGCAATCTGGTCATTGCGGCTGCGTGCGGTGTGCAGCTTCCCCCCGACCGGGCCGATGCGTCGGATCAACTCCCGTTCAATAGCGAAATGAATGTCCTCTTCCTGCGGAAGCTTTTTCCCCCGCATCAAATCACGCGCGATCGCTTCGAGGCCCCGAATAATCTTCGCCGCATCTTTGGCGGGAATGATTCTGCATTTGGAGAGCATCTTCGCATGGGCCAGACTCCCTTGAATGTCATAAGGGGCAAGCCGGACATCGTACGAGAGCGAGGCAATAAACGATTGAGGGTTCACTTTTTAGTCCCTTGCAGGAGTGCCTGCACCTTCACCGGAAGGCCGTAGAGATTGATAAACCCTTCGGCGTCCCGTTGGTTATATACAGCATCGGCACCAAACGTCGCGAGCTCTTCCCAGTAGAGCGAATGGGGAGACGTGCGGCCATCGATGATGACACTGCCTTTGTAAAGTTTAAGTCGCACGGTTCCCGTCACCTTGCGCTGCGTGTAGGTCACAAATGCAGAGAGGGCTTCGCGGTAGGGCGTAAACCAGAGGCCGTTGTAAATCAGCTTGCCCATTTCCGGCGCAATTTGCAGTTTGGCATGCAAGGTTTCGCGGTCGAGCACGAGGGCTTCGAGCTCACGATGCGCAGCATACAGAATGGTCGCTCCCGGCGCTTCGTAGACGCCGCGGGACTTCATGCCGACGAGGCGGTTTTCTACCATATCGCAGCGGCCGATGCCGTGCTTGCCACCCAAGGTATTCAGCGTCTCGATGATTTCCACCGGGCCGAGCTTCTTTCCGTTCACGCGGGTCGGCACTCCCTTATCGAAATCGATCGTGATCATTTCCGGCTTATTCGGCGCTTTCTCTGGATCCTGCGTCAGCACGAACATATCGCGCAGCGGCGCATTGTTTGGGCTTTCCAGAACACCCCCCTCAAAGCTCATGTGCCAGAGGTTGCGGTCGGTCGAATAGTTTTTCTTTTTCGTCACCGGAACAGGAATCCCATGCCGAATCGCGTAATCGATTTCGTCTTCGCGCGATTTCATTTCCCACTCGCGCCAAGGGGCAATGATCTTCACGTGTGGCATAAGCGCTTTAAACGCCAGCTCAAAGCGAACTTGATCGTTGCCTTTGCCGGTTGCCCCATGACACACAGCATCCGCGCCTTCTTTTTTGGCGATGTCGACCACTTTCTTCGCGATGACTGGGCGAGCAATGGACGTGCCCAGCAGATATTTCCCTTCATACATGGCCTGGGCCTGAAGCGTCGGCCAGATAAAGTCGGTCACAAACTCTTTACGCGCATCAATTAAATAGGCTTTAGAGGCCCCGGTGGTGAGGGCTTTCTTTTTAATACCTGTGGTTTCGGACGCCTGGCCGACATCGATGGCGCACGCCACCACTTCGGCGTGGTATTTTTCCTTCACCCAGCGCAAAATGACGGAGGTATCCAGCCCGCCGGAGTAGGCGACAACAACTTTCTTCACTTGCATGATGATTGACCTGCTTTTTGAGAGGATTTACGTCTGCGAGATTATATTTTATTCGGATTTATAGAGTCAAAATGACATTCTTGCTCAATTCGAGGGCGTAACGATTGAAAATCACCCGTTTGTTGGATGGCCTCGAGCGCCCGGCGGCAAAACTGCTGTGCTAACTCTCTTTGTTTTTTCCGCTCATAGACACGCGCCAGATTGAGCAGCACGATGGGCGAGTCTGGGAGCACGCGCAGAGCTTGGCGAAGTTTCGACTCCGCCAGAGACAGATCGGGGGAGGGTGACAATAGGGTCTGTATTGCGTAGGCATTCAAAGCAGACGCCAGAGCAGGATATAAAACTAATGATTCCCGCAATTTCGAAAACCCCAGAGCCGGCAGAGCGCTCTGGAAATCGGCCAACGCAGACAAGTAGAGTTCGTAGGCCTTGAGATACTGGGGAGCATCAGAAACCCGATAGATCACCCGCTCTTCAGCCGAGTTCGCATAGACCTTCTGGAAGGCATCAGGCGACGAAGACACCCACCTCGCGCGCCGAACCCAGAGCTGATTGGGGTCATGGTAGGGGATCCATATCGAACAATATTGCGCCGGATGAAACAGAACGTAGCGAATATGCTTTTTGAGCAACTGGTAACGAAACTCTTCAGCATCACGCGCAGCAACGTCCAATGTCGCGAAGCGCTGGGTATAGAGCGTGACGACGGCAGGACCGGAAGCCAGCATCAATGCATCGGCGGGTACGTGTTCGCGCATCCAACTGTAAGTCGCATGCGGGAGCAAATTTGTTTGACGGTGAAACGTGTCATATACGGCCTCCACATTTTGCGCAAAATATGAGAGGCCGATGGTCCCCAGAACAATGCCCACGAACGCTTGACGACAAGACTTCGCGGATGCCGGGATCTCCACTCCGCGAAGCACCATCGCCCATACAAAAGGGAAAATTGGCAGGAAATAACGTTCGTCCCAGGACAGCCACATCGCATGAATTAAAAAGTAGAAGAAAACATACATCGAGAGCAGCAGCAGAGGTGCCATTTCCGGGCTTTCCGCCTGCACAAACCGCCGGACACCTCTAAGCGCAACCCCCATACACACAAGCGACACCCCTCCTTGCAGCGCGAAAACGAGTACGTGCTCGGAAGGACTCCAGGCAAAAAGGTACCCACAAAAAAGCATGACAATCATGCGCGCCGCGTGATGGATCCAATGCGCATAATGATCTATGCTGCCCGTGAGATACGGCAGCATGCCTTTCCAATACAGCGAATAGCCCGTCGCCGAATGCGCGGCATAGAGATTGCGCAGTACATATATTCCCCAGACTGAGGTTCCAATGCAGAGCGAGACGCCCCACGATCGCCATTTCCGAAAATAAACTACTGCGATGAGAAGGCTAGGGAATAAACTCACCGTATCGGCACGAATGAGCGTGGCCCACCCCAACAGAAGCCCTACACCTCCGATCGGCATCCATGGAGATTGCTCGTTGATATGTTGAAGTGCCCATAAGAGGGCTAATACTGCAAAAAGTGCACAGGATTCGGACATCAGCGTACCCGACAATCCGACGGTAATGGGATGCAAAGCATAAAGCCCAACCAGAAGGAGGCGTTTGCGGTAGGACAGCCAGGGTTCAAAGACTTTCCAGAGAAGAACACTGGACCCCAGCGTCAGAAGAAAGGGAACAATTTTGAGCCATGCCCAGGCTGGCTCGACAGCCCATAAAATGGGCGCAAGCAACAAGGGAAAACCGGGAGGATACAGCGTCAGTGGAGGATGATCCGGTAGATTCAGTTGTCCGTAATGGCCCTGAAGGAGTGCTTTCGCCCCAAGAACATAAACGCCATCATCGTTAAATGACCCGACATAAAACCGGAAGAGCGCCAGCCCGTAGAGCCCAGCCGCTATTGCGAGAAGAAGTAGAGGAGGTCGATGCTTCTTCATCACTCCCATTAAATAAGATGCATTAGGGTTTGAGAATATGACGAAGGGTCTTGATGGCGAAGGCTCGCTCGGACGCAGTAAGCGCCAAGGGAGGAAGGAAGCGCAAAACGGTATTTTGGGTGCAATTGATGAGTAGTCCCCGCTCGCGGGCGGCAGTGACGTAGTCAGCACCAGGAACTTTGAGTTCCATCCCCAACATGTAACCAGTTCCCCGAAATTCTTTCACAAGCGGGTTCGCATCGGCGATGGTCTGGAGTTCTTTCTTTAAAAGGATCGATTCTTTTTTGACCCGAGCTAAAAAAGACGGTGAAAGGAGCTTAAGAACCGCCAAAGCGGCCGCACAGGAGACGGGATTCCCGCCAAAGGTCGAGCCGTGGTCACCCGGACCAATGCAGCTAGCTACCTTTTCGGTCGCCAAGACCGCACCGATCGGCATTCCCCCGCCGAGTCCTTTAGCGAGTGTCAAAATATCTGGAGTCACGCCCAGCGTTTGATAACTAAAGAGATCTCCCGTTCGGCCTAGACTGCACTGAACGCCGTCAAAAATAAGAAGCAATCCCTTTTCATCGGCAAGCTGACGCAAGCCCTTTAAAAATTCTGGAGTTGAGGGATTTATCCCCCCCTCGCCTTGAATAGGTTCGATCAAGATGGCAGCGGTTTTATCGCTGATTTGCCGCTTTACAGACTCTAAATCGTTGACTTTGGCTACGGAAAAACCAGGGAGCATCGGTCCAAAGCCTTCATGAAACTTCGGCTGCGCTGTTGCTGAGAGAGCACCAAAGGTTCGGCCATGGAAGCCGTTTTCAAAAACGATCGTCTCAAACCGGCCCTGCTTGGACCCAAAACGTCGCCCCAACTTAAGGGCGAGCTCGTTGGCTTCGGTCCCGGAGTTACAGAAGAATACTCGATCGGCAAATGATCGCTTGCACAGCTGCTCCGCCAGCCTCGCCTGCGGCTCGCTGTAGTAGTAATTGGAGACGTGGATAAATTTCTTCGCTTGTTCCGTGATCGCTTTCACCACAGGGTCGAGGTTGTGGCCGATCCCAGAAACGGCGAGCCCCGAGAAGAAATCGAGATATTTCTTCCCTTTGTCGTCCCACACCCAGCTGCCCTTCGCCTTTTTCACGGTGATCGGATAGCGTCGGTAGGTATAGAAAATATGTTTGTTTGTCAGTTCCTGTATGGTCATAAAACGAAGCTCGTCCCTTCGAGAGGGTGCGATGGATTTAATAGCGAGGCGATGCCTTTGCAGATGTCGACACGGCCCACGCCTTTGCGCAGCGCTTCAACACAAGCACGGGCTTTTATCATCATGCCGCCTGTAATCGTACCATCCGCAATCAACGATTCCACATCCCCGGACTCAATGGCAGGGATCGGGTTCTTCTGTTTATCCAAAATGGCTCCGGTATCTGTCAGAAAAATAAGTCGTGTCGATCGGCACGCCATCGCAATGGCCAGAGCAAAATCATCGGCGTTGATATTGAGCGACTGGCCTTTCGAATCCCCTGCAACCGAATAAAAAACAGGGAGCCGTGTCTGACTAATGATGGTTTTTAATCCCGCTTCATTGACCGCCTCGGGTTCTCCGACAAGCCCTAACTCCTGCGAAATCACTCGCGCGCGCACCAAGGCGAGTGTTTTACCGGAAAACCCTTTCGCATCGGCACCATCAGAAACCAATTGAGTGACCAGATGTTTATTCAAACCCGAAAGTGCTTCTTCCACCACACGCATCGTATCAGCGTCCGTAAAACGTCTACCGTTGACGAATCGCGGTTTAATGCCGGCCGCTTCCATCTGCCTGGAAATCTCTTTTCCCCCGCCATGCACAAGAATCAGCGGGCGTATTTTCGATAACGCGGCTACATTCTTCAGAAAAGCTTCGCGATGCACAAGATCTTCCAGAAGACTGCCACCGTATTTAATGACGAGGGGGCCGCTCATACAAGCACCTTCCGTTGTGTTGATGGAACAAAAAACGACACCCGCGTGTCGCCGTAGGATTCCTGGCGGAACAGCGTCCAGTTCGGGCTATCCACCGCTTTTTCTTTGGCATGGTGCTGGCCGATCACCCAACCGCCTTCTTTTAGAATTTTGGCGCGATAGATCGCTTCGAGGGCCGGCTGCGTGAGATGCAGGGCATTCCACTTTTCATCGTGATAGGGCGGCCCCATAAAAATGAGATCAAACGGCCCGCCCGCTACGGTTAAATCGCGCGTCGAATCCGCGCGGACCAGCCGGGCGCGTTCAAAAAAACCAAGCGTGGAAAGGTTTCGGCGAATCACCGTCAGACAATTGGGGTTCTTATCGACAAATGTGACACGTGAGGCCCCTCGGGACAGCGCTTCCAGTCCGACCGATCCCGACCCGGCGAACAAATCCAGGAATACACACCCTTCCATCCGAGGTCGCAGGATATCAAAGAGGGATTTTTTGATCCGGGCCAGGATGGGCCGAACACCCTGGCTCTCCGCAGGGGTCTTTAATCGCCGCTTTTTCGCACTTCCACCAATAATTTGCATAAGGCTATTTTAACAAATGACGTCATCCCGGGCATGTGTTAGCGACGTTTTTGAGCGTTTTTTAGGTCTATTTTCTACTTGCAGAGGGCTTATTTTGACCCTATATAGGTAGGGCTATGGCCAAAATTTTGATTATTGAAGATGACGTTAATTGCCGCGAGATGCTGCGGACTCGCCTGAAGAAGTTACATCACGAGATCCTGGAATCGGAAGACGGCGAATCGGGCATCGACCTGACCCAACGCAACATACCGGATCTGGTTATTTTAGACATCCGATTACCCAAAGTAGACGGTTTCGAGGTCTGCCGCCGACTGCGTACCAACCCCAAAACCCTCACCATTCCCATTATCATGCTGACCGGCTGTTCCCAGGACGTCCAGGGTTGGTATGGTCTCAAGTGTGGGGCGGATGAATATATCGTCAAACCCTGGGAATGGGATGTTCTACTCAAGTGCATCGATAAAATGCTGGCCGTTCGTCATTCCGCCAATGTCTTTCATGCCCCGGAAACACGACAGCAAATCAAAGAATTCATCCGCGATCTGGTGCAGTGGGCCCAGCGTATCCCAAAAACGGACAGTGGTCAGATTATGGGCGCGCAGATTACGCGCTACGGGACTTCGGCCATTGCCCATTACGAAAATTCCCTCCACATGGACACACAGACCCATTTTATTCAGGAAATTCATTCTGTCAAAAGCGACCTCGATGACATCGTGTATTGGCTTGGTCTTGTGATCGACTCCAAGGCACTTCCTGCAGCAGATGTGGGCGCCTACCACCAAAGAGCCAAAACGCTCGCCGAGCTCTTTTCTCAACGGCACAAAACCTAATTCCTATGATCGACCACGGCGCACTCGCCCGCCAGACCCTCAACCGAAGCGCGGAACCAGTGTTGTGGACCACCGCGGAAGGGCGGCTTCTTTATGCCAACCCCGCCGCGCTGCAAACGCTGGAATGGGGCCTAGACGATCTCCTGAAACTTTCCATTTTTGACATCACCCCGGACCTCGACCCGTCACTCTGGAAGCAACTCTGGAAAGATGTCCATCAACAGGGATCGGTGGCTCTGGAGCTCACGCACGTTTCTAAGCAAGGCCGCACCATCCCGATCGAATTTACAGCTGTTCCTCTGGCTCACGAAACCGGGGAGGCGCTGTGCGTCTATTTCCATGACATGACCCAGAAGAAACGCCTGGAAGAACTCAAGAACGAATTTGTCAGCACGGTCTCGCATGAACTGCGCACACCCATGACCTACATTCGCGAAGGCATTTCTCAGGTTCTGGAAGGCCTACGCGGTACGGTCAATGAGGAGCAGAAGCGTGCGCTGACGGTGGCGCTCATGGGGATCGACCGCCTCAAACGCATGATTACCGATGTGTTGGACATTTCCAAGATCGAAGCAGGCAAATTGGCGTTGCGTCGAGAAACGGTTGATTTTGTAGGTCTAGTGAAAGAAACGGTCTCTCATTTTGACTCCCTGGCGACCGAACGCGGGCTCCGTCTGGGAGTAGAAGCGCCCGCGCGCCCTGTCAGCTTATTTATTGATCGCGATAAAACGATTCAGGTGCTCACCAATCTCCTGTCGAACGCTCTCAAATTCACCCATCAGGGTGGAATTACCATCACGATCGAAGATACCCCAACAGCCATTCGTTGCGCCGTATCCGATACCGGGGTCGGCATCTCCGAGGAAGATGCCAAACGGCTGTTTAAAAAATTTGAACAATTCGGAGCGCCACCCAGCACAGGGGAAAAAGGAACGGGTCTTGGCCTGTCCATCTGCAAAGGGATTATCGAGCTTCACAAAGGCCACATTGCCGCCGAAAGCCGCATCGGGAAAGGATCCACCTTTCACTTTACCCTTCCGAAACTTGGTCCCAAAGATATCTTTGCCATACAATTGCAGGACCTTATTCGTGACGCGTTTCTGCGTGGAGCAACCTTGTCGTGCCTGGTCATGCAGCTTCCGGATACGCCCCCATCCCCCACCCCCGACCTTTCTCCCGTGGATCACTTGGAACAAGTCACCCGCATTCAAGGCATCCGCCGGACCGATCTTCTGGTCAAAGATCACGCGTATATCTACGCGGCGCTCCCCAACGTCGTGCGCAAAGAAGCGCAGCGCATCGCTGATCAAATTCAAAAAGCCTATGGGCCTTCCCTCAGTATCCGTTTGACCTGTTTTCCGGAAGACACCCCTCTTGAAAAAGAGTTCCTGAAAAAGGCATTGCCTCATTATGAGTAAGCTCCCCCCCGGCCCGCCCTGGTCGCTGCTGTTGGTCGACGATGAACCGCTCATCCTGGAAATGGTCTCCAGCCGTCTGCGCGCCGAAAAATACGAGGTGACAACCGCCACCAACGGCGAAGAAGCCGAGCAGATTCTGGGAACACGGTCCTTTCATGCCGTCATCTGTGATGTGGTCATGCCAAAGCTCGACGGACTCACGCTCTGTCGACGCACGCGCGAACACCGCAATGGGGTTCCGTTTTTGTTTCTCACGGCCAAAGGCCAACCGCAGGACATTGTGGAGCTCTTAACGACAGGGGCCGATGACTATCTTGTGAAGCCGTTTGAACCCGGAGAGCTCAGCGCCCGACTGAAAGCGCTGTTCCGTCGCGCTTACCCCGCCGCATGAAGAGACTTCCCATCTCGAGTCAGAATTTGGTATTTTATCGGTCCCAAGCATTGCCCTTAGATGCACAATCAATGAGAGTTGGTGGGCCCGTAGCTCAGCTGGGAGAGCGCCTCCATGGCATGGAGGAGGTCGCAGGTTCAATCCCTGTCGGGTCCACCAACTCTCTTTTTTTATGCCTGTTGAGCGCTAGCCTATTGTGCCTTTCTTCCGCCTTTGCTGCCCCTCGCCAAGAAGCCGTGATCCACACAGACTACCAAGGAGCCGATCCGACAGCCTATGCCACCCAATACGACCGGGTGCGGTTGCTCGTCAAGCAGGCACAGCTGGAAGTTTCCTCGAAGCTTGGGCTGATTCAGTATCAGGAAGGCTTTCAATATCCGCTGACCATCGTATTTCAGGACGGTGCTCCCACCGGTTTGGAAAGCGCATTGGCTTATGTGCAGCTTCAAAGCAACGGTGATGGATTTCGCCAACAGCTGGTCGTTAATGTGCCGGCGGCCGCTCAGTCCGGCATGGACTTTGATACCGTTTTCACACACGAAATGACACATGCCGTGATGAACGATGCGGTGGGTGGTCAAGCGTCACTACGCATACCGCATTGGGTGCAGGAAGGGCTGGCGCAGTATGTGTCCGGGGAAGGTGAAGGCCGGATCAAAAAAGCAGCCTCCCAAACGTCCTGGGACAATCTCTCCATTCTTTTGTGGGACTTGGACAGCCCGTATACCGGGGCAGCCTATCCGCAGTACTACTTGAACATCCGCTTTATTCTCGAGCACGGCAGCATCAACGCCCTGCAAGGCTTCATCCGTAATTTGATCGATGGGAAAAGTGTTGCCGACAGCCTCAAAGACACGCTCTTCATGGACATTCCGCAGTACCAGCACGCCCTACGCAGCTACAGCCTTCGCGCCTTTCAAGACGCCTGCAACCGCGGCGCGTATCACAATTTACCCTGCCAATAATCAATCACCAAATTCCAAGCTCCAAATAAACACATAAACATCAAAAATACATTTGGTTATTGGAATTTGGCGCTTGGTTATTGCGATATAATATCGCCCATGGGGCTGACCAGCTTCGACAAGGTAAGACAGAGCGAACGGTCGCAGGCCCTGGTTGGTCGGATCCAGGATAAAAGAAGACCAAAAATCAACTGGCGAACCTGAACTCGCCCTTGCTGCTTAAACCGCAGCAGGTCCGTCCCTTTTCAGGGACGGCGCTCCCTTCGACCTCGCCTGTAGGCGGAGTCAGAGTGTCATGATGCAGGCTAGGTAACGTTGTTTCGTCTCAGATAACGACACCGAAAAGCCTCGAGACTGGTTCTACGGAAAGCGGCCCGCAGCCAACCGTAGAATGAGAACAAAGTGCGGGCTAAGCTTGTAGGGACTTCCCTCGGCTTATCTTGGACCCGGGTGCAATTCCCGGCAGCTCCACCAAACTTGGTGATTAAGAAAGAGCCCGCACGATCCGTAAGGATTGTGCGGGCTTTCACTTTTTCAAGTTTGGTGGAGCAGTCCCTGCGGCGAAGCCGCGGGGGCAGCTCCACACCTGCGGGGCGGCAGCAATAAAAAACCCACGCTGGTTGCGTGGGTTTCATCATGTGAGCGGCTACTGTGCCCGTGCAGATTCGAACTGCAATTACCACCTTCGCAGGGTGGAGTCCTATCCGTTGAACGACGGGCACAATAGCTGCTCAGGAAGGGCACTATTTTAGCAAAATAACCAAGCTCCAAATTCCAAGATCCAAACAATCACCAAACAAACACAAGAGGAGGCTTGGAAATTATGTGTTTGCTTGGTGATTGGAATTTGGTGTTTGGTTATTGCGTTTATGCGATGAGAATGCCGCGGGCGATGAGACCGAGGAGAACCACCGTGGAATTACCAATGACTTCGTGGGCCCAGGTGCGCGGCTCTACCGGTTTATAATGCTGGCGCAGCACCCATCCGACCCACACAAGCGACAACAAAAACCAGGCACCGGGCAGAAGAAAGAGCGACGCTCCGATAATCCGCTCCCCGATGAAAACGTATTTGGAGTTTCCCAACTGAGTCGATTCCCCCCACAAGTCGTTTTCCACGAAAAAAATAAGCACGGACGTGAAATGGGCGAGCAATGCCCCGCAGAGCAATATCAAAATCCAGGGTTCACTGGGATCCTTGGGCAGGGAAGGCGCAATGCCAAACAACACCACCAGATGCACAAGCTGATCCCAGAGGAAAAGCCCCGTATTATCCGGAGCCCCCGTCTTTTGGATGGCCCAAATGCGCCATTCGTCCTGGGCCCAGTGCAGAGCCGCAATCATGAGCACACAGAACC
Source organism: uncultured Elusimicrobia bacterium (assembly GCA_964506645.1). Taxonomy (GTDB): domain Bacteria; phylum Elusimicrobiota; class Elusimicrobia; order 2-01-FULL-59-12; family 2-01-FULL-59-12; genus CAZDML01. The sequence goes on along the minus strand of CAZDML010000045.1, from coordinate 1,197 downwards.
AGCCTTTCAATCCCACCGGACCGAGAGTCACCCAGGTCATGCTCAAATACGGCCAAGCCAATATGAAATACATGAGGGGGTGCGTCAGAACATGAACCGCCATTCCCCAGACGCTTTGACGTTTCCACGTCGCTACTGCATTGGTTTGGAAGGTGAAATCAGCCAGGAAATGAGCCAGAACAAGACGCCAGAAAAGAACCATTATTTCACCTTAAGCTCAAAAACGCCGTCCCAGTCCTGCGGGGGCGGCGATTGAAGGAAGATTTCACAACGCTGCACATAGGCTTCACTACACTTATCTTGGCCTAGAATTTTCAAAACTTCAAGGAATTTATTTTTGGCTTTTTCGAACTGCCGATCGGCAAAAAACTGAATCGCCTGATGATACTGCACCATCGCACTCGCCCACTCGGGGCTCAAAACCCCTTTCTCCCCAAGTAATTCGTACGTCTTCACCGGTTTTGCCTTCCCGGGAACCCGAATGATATCGAGGAAACGCACCTCGAAGTGGTCATGCACCACTTCATACGTAAATTCGCTGATCATAATCTCACTACCGAAAGCTTTATTGGCCCCTTCCAGGCGCGACGCTAAATTAACGTTGTCCCCCATCACGGTATAGTCCGACTTTTGGGATGAGCCCATGTTGCCTACGACCATCACCCCCGTATTGATCCCGATTCGAGCTTTCAAAGCCACCGTTCCGCCTTCTTTTTTCAGCTGCTCATTAAATTCGGCCAGTCGCTTTTTACTTTTAAGTGCGGCACGGCAGGCGCGCACAGCATGATCCGCCTGCTTCACCGGTGCATTCCAAAACGCCATAATGCCGTCGCCCATATATTTATTCAGATATCCATCAAATTCAAAGACGACATCCGTCATCGCCGTGAGGTACCGATTCAAGAGGACGACTAAGGCTTCCGGATCTAATCGCTCAGAAATGGACGTAAACCCCGCCACATCCGAAAAAAAGGCTGTCATTTCACGACGTTCGCCGCCCAAGAGTAATTTCGATGGATCTTCCATCAACACATCGAGCACTTTGGGCGACACGTACTGCCCAAACGCCGCTTTCACCCAGCGTTTTTCACGTTCTTCTGTGAAAAACCGGTACACGATAATTGCCATGTATCCCAGGCTCAGCGTCAAAAGCGGTCCTGCCGTATCCAGCACCAGGGATTTGCGATCGAAAAGCAG
>CAZDML010000044.1:0-14535 GCA_964506645.1 uncultured Elusimicrobia bacterium | reverse complement strand
GCGCAGGCTGCCAGCCGCGTCGAAATTCACGAAGGCCAGTTCTATGTCGATGGCGAACCATTTTTTGTCCGTGCCGTGGGCTACAACTCACTGCGTCCGCATCAGCGCCCCGGGTCGAACTACGACAGCATCAATTACAACTGGATCGATCACGATTTTGAGCGGATCAAGGCCGCGCACTTTAATACGATCCGCACGTGGGACGCGCTCTCCCCCCAAGAATTAGAACTCGCTCGAAAGCACGGCCTCATGGTGCTCCAGGGAATCTGGCTCGACCCCAAGCAGAATTTTTCCGACCCGCACAACCAGGAGTCCTGTGCGCGCATCGTGCAGACCATCGCCGAACAATCCAAACCGTTTGACAACATTTTGGGCTATGCGATCATGACCGAGCCAAACGCACAAGCTGTATTCGAATCGGGCGTACCGGCGACGGAACAATTTTTCCGTCGCCTCAAACGCACCCTACAGACCGTAGATCCGCGACCCGTCTCCATGGACAGTTGGCTTTCCGTGGCCTTTATGGATCACAGCATGTGGGACTTTGTCATGTTCAACGCCTTTGCTTTTGCCCCGGCTTCGCTCAACCACGCGCTGGGATTTCCCGGCTATGTTCGTTGGCTGGTCGACCGCTTTGGACAGGACCGACCGTTTCTCGTAGGAGAAACCGGCGGTTATTCCGTTTCAAAAAGTTCGACGTCGGTGCAGTTTGGCGGCGCGGGCGGACTCGACGAATACACGCAAAGTTTGAAAAATCTGGAAAGTTTGCGTGGAACGGTGGAAGGCCATGCCAATGGGTTTGTGCTCGTCTCCTGGGTCGACACCTGGTATTACCCCAAAGATCCGGACACGCACGATGCGGATGAGCCCTGGGAATGGAACGGTATTTTAGGGATTCCTACGGACAGCAAAAAAGATATGGAAGGCATTCCGCGCCGCATTTACAGCGACGTCGCGGCGCATAACGAAGTGATTGTTCTCCATCCCAAAGCCAACCATATTTATCCACTTCAAGAAAAAATTGTGATTAACGCGGTGGGCGGATTTAACGTCGCCTCGATGCAATACAACTTAAACGACAGCGACTGGCTTCCGCTCGAGGGACCGGGACGCGGAGGATGGCATGGCTTTTTCAAACTGCCGAAGATGGCCCGGCGCCGCCTACGATTGAACGTGCGCGCGCTGGACAAGGACGGCACCCCCGTCGGACGTACGAGTGTGTCCTTTTTAACCGCCGTTGCTGCTGAGCATGTCACCCTTCGTCCAGCGTTGAAAAATGGACCATCGAGTTACGTGGTAACGGTCACGAACGACGCGCAGCAGCGTATGCCTCAACGTAAAGTCCACTACGGATTCTTTTATCCCATCAGCTGGACGGAAGCCCAGGGCACGGTGACGACCGACGCAAGCGGTGAAGCCACCATTTCGTGCCCCATCCCACCGCAGGAGAATGATCGATTGATGTTTGTTGCCGCAGGTACCGATAGCCCCGACCGGGTGCGCAGCGGGACGATGAAGATCGTTAAGGTTCGCTGAAGAGATTGACCGGCGGGTAGGCTCGCCACTGCCAGACCGATTGCGAGACAACCACTTTTTCCCATTCCCACCGCTGATACGCGCCCAGTGCCCCGCACAGGACAGACACAGTGACACACGACCACCACAGAATCCGGCCCTTTTTCTGCGTCACTGCTGCGGCTACTCCGGCAGGGAGGAAATAAAAGAGGAGTGTCACCGTTTCGATCAAATACCGCGGACCAAACGAGAACCCGCCCTGCCAGGCGCTATAGCTACACACCATCATAAACGTTGTCAGTGCGGAACCCACTAGTACGCAAATGGTCGACCGTTCCACCCAACGTTCGGGGGAACGCCATAACACACTGATTCCATAGAGCGCAAACAACACTACCGGTGAGAACAAAAAGAGCCCGCGGCCCGGGCTCACCAAATAACCCGCCATCGCCGTCAGCTTGGGAGGCGGATGCAGAAGAGAATTCTGAATCTGAAATTCAGCCGGCAGCCACGCCTTCACAACCCCGAGCCAATAACACAGAAGCAGTGCCGCAGGCAGAAGCGTGCCCAGCACCCCATCACGAAATCCTTTCCAACCACCTCGTGTGGCTGTCGCTAAAACAAGGCCCACTGCCAGAAATGCCGTTGCTGTACGCGACGCTACTGCGAGCACCGCAAAAGCTCCAACCGCATACGCCCAACGCACGTCTTGGTCCATCTGGTCGAGCGCCCAGAGCGCGAGAACCATCATCAGGCTCGAGGTGCCGTGCTGCCAAAGCCCCTGGCTGTTGACCGCAAAGGCCGCCGTCCCCAGCGCATACACGAGTGCCAGAATAAATGCCCAATTCTCCGAGACCCGCCGACGGTAGATGTGGAACAAAAAGACCACGCTCCCCGTTGTAATCAACGAGGCGCTGATTTTGCTGAGCTGATGCAAGACGTGATCACTCACGGGTTGCACGCCTCGCAAGACCGGCAAGAGATACACCGGTAGCGACAAGAGCGACGGCATGACGGGATAAAGCGAGACGGTGTGACCATTCACGACAATGACGTTGTCGTGCTGCGCACCGGCAAACCAGGAGGCGTACGTGTCGAGAACGAGCCGGCCCTCGCGCAGGATGGCAAACGGCAGGAGGCACGCCGGCATATCGTCGGACCCGTGCCAGCGGAAGTTGGAGAGAAACAGAAACAAAGTGAGATAGAATAGGGCCTGAGCGGTCCATAAGGAAAGGCCTTGCTGTTTTCGCTCAGCCGTGTAAAAAAGAAAGGCAGCCAACGACCAGAGGGCGAGTCCCGTCCAGGGAAAGTTCAGCCGAAGCGCCGTCCCGGGAATCTGCAGCTGGTCTACATAAAGAAGTTGGACAAGGAAGAGTGCCCCTAAAATCAGGAGGACTCGGTTTTTCCATTTGTATAACATGGCCCATTTTAAGAAATCTTCATGAAAACATCCTGGATTATTGACCATTGCCCGTTGGATGCCGTGCTTGCAGGAAAAAGCCCGGTCGAGATCACGGGATTGTCCGGAGGAAGTAAAGCCTTCTTCCTGTTGGCCTATGCGCTTAAAACCAAAAAACCTGTCGTGGCTGTTTCCGTGGATGACGCAGAAGCCGAAGGGCTGTTGACCGACTTGGAAGGCTGGGCCAATCTCTTGCCCGCACCGGAACGGCCCGGTCTCTTTCTTTTTCCTGATCCGGATGCTGCCGTACGTCTGGCCACGCTGGGCGCCTGGCGCGAACAGCCTTGGGCCATCGTGCTGACGTCCAAAAGTGCCATTGAAAAACCGACGCTTTCCGCACAGCAGCTGGGCGGCGAAATACTCGAACTGCGACCGGGCAAGACCTATCCGCGCAGTGAACTCCTGGAAACCTTTGCCCGCGGCGGGTACGACCGCACGGACATGGTGGAATTGGAAGGCGAAGTGGCGGTACGCGGCGAAGTGGTGGACGTGTGGGCCCCGGGCGCGGAGAAACCCTGGCGGCTGCTCTTTGATGGCGATGAACTGGAATCCCTCCGAGCTTTTACGCCCGGAACCCAGCGGTCTGAAGGCTATCTCAATCCGCAGAAATTACTCCCTATGAAGGAAGCCAAAGCGGAGGGTCATTTCGCCGATCACGTACCGAATGGAACAGTGTGGTTTTGGGATGACATCGAACCCCATGCCGTCATCCCGGACGTTTTCAAAACCTTACTTTACCGCGGGCTTCCTTCCTCATCCGCCATCGACCTCGGATTCAAATCCACCACAGGCCTTGCGAGCGGCATCGCGATGGCCGCGCAAGAAGCCAAGCGCCGAAAACAAGAAGGCGGCACCGTCCTTTTCTTCAGCCACAACGCCGGGGAAAACGAACGTCTGGCCGAGCTCATGGATGAGCAACTCGGGTCGGAGGATACCGAAGGTTTTGAATTTGTTCTCGGTCCGCTGCGTGCCGGTTTTTTCCGCGAGAAACTTCTTGTCCTCTCTAATGCAGAAATTTTTGGCCGTTACCGCCAGCGGTCGCGCCTGCCGAAGTTTAAAGGCGGGCAGGCGCTGCGTGAAGCGCGCGATTTAAAGTCTGGCGATTACGTCGTGCATGAATATTACGGGATCGGTCGCTACAAAGGCCTCGAACTTTTAAACGCTGGCGGGCAAGAAGCCGAATTTTTGCGCCTGGAGTATAAACATGGCGACCGGTTGTTTGTGCCGCTCGCAGATTTTAAGCAAGTGCAGAAGTATTCGGGTTCGGAAGGCAAGAGCCCGCGGCTCAATTCGCTCGATGCCTCGGCGTGGGAACGCGTCAAGCAGCGGGTCAAGGAAGGCATCGAACTGATTGCCAAAGACTTGCTGCGTGTGCATGCCACCCGCGCGGCGCTTCCTGGGCATTCATTCCCTGAAGATTCGCATTTAGAAGAAGAGTTTTCTGCGTCCTTCCTTTATGAGGAAACCCCCGACCAGATTCGTGCGATCCAGGACGTGAAGCGGGATATGGAATCGTCCAAGCCGATGGACCGCCTGATCTTTGGCGATGTGGGGTACGGCAAAACCGAAGTCGCCATGCGCGCGGCCTTTAAAGCGGTGGTCGACTCGAAGCAAGTCGCCGTACTCGTGCCCACCACCATTTTGGCCGAACAGCATTACCGCACGTTTAAAGAACGGTTCGCCGACTATCCCGCGCGCATCGGCTTTCTCTCCCGCTTCCAATCGGAAAAAGAAGAAAAGGAGGTCCTCGTCGGCGTCGCCAACGGCACGATCGATATCGTGATCGGCACGCACCGTCTCTTGCAGAAGGACGTGGTCTTTAAAGAAATGGGGCTGCTCATCATCGATGAAGAACACCGTTTTGGAGTGAAGCACAAAGAGCAACTCAAGAAGATGCGCCAGCACATGGACGTGCTCACGATGACCGCCACACCGATCCCGCGCACGCTTTCGTTTGCCATGGCGGGCCTGCGGGACATGTCGGTGATTGAAACGGCGCCGGCAGGACGGCTGCCGATTACAACGCACGTCGGCCCCTACGATGACGCCATGATTAAGCAAGCCATCCAAACGGAGCTCGATCGTGGCGGCCAAGTATTTTACGTGCACAACCGTGTCCAGTCTCTCCCGACCCGGCTTCATTTCTTAAAACAACTCATGCCTGAACTGTCCATCGGAGTCGTGCACGGTCAGATGTCCGGCCCGGCCATTGAAAAGGTGATGTGGGAATTTCTCCACCGCAAACATCAGGTGCTTCTGGCCACCACCATCATCGAGTCGGGGATCGACATTCCCACGGTGAACACCCTGATCGTGGACGAAGCCGAAGAATTCGGCATGGCGCAGCTTTATCAGCTGCGCGGTCGCGTGGGACGCGACCGTGCGAAAGCGTACTGTTATCTCTTTTATTCCCCCAGCGTACCGCTGTCGGGAGACGCGCGCGAGCGCCTGGAAGCACTGCGCGAATTTACGGAGCTCGGCAGTGGATATCGCCTGGCCATGCGTGATATGGAGATTCGCGGCACAGGCAATCTGTTAGGACAAGAGCAAAGTGGTTTTGTCGCGGCAGTCGGGCTCGACCTTTACACCCAGCTTCTCCAGGAAGAAATCGCGCGGCTCAAAGGCGAAACGGTCAAAGAGACGCCGCGCTTTCCCACCATGGACTTGTCGCTCCGCGCTTACCTGCCTCCCGATTACATGCCCAGCGAAGAGCTGCGCATCCTTTTCTACAAGAAGCTCGTGTCTGCTCAGTCTTTAAAGGAAATCGAAGCGATTCGCGGGGAACTGGAAGACCGTTTTGGCCCGCTGCCGGCCGATGCCGACATGCTTTTTGACGTCTCTCAACTGCGGATCCGCGCCCGCGACCTGGGCATTGCCGGGGTCATTCAAAAACCCTCGTCACTCGAGATTGAATTTCTTGCCAACACCCCGGTCCAGCCACAAACCCTGGTCCAACTCTGCCAGGAGCGCTCGGCGCTGCGGCTCAAACCGGGGAAATCCACCATCCTCCAGATCCAATCGATTGGCTATGAAGCCAACGGACCTCTTCCTTATTTAGTAGACCTATGGTCAAATTTGATATAGTCGCCGTATGAACCGCTATTATTCACGCGGTCTTTTTTTATTTGCCCTGACCGGGGTTTTGGGTGCTTGTCAGAAGGAACCCAAGAGCCCTGTTATTGCCAAAGTCGGATCGCTCTCTATCCCCTTGGGCGACCTGGAAAGCCGTATGGCCGACACCCCGCCCGCTTACCAAAGCTACCTGGCATCTCCCGAAGGCCGTAAACAATTTTTGGATTTGATGGTTCGCGAAAAAGTCCTTTTAATTGAAGCGAAAAAGGCCGGGATCGATAAAGAGCAGGCCTACAAAGAAGCGGTCGACCATTTTAAAGAACAATGGCAGCGCCGGCTAAACGATTTCCAGGAAAGCCTGATGGTGCAAAGTTACCTACGCAAACTGCGCTCCAAAGAAGTGGGGGTTACCGATTCAGAGGTCGCCGCGTACTACAAAACGCACGAAGAGGACTTTACCCACCCGCGGGAAATTCAGGCCAGTCACATCCTTTTAAGTTCTCAGGACGAAGCGGAGAAAGCCCTCTCGCGCATTAAGCAGGGCGAGCCATTTGAAAAAGTTGCACGCCTCGCGTCGAGAGACACAGCCACCGCAGCACAGGGCGGGCGAATGGCCCCATTTCAGAAAGGCGCTCTGCCAGCCGATTTCGAATCCATGGCCTTCAAGCTCAAAAACGGGGAGGTCTCCGATGTCGTGAAGACGACCTTCGGATACCACCTGATTAAAAAGACAGGCGAGAAAACGCTCAGGCCCATGTCTCTAGAAGAGGCCAAGGAAGACATCCGCTCCCGAATGGAACGCGAAAAATTTGATCAATGGGTAACGGCCAAGCAAACGGCTTTGGGCGTGCATATTGATGAGAAACTGCTGGCGGGCCTGAGCGTGCCGCCGCAGACTATTCCAACGATGAACGAGGGAATTCCTCAGGAGTCCAAACCATGAAGCGACCTCTGTCTTCACTCACACTGTCTTTTATTCTCGCCGGATCCTTGCTCGGCGCCGCCCATGCCAAAGTCATGGACCGTACGCTCGCGACCGTGAACGGCGAAGCGATTCTGCTGTCGGAGTTCGAGAAGAACGCCACGCCCGTGCTCGAACAATTTAAAAAGGTCACCCCGCCCGAGAAACAAACACCGGACCGTGTGTCCGACATCAAGAAACGGGTGCTCGATCAGATGATTGAAGATCGCTTGTTGGCCCAGGAAGCGAAAAACAAAGCCATCCGTGTCAGCACCCTCGAAACCGATGAGGGCGTGAAGAAAGTGCGACAGCGCTTTGAAACGGAAGCGGAATTCAAAAAGGAACTCTCTGATGGCGGGTTGACGTTTGAGGACTTCCGCAAACATATTCAGGATCAGCTCTCCGTGATCAAGCTCATCGATCAAGAAGTCAAAGCCAAAACGGCGCCGGCGTCCGAAGCCGATGCCAAGGGTCTCTACGACTCGCTCCAAGCCATTGCCAACGACAAACCGCTGCCTGCAGGCCTTACCCCCAGCGAAGTCGATGAAATGCGCAACATGGCCCGCGCTCTGCAGCACCGCTTCGGGGAACGTGCCCGCGCTCGCCATATTCTCGTCCGTGTCGATGCCAACGCGCCCGCCTCCCAGCGCAGCGAAGCTCTGAAAAAGATCCAGGACGTGCAACGCCGTTTGAAAGCCGGCGAAGATTTTACGGATCTTGCAAAAAAATATTCGGATGACCCGGGCTCCAAAGACCGCGGTGGTGATCTCGGCTACTTCTCCCGCGGCGACATGGTCGGGCCGTTTGATAAAGCGGTGTTTGCTCTACAGGTCGGCCAAACCTCAGACATCGTCGCCACGGACTTTGGTTATCACATTATCCGCCTAGAAGAAAAGAAAGCCTCTTCCAAAATGAATTTCGATGATGTGAAAGACGATCTGCGGGAATACCTTTTCCAGCAGCGCGCGGCCAAAAAGTTTGAATCGTACGTCAAAGACATCCGCGCCAAAGCGGCCGTCAAAATTAACAACCTCGAATAACTTTGAAAAAACCTCTCGTCGCGATCACCGCGGGGGATCCCGCAGGGATCGGTCCTGAGATTGTTGCGGCGGCTGTCCGCCATCCGGATGTCCTGGCCGTCTGCCGTCCCCTCGTGGTCACCGGCCCGAAGAAGAAAATCCCTCTCGGTAAACCTTCCAAAGAAGCCGGGCAGTATGCGATTGACTGTTTGCGCCAGGCACTGGCCCTTGTCGACGAAGGGCAGGTCGACGCCATAGCGACGGCGCCGGTCTCCAAAGAATCCTTTCATCTGGCCGATTACGGCTATCCGGGTCACACCGAATGGCTGGCCAAGCAATGCCATGCGCCCACCGTCGGCATGCTGATGGCCGCCGGACCCATGCGCGCACTGCTGCTCACGCGACATGTGCCGATCGCCAAAGTCGCCTCCGCCTTAACCGCCAAAACCATTGAAGAAGGGGCCGCGCTTGCGCATACGTTTGTTCGCAAAGTGCTCGGCCGTTCCAAGCCGCGCATGGCGATGTGCGGGCTGAATCCTCACGCAGGAGACAACGGCCTCATCGGCCGTGAAGAAGTCAACGTGGTTCGCCCCGCGCTCATGCGGCTGCGTCGCCGCGGGATCGCTGTCCAGGGGCCCATCGCTTCAGACGCTCTCTTTCGCGACATGGCCAAAGGCCATTATGATCTTGCCCTTGCGGCCTATCACGACCAGGGCATGATCCCACTGAAACTCTTTGCCGGGGATAAACTCGTGAACATCACACTGGGGCTTCCCTTTATTCGCACCTCGCCGGGGCACGGCACGGCGTATGACATCAGCGGGAAAAGAAAAGCCAATCCCTCAGCAATGATCGAGGCGATTTGTCTGGCGGCCGCCTACGCTTCTCGTGTTTAAACCCAAGTTCAGCCAACACTTTCTCCGCGATAATTCCGTTGTCCTTGCCATTCTCACCGCTGCTGAACTCACGAAAGAGCACACCGCGCTCGAAATTGGTCCGGGCAAAGGGGTGTTGACGTTTCCGTTGGCCGACCGCGTGCGTTCACTAACCGCCGTTGAGCTCGATAAGACGCTGGCCATTAAACTAGCGGAACGATTTCAGCCGCGACGGCACGTACGCATTGTGCAATCGGACTTTTTGCTCGCTGATTTATCGCAACTTTTTCCAGAAGCTTCGACGAAACACCCGATTCGCGTTTTAGGAAATCTTCCCTATGCTGTCACATCGCCGATTTTCGAAAAATTACTCGCGTGGCCGGGATGGGACATCGGCGTGTTCATGGTGCAAAAGGAAGTCGCTGATCGCGCCAAGAGCGGGCCGGGCTCGCGCACATTTGGCATCTTGTCGCTGGCCATTCAACTCTTCGCAGACGTCGAAGGCGTGTGCGATGTGCCACCGGAAGCGTTTGCACCGCCGCCGAATGTGATGTCCGCGGTCATTCGCTTGCGCCGTAAACAGTCTGCAGCGCTGCCTGCGGAAGCGGTGTCGGATTTTTTTGATCTGGCGCATGCCGCGTTTGCACACCGCCGGAAAACATTGGCCAACAGCCTCGCGATGCACAGCGGCAAAGAGAAGAAATGGGTAGAACGCTGGCTGCAAAAAGAAGGCGTTGAACCCCTTGCCCGAGCCGAAAGTCTGGGGCTTGCCGACTATGTACGATTGGCCTCCTCTTGGGCGATTTTCCGTCGAGGAATTGTTTGACATTTCTTTTGCCAAACGTCTACAATTTGCCCCTATCCGTTTTTCCTATTGGAGAATCACACGTTGAATATCGCTGTAGAAAATTTGTGGGAAGAGATTCTGTCGGCGTTAAAGCCGACGATCAATGACGAGTCGTACGAACTCTGGCTCAAGCCGATTAAAGCTGTCTCGGTAGATGCTGGGCATTTCGTACTACAAGTTCCCAACGCCTTCTTTTCGGACTGGCTGCGTGAACGTTACCAGGATACGATCGAATCGATGCTGCGTGAACGGACCGGAGAGACGGTCTCGCTGTCCTTCCTGGTCCAACGTCCTGCGGAAGAACCGGTCGCTCCGGCGCCCACCCCCCGACCTGTCGTAACGTACAAGCCGACCCCTGATCTCCCGCCCCTGGAAACCCATTTAAATCCGAAATACACCTTTGACACCTTTATTGTGGGTCATTCCAACCGCTTTGCACAGGCTGCGTCTTTGGCCGTGGCAAAAGACCCAGGAAAAGCCTATAACCCGCTCTTCCTTTATGGAGGCGTGGGGCTCGGTAAAACCCATTTGATGCATGCGATTGGTCACCATATGCGCCAGAACAGCCCCAGTGCCCGCGTTCTCTACACGACTTCCGAGAAATTTATCAACGAATTCATCGATTCCTTGCGCTTTGAGAAGATGAGCCAGTTCCGCCAGAAATACCGGAATCTCGATTGTCTCTTGATCGACGATATCCAGTTCCTGGTGAATAAGGAAAGCTCCCAGGAAGAGTTCTTCTATACCTTTAATACGCTCTACGACTCGCGCAAGCAGATCATTATCTGCAGCGACCGCCCTCCCAAAGAAATCCCGACACTCCAGGAACGTCTGGTCACGCGTTTTGAATGGGGCGTTGTGGCCGATATTCAGGCACCCGACCTGGAAACGCGTATCGCCATCCTGCGCGAGAAGGCTGAGGCAGAACGTCTTTACGTGCCGGATGATGTCATTCTCTTCCTAGCCAGCCATATCCGCACGAATATCCGCGAATTAGAGGGCTGTTTAATCCGTGTGGTAGCCCACGCGTCGCTGACCGGCGTCGCTTTGACTGTGGACTCGGCCCGTGAAACGCTGCGCGATCTCATCGCCCGGGAAGAAGCGGCTTCGCCAATCTCTATCGAGAAGATCCAGAATGTTGTGGCGCGCCATTATCACCTGGAGATCCAGGATATGAAGTCCAAGCGCCGCACCGATGCCATCGCTTTCCCACGCCAGATCGCCATGTACTTGGCCCGCACTTTAACAGAGATGTCCACCACTCAGATCGGCGACAATTTTGGCGGTAAGGACCATACCACAGTCATGCATGCGACCACCAAAGTGAAGAATAAACTGGAAAGTGACCCGTTTTTTGCTGCACTCATTAATAAAATTATTCAGGAGATTCGTACGGGGGTAAAAGCGGGATAACTCTCGTAAACCGTGGATAAGATTGTCCGCGGTGGATGGTGTGGATAATTAAAAGGGGTTATCCATAGGATGTTAAGCTTCCTGGATCTGATGAAAAGAGTTGTGAGTGATGGTTTTTAGAACCCCTGAAGCCTTTATCCCGAATATACAATCCTCTACGACGTCTACTACGAATTTAATACAATATAGATAAGAGAGTAAGGTCTAGGGATAAGTTAATAATCAATGCAAATTGTCTGCTCTAAAAACGAACTTCTCAAAGGCATACAAACCGTTCAATCGGCCGTTTCTTCCAAGACAACACTTCCTGTTTTATCCAACATTTTGATCGAAACAAAAAACAACGCATTAAAACTGGCTTCTACGGATTTGGAAGTGGGTGTGCGCTGTATGATTAAAGCCGAAATCGTCAAAGAAGGCGCTTTAACGATTCCGGCGCGAACCTTCAGTGAATTTATTCGGACGTTAAGGGAAGATCAGGAGATTAAATTAAACACAGAAGACACCTCGCGGATGGAAATTAAGAGCGGAAAGACGCGGTGTGTGCTTTTAGGACTTCCCAAGGAAGATTTTCCGGTATTTCCAGAGTTTCCTGAAGCTTCTTCAATTAGTTTGGAAACGAAAACAATTCTGGAAATGATTAAAAAAACATCCTTTTCAGTTTCTACGGATGAAACACGCTATATTTTAAACGGCGTTTACTTTATTCTTGATAAAGGCAATGCCAAGATGGTGGCGACCGATGGCCGGCGCCTCGCGTTTATTTCGCGTCCGGTGCAAGAAAAGAAGGCTACTTTAACGGTCATCATCCCATCCAAGGCCATTCATGAAGTAGAGCGTCAAATCGCAGCAGAAGACGCTGTAACCGCAATTAAAATGTCGGTCACAGAAAACCAGGTCGCTTTTAAAATTGGGGAAACGGTGATTATTTCCCGGCTTATTGAGGGCCACTTCCCAAATTATGAACATGTCATCCCAAAATCGAGCGATATTCGCGTTAAAACAAAAACCGCCGATTTGTTAATGATGACGCAGCGCGCGGCTCTGGGAACAGGTGATCGGGGTGCAGCGATTCGACTCATTTTAGAGAAAGGCAAACTGCGGGCCGCCGGCAATGCACAGGGCCGTGTGGAAATTGATGATGAACTGCCTATCGATTACGCCGGTGCGAGCCTGGAAATCGCTTTCAATCCCGCTTTTGTCATTGATGTGCTGAAGCATCTTGATTCGAGCGATGTGAATCTCGAATTTACATCGTCTTTGAATCCGGGTGTGTTGCGGCCGGCAGGTGACGAACAAACAATTTACGTCGTTATGCCGATCAAGGTCTAGAGAGGCCTTTGTGGCGCTCTCGCCAATCGGCAAGGATGTTCGTTCTTTTTCACAACGGTTCGGCCTAACAGACCAGTTATCGCTATTGGAGCGCGCTTGGGAAGCTGAGATCGGATCGCTGGCGCGTCTCGCCAAGATTATTGCGATCGATGGTGAAACGCTGGTGGTGGAAGTGAGTTCGTCAGCCGCAATGCAGGAACTGTCTTTGCGGCGCAAAGAGTTGATCCGGCGGCTCAATAAGTATTTCAAAGAACCGTTTGTGAAGTTTATTCAAACAAAGGTCGCATAAAAATTTATGGCACCCAAAGCCGCAGAAAAATCATACGACGCCTCAAATATTAAGGTCCTTGAAGGCCTGGAAGCCGTTCGTCAGCGCCCGGCGATGTATATTGGATCCACCGGAATCCAAGGCCTGCATCATCTGGTCTATGAAGTCGTGGATAACGCGATCGATGAAGTCTTGGCCGGTCACGCCACCACGGTAGACGTCACTATTCACGATGACAATTCGGTGACGGTGCAGGATGATGGCCGTGGTATTCCGGTCGACCCGATGAAGGACGTTAAAGACGCGCGCTTAAAGGGCAAGCCGGCGGTGGAAGTCATCATGACCAGCCTGCATGCCGGTGGTAAATTTGATAAAGGCTCGTACAAAGTCTCAGGCGGTTTACACGGCGTCGGGGTAACCGTTGTGAACTTCCTTTCGGAGTGGCTGGAAGTGGAAGTGTGCCGCGACGGCAAGAAATATTTCCAACGCTACGAGACCGGTAAACCGGTTGCGCCGCTTAAAGTGCTCGGCAATACCGATGAACGCGGCACCAAAGTGACGTTTTTGGCCGATGAGAAAATCTTTGGCGATAAGAAGTATTCCTACGACACCCTTTCTAACCGCCTGCGAGAACTTGCGTTTCTTAACCCGGGTACGAAAATCACCATCGTCGATGAACGCGACGACAAAGAACACACCTTTAATTACGAAGGCGGTATCAGCTCGTTCGTGAAGTATTTGAACGCGAACAAAACCGTTCTCTTCCCCGAACCGATTTATTTCAAGAAAGAGAAAGACGATGTGGTTGTCGAAATCGCCCTGCAATACAACGACAGTTACAACGAACAGATCTATACCTTCGTCAACAACATCAACACTCCGGAGGGTGGTACGCATCTGACGGGTTTCCGCAGCGCTCTCACGCGCGTGTTGAACGATTACATTAAGAAGCAGCAGATCGGAAAGAGCGGCGACCTTACGGTGTCCGGCGATGACGCGCGCGAAGGGCTGGCTGTTGTGATCTCCGCCAAGGTTCCGAATCCTCAATTTGAAGGCCAGACCAAACAGAAACTCGGCAACAGTGAAGTTGAAGGGATTTCCAAGTCTGTTTCGGGCGATTCCCTGAGCACTTATTTTGAAGAGCATCCAAATATTGCTACGAAGATCTGCGAAAAGATCATCGTCGCTGCCGAAGCGCGTGAAGCGGCGCGTAAAGCGCGCGAGCTGACGCGCCGCAAAGGGGCGCTCGATGGTGCATCGCTTCCCGGAAAACTCGCGGACTGTTCTGAGCGCGATCCGGAAAACACCGAACTCTATATCGTCGAAGGCGACTCGGCCGGCGGCAGTGCGAAACAGGGCCGCGATCGAAGTTTCCAGGCAATTCTTCCTCTGCGTGGCAAGATCATCAATGTGGAAAAGTCGCGTCTGGCAAAGGTTCTCTCCAACGAAGAAATTCGCACGATGATTACAGCCATCGGTTCCGGTGTCGGTGAAGAAGATTTCAATATCGAGAAGGCCCGTTATCATAAGATCATCATCATGACCGATGCTGATGTGGACGGCGCGCACATTCGTACGCTGCTACTCACGTTCTTCTATCGCCAGATGGCGCCGCTGATTAAACAGGGCTATGTGTATATCGCTCAGCCGCCGCTCTACAAGATTAAGAAAGACAAGAAAGAAATGTACCTCGATTCCGAGGACGTTCTCGACCAATGGCTCCTGGGCGAAGGGCTGGAGGACATCGAACTTTTCCCCTTAAATAAGGGCAAGC
>CAZDML010000043.1:0-14815 GCA_964506645.1 uncultured Elusimicrobia bacterium | reverse complement strand
CGTTCGGAAACATGCCGAAGCTGAAAAGTCATTCGTCTTTTTGAAGCCCTCGCAGCTTATGCGCAAGGTTCGAAAGAAAGATCCACAGGAAGAACAAGCCGTCATCGATGAACTCGCTCGAGTCGAAGTGTTTGTTCTGGACGAACTGGGTATTGGCAATGACACCGCCTTCGCCCGTCAGATCTTTCAGGAAATTCTGGATGCCCGTATGGGTGGCCTGCGCAATGGACTTGTTGTTACCAGCAAATACTCCCTCGATGGTCTGGCCCAGAAGCTTGAGGAGGACACGATTCCTTCTCGTCTGGCCGGGCTATGCCAGGTTGTTGAAGTGGGCGGCCATGACCATCGCATCGGTTCAGGAAATCGCCTGTCAACAGTTTGAATGTTCATGGACTCCCAATGACAACAAAGGCTAAGAAGTTATCCGGAAGGCGGCGTCAGGAGCACCCCGAAAGACGGTGTCTCTATTGCCACAGGACGCTCTGGCCCTGGTACAGCAATCAGCAGGTGCATTGGGGCTGCAGGAAACGCTGGCGACGCAAATATCTGCGCGAATATCAGCGCAGAGAAAGACAAGTGGAGCGGGAGAGTCTCACCCGAATCAAAAACGATGGGACATAAAGGGCCGCAGAAATATTCTCCGGAAGTCATCCAGACCGCCATTGCTAAAGCGGACGCAGGGGTCAAGCTGAGCGATATCGCCCGAGAATTTAATGTCACCAAGTCCACCGTCAAATACTGGCTCGATCACTCTGGTAATTACCCAAGCGCCAGTAACGCAGGAACACCCAAAGCCCAACGTACGTGCGCCGAAGGGTTCTGGTTAGCGCTTGGTGATGCAGCAGTTGGACTTCGTAAGAACATGCCGGAGACCTGGGAAGGGTGTTTGAAGATTATGACGGAGCTTGCCCCGCACATCCAAGCAATCCGTGCGCTTGATTCCAGAAGTGCTTCTGCTCAGTCCAGGGTTGTTGAGGTCTCTGAAGAGATCGCCGTTAAAGTCAAAAACTTTCTCAAGAGTCGGACACCCAAGGAAGACGGGCCAGAAAGCCACCTGGACGCCCCTCCCCCCGAACAGAAACAAAAGTTAAGAACGGAGACTCCTACGCTTGGAAGCGGAGCCACCCAGAAGGAGGCCAACGGTGCAACGTAGCACGGCAGTGAGCGGACATAATGTCCCATTATGTCCTGTGAATCATCGACGGACGGGAGGCTCTCTTTCGGTCCAAGATTATTTGCGTAAAAATCCGTCCTTAAACCGCGCAAGCTCCCCTCATACAGTTATTTCGAACGCCAAAGACAAAGGAGCGTCATTTTTATTTGTTCGAAACAGCCGTCGGAGAACGTTTCGCACATTTTTCGTACAAAACAGCCTTTTTACCGTACGACCCGCCATTTTCTATGCCCACGCATGAAGAACGCCTATCCAAGCTCTTCTTCTTCGCCCGGGATGTCCTGGGATACAGAGAACTCACTGAGCTACACCTCTCGTGGTTCGATGCGCTGCTCCGGTATCAGTACCTCCTCTTGCTTGCCCCGCCCAAACATTTCAAAAGCACAATCTGCACGATGGTGTACCCCCTCTTTCGTCTCGCGGAGGACTCGAACTTAAGATGTCTGCTCGTAAACGAAGTCTTGGATAACGCGAAAGGATTCTTGCGCGAGGTCAAAGGTCACATTACTCAGAACGCGGCTTTTAAAGCACGCTACGGCGACTGGGGCTTGACGGCGGATACCTGGACCGAAGAACGCATTCAGATTCCGCGAAGCGAGATCCGTAAGGAACCTTCGATTGCGGTGGCCTCCGTCTTGGGCACGGTCGTGAGCGTACATCCGAATCTTTTAGTGGTGGATGATCCCTGTTCCAACCGCAATACCCAGACTCCTACTCAGCGGCAGAAAGTGATCAATTGGTTCCAGCGCGATCTTTTACCGCGGCTCGATCACGGCGGGCAGTTGGTCGTGGTGATGACCCGCTGGCACAAAGATGACCTGGCCGGATGGATCATGAATAATCCCGGCTACGAAGACTGGAAGATTTTGAGCCTCCCCGCCGAGAAAGTCGATGACGACGGCACCCGCCACGTTCTTTTTCCTGAACGCTTCACACCGCAAATGCTGGATCAGGAAAAAGCCCGCATGGGGACTGCCAATTACAACTGCGTTTATCTCTGCGATCCCGCTGGCCAAGAGGGTTCCGATTTTCGGGCGTCGTGGATCGACTCTGGGCGCTATGACAAAGTGCCAGATGGCTTGACCGTGTTTGCCGGGATTGACTTGGCCATCAGCCAGAAAGAGAAAAGCTCCCGCTTTTCTTACTGCGTGATCGGCTTGGATAAGACAGGCACAACGTACATTCTGGACGCTTACCGCGATCGGATCTCGTTTACGGAGCAGCTCCGCGCGGCCAAGCGCATCTACCACCTACATAACCCGCGGCTAATCGTGGTGGAGAGCAACGCTTACCAAGCGGCCTTCCCTGAATCCTTGCGTACCGACCCCGAGACTAAGCGTCTCCCCATCAAAACGGAGAACTCAAACGACGATAAGCATGCGCGGATCCGCGGCCTTGCACCGCTTTTTGAAAGCGGAACGATTCGCCTTCCGCGACCGGACACTGCCAGCTGGGTGGGACAGCTGGAAGAAGAGTTGCTCCATTTCCCGAACGGCACCAACGACATGATCGATGCGCTCTGGATGGCACTTCGCGGTGTAGAGCTCCAACGCGTCGAACCCAAGATCGTGTATGCGGAGGACCTGGCATGAGCGATTGCCCAAAGATTCGCGGAATGAAACGGTGTCCTTCCTGTGCATTCTGGGTGCCGGAGGATGAAGTGCGCTGCCCGTCATGCGGCTATTTCTTCCGAAACGGCCAAGGGGAGGGCTGCTGTGGGGCTTAAAGCGCGACTCGTCAAAATGCTCTTCCCTGACATCCTCTCCGAAGAAGTGCGGAAGTCCTCGAAGCAGGTCGTCAGCCAGATTACGGGACTCCCCGATACTGAAGGCGTCTTGCCCGACATCGATTTTGAGATTTTCAATCAAATGTACGAGCAGACGTCTTGGGTCCGCGCCGTGGTCGGTGTCATCTGCAAGGCCGTGACAGCGAGGGGATACACGCTCTCTCCTGCAAAGCCTAACGCTGATCCCAAGAATGCTGAAATGCTGGCAGACTTCTTCGCCAACTGCAATCCAAACGATACGCTGCTCGAGATTCTTGATGACATCACGCGTGACGAGTACGTCTTCGGAAATGCCTTCTTGGAAGTGGTGTATGGAGCAAATGGCAAACCCAAGGAACTGTGGAATCTCGATGCGACAACCGTCCGAGTCAAAGCCGATGACCACGGCTCGATCCTTGGCTACCTGCAAGCGGCGCGTTTCTATTCGCGAGGTGCAAGCCGCGTTGAGTTTGACCCTCGAGAAGTAATCCACTTTAAGCTCGGAACCAAAGGCGCGACACTTTATGGGCTCTCGCCGCTGGCGTCGCTGATCCTACCCATTACGGTCGATAAGTTCGCCCAAATCTACAACCGCGCGTTCTTCATCAATGGGGCCAAGATTCGTGGCGCGTTTATCATGAAAGATGCCACACCTGAACAAGTTGAACGCAACCGTGAATACCTGCAGGCCCGCGCCAAGAACCCCGACATGGCGCACTCGGACTTGGTGCTCGAAGGCTCCATTGAATTCAAGCAAATCGGCGTCAACCAGAAGGACATGGAGTTCCTGGAACTTCGGGAGTTCACACGAAACGAGATTCTCGCGGTCTACGGCGTGCCGCCGGGCAAAGTCTCGATCATTGAAACGGGCAATATCGGCGCGGGAACGGGCGAGCACCAAACCCAGACCTTCTACGAAGAGACCATTCTCCCCTTCCAAATGCGGGTTGCTGAGAAAATTACGAAACACATCATCCGACAGGGGTTTGGAATCACGGACTGGTCATTCCAGTTCAATAAACGTTCTATCGATGAAAAGGATCAAGCTGAGATTTTCAACATCTACCTGCAAAACGGCGTATTTAGCCCGGAGGAAGTGCGCCGGCTGGTTGCGCCCCGGATGCCTGAAATCCAAAAGAGTCTGGCTCCCTCCGATACGATTGCGGAAGCAACCCGAGCGATTGTGGAGCTTGAGAATCGTTTCGTCCGTGCCATGCAGGACCTCTTTCGGGGAATGCGCCGGGCGATTCTGGTGAGATTGCCCGAACTTCTTCCCGAGGAAAGTCAGCCGAAGTCTGTCGCCAAGCAGCTCCCGGAGCTCGAAGTCATCTTGGAAGCCATCAATCAAGGCCGGATCGCCGATGTCATTGCTCGGTTCACTATCGATGCGGCGAAACTGGGATCAAAGCATGGTTCGCGTCGCTCCAAATTACCCCTGAAAGATCAGATTAGTCGAGGTCTCGAAGAAAAGCTTCGAAATGCCGCGGTCTCTTTGGCCGGGCATGTCTCAGACTCGCTCAAATCCAGTCTACGGGCAGCGCTCATGGAAGGAATCGCAGCGCACGAGACCATCCCACAACTGATGCGGCGCATTGAAGACGCTCTGGAGTCCACATCGACCGTTAATGTCGGAGCCATCACCGATGAAGATGGGAACATCATTCGAGAGGGCGGAACACGTCTCTTGTCGCGTGCCACCGCCGCTGAGATGATCGCCCGCACCGAGGCCAACCGCGCCTTTAACGAAGGAAACCTTGATGCACTGGCTCAAGCCGAAGTGCGGGAAGTGGTGTTTCTGCTTGCTTCAGATGCCTGCTCCGAGTGCCAGGCGGTTGCCGAGTCCGAGCCCGGCCAAAAGCTGGGCAAGAAATTTGCTTTGGAAGATGCACGCAGCATTATTCCGGTACATCCGAATTGCCGATGTACCTGGATCACGGAGGTCACATCATGAACGAAACACTCGCAACCTCTCCTGACTTTAAAGAATTATTTGCCAAAGACTTTAGCCAGCTCCGTAATCAGGAGCTCTTGTCTATTGATTATGCACTGCACCGGGCGGCTGCTCAGCAGCCCTGGGATCCAGATTGCTTGACAGCTCATGCGGGTGTGGCTGATGAGCTGGACGCGCGCGGTTTTAGCCATACAGTGCAAGACACTCTCACCGAGGAAACGGAAAAAGGAGTTCGCCAGGCGTTCGGTTCCTATGGAGGTAAGCGCCTCCTGGCCCACAAGATTGCCTCCTGCATTCCCTATCACAAGATCTACGTTGAACCCTTCGCCGGTGGCGCAGCGGTTCTCTATGCCAAAGAGCTTTCGCCCCAGGAAGTGCTAAATGACCGAGATGGTGAAATTGCTTTTATGTATCGCTTTATACGCGATCATACGCAGGAGGACCGCTCCGCGCTTCAAAAGCGAGATTGGACCATCCGCAAAGACATTCATGAGCGGCTCAAAAACTTAAAGCCCGAAAACGATCGCGATCGGTTCTATAAGAACTACTACCTGACGCGGTCTTCGTACGGCAAAATGCGAGGCAAGTCCTTTAATCCAGCAAACGAAGGAGTGCGCATTGATTTTCCTTCCACTGTAGAACGGGCACAAGAACGACTCAAGAAAGTAACCGTTCACAATAAAGATTACAGAAAGGTCCTCAAGAAATACGATGACCCTGAAACCTTCTTCTACATTGACCCACCTTACCCCGAGACATTCAATCTGTTTGATTTTGGATTCAAAGAAGACGAGTTTTTAAAGGCCTTGGCAGGACTCAAAGCCAAATGGATTGTGTCCTACCCTATCGAGCGCACATGGGTGTTCAAGGGCCAGGGCTACCACATCGAAACCGTTAAACGCAGAAACCAGATGAAAGGCCCCGGTGGTAACCAGGAGTGGGTGCGTGAGATTTTGGTCTCAAAGCGGCCACTTGAGCCGACAAATATCTATATCGGCAAATAGCTCCCCCCTGTAAACAGTTTGAAAGTTCATGGACGGATTGCAGCGGTCGCGATTAAATCATCTCGCGATGAAAACGCTTTGCGAGTCTTCCGCCATTCCGTTCACCTTCCCGCTCGAAGTCTTAAAACAAGTCGAGCAAGACGGACAATTTCATGTGGTGGGGTATGCGGCCACCACTGATTTTGATCTGCAAGGCGACATCATCACCGAAGAAGCCCTGCAAAACGCTTCGCTTGATCTCCTTAAGAATTCAACCGTTCTCCTTAATCACGACCTCACTCAATCCATCGGTAAAGTAACCAAGGTCGATTTCGACCGGCACGGCCTTTTGATCGATGCGCTCATCTCCCAGACCGAACCCGAGATCATCCAGAAGATCAAAGAAGGCGTGCTCAATAAGTTTTCCATTCGCGGCCAGGTGCTGGAGCGCGAGAAGAAATTCATGCGCGAATACGACCGCATGGTCAATGTGATCAAAAAGATTGCGCTGGTCGAAGTGTCGCTGGTCTCAGTCCCTGCCAACCCCGAAGCCCGAGCTATCGGGTGGTACTTGTCCAAAGCCCTTGAAGGAGGAGAAAAAACCATGAGTGACGATCAAGTCGTCGTTGAAGAGATTTCACCGGATGCCCCTGTGCCCGCCAAGGGCCCCGAGGAAGAGACGGCTCCTGCTATACCGGACCCCGCGCCTGGAGAACCAGAGCCCGCCGTCCCGCCGGACCCAGCACCGGCAGCCGCGGAGGCACAAAAAGCACTCTCTGGCCCTGTGCGAATGATGATGGCCCCTGCTTTTTTTCTTTTGGACAAGCTGATTGCGACAGGAGGCGAGGCGGCCGCGACCGCGCAACAGATCAAAGCGATCCTCTCAGCGATGTCCGAGAGTTCATCCGCCTTGTCCCCGGCTACGCCCGCGCCGACTTCCAAGGCCATGTCCCCAGAGGACATCGCAAAAATGGTCAGCGGTGAGGTGAAAAAACAAATCGAATCTGCCTTAAAAACGATCCCTACAGTACGCAAAGGTCTCGTCTCACAAGACCCTGAGCCTGATGACGTGAAGAAAACCTACGAGAGCCTGTCTCCTGAGAAAAAACTCAGAGTGGCACTCGCTCTCCAACAAGCCTAAGGAGGCATGACTTCGATGAACGATTTAGAACAACTCAAGAAGGCGTTGAACATGGCGAATGCTGGGACACAACTCCAGCAGCCCCTGGTGGACCGAGTCCTGCAGGAGTTGATTGAGGTCAACAACCCGTTGCGACAAAACCTGCCGCGAAAGCCGGGATCCGGCTCAGATTGGGTGCTCAATCAACGAACCGCTCGAGGCGCCGGTGGGTCTTTCGTAGACGATACGGATGAGCCGACCGAAACCCAGGCAAGCTATATCCAGAAGAAATTCCCATACAAGACCGTCATCCAGCGCGGGAAAGTGACGCGGAAACTGGTTGCGGTGGGCAAGTCATTATTGGACATCGAAGCCGAAGAGGTCGATAACGCCCTGCAAGCCGTTCGAGACGCCGAAGAAGACGCGCTCATCAATGGTGACTCCACAGCAAACCCTAAGCAATTCAACGGTCTGAGGAAGCTCGTCCCTGCCGGCCAGACCGTGGTCGCCGGGGCCAACGGCGCAGCGCTGACGCTCGATCTGATGGACCAGGTCATCGATCTTAACCGAGGCAATCCCAACATGATCGTCATGTCCAAGAAAGCCAACCGGAAGCTGAACGCCCTGATGC
The DNA here is from genome assembly GCA_964506645.1 of uncultured Elusimicrobia bacterium. Lineage (GTDB taxonomy): Bacteria > Elusimicrobiota > Elusimicrobia > 2-01-FULL-59-12 > 2-01-FULL-59-12 > CAZDML01. The sequence goes on along the minus strand of CAZDML010000043.1, from coordinate 7,191 downwards.
AGGCGCAGCAGCGGTTCGTGGACACGATGGAAGTCAAAGGTGGATTCCGGGTTCAGGTCTACAACGGCATCCCCATCTTCCGCAGCATCTTTGTCTCTGATGCACAGACTCAGGGTACCTCGAACGTGGCGACCGATATTTTTGTCCTCGATACGAGTGCGGTGTGGGTGGGAGAGTTGACGCCATTGAAGATGGTTCGACTGGCGCAGAAGTCATCGCAATTCGGCGAATTCGATATCTTCGAAGACTTGACGCTCGTGCTCGCCAACGACATCAAAGCATCACGTTTGGCCGGCGTCCTGTAATAGCGAATGTTCCGCTTACGGAAAATATACCCGCCCTATGGGACGGAGATAACCCCGCTCTGGGAGAGTGCCTATAGCGAGCAGGTAAAAGTGATCAACGGGCTCTGCGAAGTAAAAGAGCCGGCCACGCGCGATTACCTGCTCAACCTAGGTTACGAGATGGTGGACGAGATTGTCCCGCTCTCAGAGCAACCGGTCGTTTCGCGTCGACCGGATCGCAAACCGGACAAACCGAAAACCAAACAGCGGAGGGATCGATCCTAGCATGTCCACTTTCCCTCTACCTCCTGTACCGAACTTTCGAATCGTTACGGCGGAGCCTGGAAACGTCCGGCTCATCTGGGCCGACTACCCGCCGGAGATCAAAACCGGACACCGGTTGAAGGGATTTCGACTTTACCGTTCATCCAACGTGGATGAGCTTGGGGACCGTATTGCCGACGAAAACGTCCTTGGACCAGGCAGCTTTCAGTTTGACGACACGGCGCCGCAAGCCGGACCGGATCGTGGATACATCTGTGTCGCGGTGGAGGAATCCGGGTTCGGGGAAGCGCCCTTTGGGGAGTCTCCGTATGGCGAGCCCGACAACAACGGATATGGACTTTTGCCTTACGACAGCCGCCCATTCGGCGCGCCGCTTCGCGGATGGGGCCAAGTGCCGTTCGGGCTGGAAGGATACGGGTTTTGATCTATGGCTGAATCGCTGACTGAAAACCTTCGACTTTCGAAACGCGACACCGGCGACTTGAACTGGGGTGCCGGCGCAAACGCCAATCTGGAGCTTCTTGATAAGCATGGCCAGCTTAAACTCTTGCGGCCGCCGCGGACGCTGCTGGCGACGCTCGGCTCCGGTTCTGTGGGAGCCAACCTGACCGGCAGCACCACCTATTTCTACAAGGTGACCGCGGTCAATGCGGCAGGTGAAACCACCGAGAATCAGATTCCTTCCGTCGTCGAATCCCAGGTCACGCAGCCCGTAACACCGGTGCCCGTCATTCTCCAATGGGAAACGGTGAAAGGCTCGACCGGTTACCGCATCTACAAATCCACATCCACAGGAACCGAGAAATTTCTAGCTGAAGTTACCGGCGAATCCTCATCGACCTATACCGATAACGGAAACGCCGCTGTGAACTCCGGCATTTCAGTTCCCACACTAAACACCGCCCGCATGTCCGTGGCGAAAATCATCGCTGGATCCGGGATTACCGTTTCGCCTCCGGATGGTACGGGCGACATCACCATTCAGGCGGCCGGCTCGGGAGTCGCGTCGCTCAAGAAAACAGGCGATCCAGGTGCTGCGTTGACGGGCAATGTGACCCTTGAACAAGGGACCGGTCTTCAACTGACTCAGGACAATCCGAATAACAAGATCACGCTGGCCAACGCCGGGGTGACGGGCGTCCGAAAGCTGGGCGAAGCGTCGCCGCTGATAGGTGATGTGAAGCTCGAGCAGGGAACCGGTATTACGCTCACGCAGGATGGGCCGAATAACAAAATCACGATTGCCGCCGCGGCGGGAGGCGGAGCGAGCGGGTATGCCACGGTAGTGGTTGCCGCGCCCTCGGGGAGCGCTGCCACAGACACCAGCAATATCAACACAGCCTTGAGCACCGCCGCCACCAACGGCGGGACCGTGCAGCTCCGAGAGGGCACCTACCAGATCAACGCGACGCTCAACATCCCTGCCAAAGTAACGCTGCGCGGCATGGGTCGTGCCGCGACCATTCTGAAAGGTCAGGTGGCTCTGGACTCCGGCTCTAACTCTCTCATCCTTTCAATGGCGGGAAACACTGGTCTGCAAGACCTCACAGTGGATATGGCTCTTGTGGCAGGGAGTTTCGATCGCACCGATCTCCGCGCGACCGCGTCCAACTTTCAAGTCATTGACTGCAACTTCGACAGTCTGAAGAGCCAAGGATTCGGAGTAGCCCATCCAACAGATCTGCTCCCCTTTATCTCCAATTGGATTTTCCGAGGCTGCAACTGGAGCAACTGGACCGATACAGCTATACGCTGCGGCAACCCTAATGCGGACGTCCGGATTGAGCAATGCCGTTTTACCGGCACTAGCTCGGACGATATTTTCATGCCGAGTGGCAATGGATCGCAGCGGTGGGTCGTTACCAACTGCGTCGGCGACAACGTTCGGATGGTCGTCAATGGGACCTTTCCACCGAAATCCGCAATGTCCAACTGTTCCTGGAGCCTGAGCGGATTTCAACACGCCATTTCTCTGGGAGCTGATTGCTCGCTGGTGAACTGCATCATCGTTAATCCGTCCAGCAACGCAATTCTAACGGTTGTCATCCTAGACACATCGGCGACGGGGTGTGTCGTGTCCGGCAACCGCCTCATCAGCGGTTCAGCCGGCCGAGGCATTTGGGCCTTCGGCAGCAACCACACGATTGCGGGCAACCGTATCACGGCTTCTATCGGCATGGTGATCGACGGGAGCAACAACTGCATCACCGGAAACCGGGCAGAGACGGGGGCTATTACGCTGAGCAGCGGGGTTTCAGGGAATGTCGTCGTAGGCAACAAGTCGACGATCACGGATAACAGCGGTCAAACAAACACGATTGCAAGTAACGGATAAGGAGCAGCATCATGGCTATTCTTGAATCTCAACTATCCCAACAGGTCATCGCCAATCTCGCAGCAGATATTCTTGCGCCTGAGCCACCTTTGCTTGGACTCATCCAGGCACTCCAATTTGTTGATGGCCTGACACCGAAGGGCAAGACGCGGATCACACTGAACTGGACAGCCCCGACCCGAAACGAATTCATTGCCGGAGAGCTATTCAAAAACCCCGACGGGACGGCGGACGTCGCCGAAGGCACCGCCGGGGCCGCTCACGAAGCTCAATTCGATCCGCTGGTTGGAGCGTCCGTTTCCGTCTTTGAGCGCACCGCCGTGTCGGCAAACGTCAAAACATTGACCGCAAGCGTCGTTCACGGTCAACGGGTGATCAATATCGGCACCCCGGTTCCTGCCGAAATTGTCGTGGGCGCTTATCTTGTTATTGATGAAGGAGTGACGAACAAGGAAGAGTATGCCAAGGTCAAATCGGTCAACACCGGCACAGGCGAAATCGTTCTGGAAGACGGCCTCTTCTATCCACACACGGCGGGAGCCAACGTCGCCGAGGTGACATTGGCGGCCAAAACGCTGACAACCCATTACACCTTGGACACCGCCACTGGCGTCCTCACCGAAGTCGCAGGTGGATTCACGACCGGCAACCGGATCGTCATTCGGTATCAGACCACTCTTCAGGATCTGAACCATTACGAGCTCTACCGTGTGCCGGGCAATGCGCCGGTATCGGTTCCGACCAAAGCGAACGTACTCGCCGCATCAGGTGTGGTGACCGTCAACACCTCTATCGCTTCCGTCGCAACATCGTTCCAGGATCAGACATTGGTCGATACGGATAACGGCAAGGACTTCACCTACTACCTTTTTGCGGTCGATTCGCAGGGGAACGCTTCGAACCTGACGAGCGAGGTCATGACGGCGAATCTCCACCTGACCATGGTGGAAACGGTTGGGACGATCGCGCAAAACCCGGCCGCCGAAGTATCGACCAATCGCGTGCTTGTTTCATGGGACGCAGTGCCGGATACGAATGCGAACGGCTACAACATCTTCCGCGCGCCCGGCGCGACGTTTGATTCGGCGCAGGCCGTCAAAGTCAACTCGATCCTTATTCCAAAAGGAACGGGTCGCGTGACGTTCGACGACAGCGCCGCTAATGCGACCAATCGCAGGCCGTCGAACGAAGTGGCCTTTCCGCAAGATGGGCAGACCTTCACTTACAAACTCGAAACCGAAGACACGGCAACCTTCTGGTCGGACGGCACCGCCAATATTCCGACCTTGGACACCGGCGCTTCCAAAACGGCCGGAGTCGGGGACGGCACAGGTGGCCGGTGATGGGGACATTTCATGAGCTTGCTCGCTTCACAGCTTTCGGAACCGGTCTCAGCCGTCGTCCGCGTCTACTACACGTTCCCGAGTCTCGTCGCGCAAGCAACCGGCGACGAGGTTCGCACTGAAGAAGTCGAGTCCGAATGGCTCGATTGGGTCATTCATGAAATAGACCGCAGAACGGGCACGACGTTCCGAGCCCTGGCGTTTACCGATGAATTGGACGGTACCGGGCAAGACTACGTTTTCACGCGGAAATATCCACTTATTCAGATCGAGAGCGTCGAAGTAGACGGAATTCCCGTGTCGTCTTCCTTATATAAGACCAACCTCCGCACCGGGAAGGTCACCCTGCTTCAGGGAGAGTTCCAAGAAGGGATCGGAAACGTCACCGTGGTCGGAGTCTACGGCACCCCGGAAGTCCCGGCGCTCATCCGCAAGATCGCGACGCTCATGGTGGCCAAGACCGCGCTTTCATCCAAAAATGGCCCGCTCATCGATAGCGAAAACATCGGTGATTTCAGCCAGACGCGCACGTTCAAGAAACTAAACGACGAACTCGACCGTGCCTGGGAGGCTTGGGGCAAACGTTTCCCCATTGATTTTGTATGAGCCGAATGATCCCTGATCGTTTACTACCGGACCGGATCGCCATCCGCAGACCGCAACAGAGTTTCGCCCCGTCCAGTAAACGCCCGGTTTTTCAATTCGAAACGATCGCGACCGGTGTGCGGGCTCGTTTCAATCCCGACAAAACCGCTCTCAATCGGAACGTTCTAGGACAGACCCCGAAGAAAGCGTTTCAGTTGTTTCTCAATCCCCGAGAACTCCATGAAAACTACGAGGTCCTGGATGAAACGACAGGAAAGACATTCGTGGCCGTCGAGGTTAAAAATTACTTCGGCCATCATCTTGAAGCCGTTGTGGAAGAGAAGAAGTCATGATCCGCATCACGCTCAAAGGCGCCGACGAAACAGCGAAACTGCTCAAACGCTTCCCGGAGCGGATGAGGGCGGCGTTACTGCGGGCGATGCGGGAATCCGCGATTCTCGTTCAAAGCCTAGCCAAAATAAACGCTCCAGTATTCCGGGGACTCTTGCGCGTCTCCATACTGCAAGCTGTTGCGGAGGAAGGCGGGAAGCTCGTAGGCCATGTCGGTTCTGCTCTATCGTATGCGCCCGTAATCGAATTCGGAAGACAAAGCGGGTGGTTTCCTCCCGTATCCGAGCTGAAAGTCTGGGCAAGGCGTAAGCTGGGTGATGAGCGTCTGGCTTTCGTCATCGGTCGCGCCATTAAGCGACGAGGGTTTAAGGCGCAGCCTTATTTGACATCGGCCCTGGAATCAGGTCGGTCGCGGATCCAGACGATTTTCGAGAATCGGTTACGAGAAGCGATTCAAGCCGAAGGAGGCAACGCGTAATGGCTGCCCCGCGGCTTCATGAGACGCTGATCGCTGAGAAAATCGTTGAGATGATCGACCAATCCCTATCAGGACCTATGGGGCTTAAGGTTGTCACCATCGGAGCCCTGGAATTCTTTCCGGCGCTAGAAACGCTCTCAGATAACGTCCCGGCGGTCTTCGTAAAGCCGTCGCCATCGACAAATCTCGAACGCATCACGACCGGCCAAACGTACCGGATCGCTTACAACTTCCGCATCGTTTTCGTGAAGAACTTCGGGCCCAACGAAGAGATCGTCCGGCAAAAGACGGTCGAAACCCAGAAGATCGCGGAGCTCCTGATCGACAACGTCGACCTCGGTGGTCTTTCGTTACCGAACGGTCAGATCCTTTTCACGACACTTAAAGCCATCGAATGGGAGCCGCCCGAAGACAACCTGGTGGCCAGCGGCGGGGCGGTAGGTTCGGCGGGCGCCGCGTACGCCTGGGCCGGCGGCGCGTATGCTGATGCCACTGGTATTTCGCCCGGCGGCTGGTACAGCGTGGGTTGATCGGCGGCTGGCTGTGGCGCAGCCGCCACCGGCGTAGCATACGCCTCGGGCGACGCATGGGCCGCAGGCGCCTCGATCGACTGATCGAAATGATCGAGATCCGGTGCCGGCAGCGCGACCGCCGGCCCACCCGGCTCGAAACGCCCTGGCAGGCGCGGCAAAACCACCGGGGCGACCCCCATGATTCTACCGACCAGGCTATCGAGGTAGTCGCTCATCCGCCAGTATCTCCAGGTAATGCTGCCGGCGCCGGGCCGTCAGCGCTAAAATCTCGGCCTCGCGCCAGCCATAGGCGCGCGCCAGGGCGTGTACCTCGCGCAGCGTACGCCGCGCCCAGGCGTCGATCTCGCTCCAGAAGAACGTGACAATATCAAACAGCACCTGCCAGGCGTGGCCGCAGGCCGGGCAGATCAGCCCCAGGCGTATATCGGCTAGTGGGTCGGCCGCAGCCATTGCCGCTACCAGCGCGGCCACAACCGATTCAGGCAGCCTTGCGCCGTCGTAGGCGACCCCTGCGTGCATGGCGGCCAGCACACAGCGCGCCAGCACCTGCTGCCGTGCTGCCAGGCTCCCGGCCGGGCCGCCCAGATCGCGCAGATCGTGGCTGGTGGGCAGTCGAAACCGTACCGCGTAGCCATCGATCTCCAGCAGCAGCGGGGCGGCCGGCGCTAACCCCGCTGCGCACACATCGGCCAGGGCGAAGCCAAGCTCCACCTGGGCGCCGCAGGCCGGGCAGGCCGCCACGCACGCCGCATGCGCGCCGAAGGCCCACTGGCGCAGCAGCATCAGGCGTGCGTCGCGCTCGCCAATGCTGAGCGCAGCCAGCGCGTCGGGCGGGTAGCCGGGGCATGCCGCCACCAGCAGCGCCAGCGCGCGATCAAGCGGCCCATGATCGCGCCCGCGATCCCACACATCGAGCAGCTCGGGGGCTGAAAGTGGGCGCATAGGCAAGCCTACAGCGGCGGCTCGTTAAATCTCTGCTCGTCCGGATCGGTCACTT
>CAZDML010000042.1:0-15051 GCA_964506645.1 uncultured Elusimicrobia bacterium | reverse complement strand
CACACCTCTGGCGACACGAAAGCGCGTCAGCCTGCATTTTTTAAATATCGCGCCGTACCATATACCCCTTCCTGAACAATTCGATGAGAGCGCCAAAGCCGCATGGCACCAGTTTGTCGACACCTTTGCATCAAACAAAGCTCTCATCCAGGCTTATAGAAAAAAACATTTCATGCCTCCTTATGTGGCTGAACTTTCGACACTGTCTCCTTTTCAGTTGACGGGATTTGATTTAAAGAATCAGAAGGTCGTTCTGCACGATTTTGAACTCTCCCATGACGAAATCGACCGCATGTTCGAAAAAGCATCGCAATTTAAAAATCAATTTCCTCTCTACGTATTTCCCATTTTCCCAACGGTGTATCCCCCAGCTCTCAATCAAGGGGCCGATGAAGGGTATTACAAGACCCTTCATAAAGAATTACGATCCACGCCCGGAGAACCTGTTCTCGTTCTGGGTCCAGGCAGTGGTCTTGATACGCTGCTACTCTGGCTAAAATCACAAGCGAAAGTGTACGCCATAGGCCTAAATGCGCTTGAAGTCGCCAATACGCGCGCTGTCACTGTCCTTGCAGGGATCCCTGCGGAAGTCTATCAAGGAGACAACCTCATCACATTGGATGGCCAGCCGACACTCCCTGGTCTAACGTTTACTCAAATCATTTGGAATATGCCCGCTCTTTGGTTTAAACGCCGCAAGACCCACCATATGGAGCAACATTGGGACGGCGATCCGGGAGAAAAAACCTTCTCTCGGTTTATACAGGGGCTGTCGCGCTTACTTGCTCCCCATGGTCAAGCCATTTTCTGGAATGACATAACCCAAAGCGCTTATTCTGTAAAAACCTTTATCGCTGCTATAAAGAGCAAACTTTTTGATGCAGTTCCTGAATTTGAGTGCAACGTAACCTCTCCGGAGCAACATACGTTTCATATTGTTGCCCAGGGAGAGGAAACAGCCAGAGCTATTCCACGTCCATACTCGCGACGCTCTGCAAAGCAGAAGTTGCGCGATACGATGAAAGATCGACTCAACGAAGTCCCTCCAGGGGACTACCAGACATGGAGCGCTCAAATCTGTCAAATTATTCGCAGAAAGCTCGGCCCCCATTGGGGTCATGCCAACCACATCCTTTTTTACCTCCCCACCGAACGTCGCGAAGTCGACATTCGCTCCTTGATGTATGAGGCTCTCCAAGAAGGGAAAAAAGTCTATGTCCCGCGTAACGAAAACGGGAGCTACGTTCTTTATCGAATTCGAAATATGGAGACCGATTTAAACGCTCGGCAAGATGACATCGCTTCACCCAAAAGCCTGGACATCTTAAGCGACCCCGATGAAATTAATATGGCGTTTTTCCCGGGATTGGCTTTTGACCAGAAAAACAATCGACTCGGATATGGCAAAGGCCTTTACGATCGATTATTCCATCGAGCAAGATCGACGTTGTATCGGATTGGCGTTGCGTTTTATCCGCAAATCGTAGAGAGTGTTCCACACGATCACAAAGATATCTCCATGAACTGGGTAGCGCACAATCAACTGTCTGATGAGCAGATTGATCGTGAGAATAGGGAGGATCAACATAAAGAAGCACTACGCAGAATTAGCAAAGCCAAAAAACATCTCCAAGCAGGGCATATCGAAGACGCAGCACATGTCCTCCATTCAGAAGACCCTAAAGACAAACAAATCCTTCATGAAAGTCTTTTGAAAATCGCCGAAGCATGGGAACTCTGGGCTCGTATCGAATTACGGCGCGGCAACAAAAGCCAATTTAATGCTGCCCAGGCACGTGCCACCAATTTACGCACATCGAAAGAAGACCGTCGCCAACAAAACAGAGGTGGCCGCTGGCCGTGGCTGCAGAAATTTTACGACCGCTTCGGGAAAGGAAAATTTGGTCAAGCCTTTGTTCCGGCTGTGCTTGAATCCGGACTCTTCATGACGTTCGCTGCCCAGAAAATTTCCTCGCAGCTTCCACTGCCTTACAAAGACATCCCCCTGCTCTGGCTTCTGCCCGTCCTTCTCTCTATTTTTGTCTGGCATTTTCTGCACTTACCAGGAGCACCGGGATCCTCGCTGGCCGAGAAAATGCGATTTGCATTTTCCAAAGAGAAAGGAGCTATCGGGAGAGCAACGCTCATTTCTATGACTCTCCTGCTCGTACTGCGTTCTGTAATTGCCCCGCATCAGCTCCCTCCCCTTCTCAGTCAGGCACTCTTATTGACCTATTTCCACTACGTAATCTCTGCTCGGATTCTGAGCACTCGCACTCCAGTCACAGCGCACCAAGAGGCGGTGAAAACCGCACCGAAGGACCCCGAGATCCCCGTAGAGTCCCCTAGCGAGCGCAAAGCTCTTGAAAACCGCATCAGAGATATTGAACACCAAGGAATGCCGCCTCTGGCATTTCACTCGGATTTCACCCGGGATCAACTCCTAGAGATTATCCAAGCACATGCACCGGCTGGCTATCTTCTTTTTGAACCTCCCCATTCCGAGGCGCTGGCTGCATTTTCCATAGCGTCATCTGAGAAGTTGCGTGTACAACTGGAGGATGATCTGCGCACCTTTCTTAAAAACCAAGGGAAGAACCATCTTTTTAGTGTATTTATCTATGAACCTTCCGGTGAGAACCCTCATTACCTCTACGAAATTATCGCAGAACGCCCATCACAGGGAGGTGGAGGGGATGAGAGCGGGGATCTCATCACGCTCTTCGTACATAAGGTTCAGAGATGGTGGGAGCTTATGACATCCTTTCCTGCCCCTTCACCCTCCTGGCGCCTGGCGACCGCCGCCTGAGGGCCCTCCCTCTGCTGTGCTAAAATCTCCCTATGCCCTCCTCGGTTTCGTCCGATAAAGGATTTAAAGGATTGCGGGTCGTCTCTTTCGAGAGCCGACGTGCGTCCGAAATGAGCGACCTTATCACCCGCAACGGCGGGCAGGCCGTGGTCGCCCCTTCCATGCGTGAAATTCCCTTGGAACAAAATACGGAAGCCATGGCGTTTGGTGAACGGCTGATGAAGGGCGAAATTCATGCTCTTATTCTGCTCACCGGAGTCGGAGTAAAGACGCTCTTCGATGTCCTCGAGACACGGCATTCGCACCAATCCCTGCTCAAAGCGCTTTCTAAAGTCACTCTCGTGGCGCGCGGACCCAAACCCGTGACGGTCCTTTCTGAATGGGGACTCAAGCCCACCCTCACAATTCCTGAGCCCAACACGCGTCATGAAATTCTCGCGGCACTCGATCTCACCTTCCCACTCAAAGGAAAGACCGTCGCGGTGCAGGAATACGGAATCCCAGACAAAGACTTAAATGAGGGTCTTTTAAAGCGTGGGGCCAAACTCGTGCGTGTGCCGGTCTACCGCTGGGCTCTGCCGGAAGATACAGCACCGCTGCGTAAAGCATTACGCACGATCGTGGAGGGACAGGCGGACGTCGTGCTCTTTACTAACGGAACGCAGATTAATCATGTCATGCAGATGGCGCAGGAAGAAGGCGTGGAAGAAGAACTACGTAAAGCTCTCGCCAAAGTTGTCGTGGCCTCCGTCGGTCCGACCTGCAGTCAATTTATGGACGAGTACGGTGTTCCGGTCGATGTGGAACCGGAACATCCCAAGATGGGCAACCTCGTACTCGAAGCCAGCCGGAAAGGACCGGGGCTTCTGGAGAAGAAACGTACTACGGTGTCATCCCCGAAGGTCTCTATCGGGGATCCACGAAACATGTCTCATGGGTCCCCGATAACACAATTCGGGGACGACGTCCTTAAGAACTCCCCCTTTCTCAAAGCTTGCCGTCGTGAGCCGACGGAGGTCACCCCTGTTTGGCTGATGCGTCAGGCCGGTCGGTACATGAAAGAGTACCGCGACATCCGTGACCGCCACAGTTTTCTTGATCTCTGTAAAGATTCCGACCTGGCTGCTGAAGTTACGATTTACGCCGTCAACCGTCTCGGCGTCGACGCCGCGATCATTTTCTCGGACCTTCTCGTCATCGTCGAACCCATGGGGCTGAACCTGGAATATGCCAAGGGCGAAGGGCCGGTCATTCATAACCCCGTCCGCACCGCCTCCGATGTCACACGACTAAAACCCCTTCAAGATCCATCGGCTTTGTCTTACGTCTATGACGCCATTCGCAAAACCCGCGCCGGGCTTCCGCCGACCATTCCACTCATCGGCTTCGCAGGCGCACCCTTTACGCTGGCGTCCTACATGGTGGAAGGCATGGGATCACGTAATTTCATCCACACCAAAAGTCTGATGTACAAAGAACCGAAAGCCTGGCATGCCCTGATGGAAACGTTGACGGCGAGCCTCATCCCCTATTTGAATGCACAGATTGCGGCCGGCGCACAGGCCGTGCAGTTGTTTGATAGCTGGGTCGGCTGTTTATCGCCTGAGGATTACCGGCAGTACGTGCTGCCGCACTCCCGCACGGTTTTGCGCGGTCTCACAAAAGGCACCCCCGTCATTCATTTCGGCACCGGCACGAGTGCGCTACTGGAACTCATGAAAGAAGCCGGTGGCGATGTCATCGGCCTGGATTGGCGCGTCAGCTTGGCAGAAGGCTGGAAACGGGTGGGTTACGACCGCGCCATCATGGGCAATATGGATCCCACGACCCTCTTTGCCGAGATCCCGGAGATCCGCAAACAAGCACAAACTATTTTGGATCAGGCCGGAGAGCGGCCGGGCCATATTTTCAATCTCGGACATGGGGTTCTTCCCCAAACTCCCGTGGGCCACGTGAAAGCCCTCGTGGACGTCGTCCACGAACTCTCAAGGAAAAAATAATGAGTGCCATCGATGCTGTTTTTGTCATTTCCTTTGGCGGTCCTGAAAAAATGGACGATGTCATGCCATTTCTGGAAAACGTCACCCGCGGCCGCAATATTCCCCGCTCGCGATTGGAAGACGTGGCCCATCATTACGCCTTGTTCAACGGGCGATCCCCCATCAATGAAATTACGCGCCAGCAGGCCGCTTGCTTGCAGCAGGTTCTGAGCCAGACCGATACGCCCTGGCCCGTGTACATCGGCCAGAAAAATTGGGATCCCTATATTGAGGACACGCTGCGCAAGATGATGGCCGATGGTGTTAAAAAAGCCATTGGATTTATTACCGCCGCGCACCGATCGCTCTCGAGTTTGGAATCCTATGTCACCGCCGTGGAAACGGCACGGCAAAAGATTGGACCTCAAGCGCCGGCTATCGATTACGTCGGCCCCTGGTTCGACCATCCTCTGTTTCTCCAGACCATCACCGAACGTATCCAGGACGTCAAAGCGCCTGCGGATGCCGCTTGGGTTTTTACGGCCCATTCCATCCCCTGCGGCATGGCCAAAGAATCCACCTATGTCGAAGAGCTTCGCAAAACGGCAGACCTCGTGACGCGATTGCTGGGTCAGAAAGAATGGTCTCTCGCTTACACCAGCCGCAGCGGTAATCCGGCCGACGCCTGGCTGGAACCCGATATCAGCGACTGGATGCGCGAGAAAGCCAAAACCGGTATACGCAATGTTCTGGCCATACCCATTGGCTTTGTCGCCGATCATGTCGAAGTCCTCTACGACCTTGATATCGAAGCCAAACAAACCGCTGACACGCTGGGTCTGCGCCTCTACCGTGCCAAGACCGTGGGTGATCATCCGCTCTTCTGCCGGCTCATGGCCGATGTCGTAAGGGCACGCGCCCAGAGCTCGGCTCTCCCTGAACAAACGGCGGCTGCTACCACCCTATTCCGCGACGGCTCCCGGGGTGCCAAAGTAGGCCGGGGATCCTCCATCTGTTTTTGTTTTCCAGGTTCCGCAGAACCTCCCTGCACCAAAGCTCCGGCGACGACCGGCCGCCCTCGCTAACATGAGCACACGCCCCCGTATTGCCGTCGTTGGCGGCGGGATCACGGGACTTGCCGCTGCCTATCGCCTCCACAACACCACCTCCTGCGATCTCCATCTTTACGAGGCTTCGTCTCGACTGGGAGGAGTCCTACAAACCACAGAAAAAGACGGATTCTTACTGGAAGGCGGGCCGGATTGTTTTATATCGGAAAAACCCCGCGGCATCGGGCTCTGTAAAGAACTTGGCCTGGAATCAGAACTGATCGGAACACGCACAGAAAACCGCCGGAGTTTTATTGTTCATCGGGGAGAGCTGCACCCGGTTCCTGAAGGCTTTTACCTGCTCGGGCCTTCCAAGCTTCGCCCCTTTCTTGAAAGCCCACTTTTGAGTTGGAAAGGAAAACTCCGCGCGATGGCAGAACCGCTGATCCCCAAACACCAGGGAGAGCCGGATGAATCGCTCGCTTCCTTTGTCCGTAGGCGCTTTGGACAGGAGATGCTCGAGGCCTTCGCACAGCCCTTGCTCAGCGGTATCTATGCTGCCGACCCTGAAACGCTCAGCCTACGCGCCACGTTTCCACGGTTTATTGAGATGGAAGAAAAATACGGTAGTGTTCTCCTCGGCTTAAAAAAACGAGCCATCGGTGTGCAAGCAGCCTCCGGAGCCCGTTACAGCCTGTTTGTATCGCTGCGCCGCGGCATGGAAACATTAGTCCGCGCCCTGGAACAAAAACTCCCTGCGGAAGGACTCCATCCCTCCACCGCCGTCAAAGAAATTGTCCGGACATCGCATGGACAATGGCAGCTTGTGCTGGCCTCGGGAGATACCGTCCTGTTTGACGCCCTCTGTCTGGCGCTCCCGGCACATGCCAGCGCAGCGCTACTTCGTCCTGTGCATCGTCGCATCAGCAGCCTCTTGGAGAGCGTGACCTATACGGAATCAGCCACATTGAATATGGCCTTTCCGGAATCGGCGGCCGCGAACCTGCCCAAAGGCTTTGGCTACGTCTGTCCCCAGCGCGAAAAGCGGCCGGCCATGGCCTGCACGTTTACACACCAGAAATTTGAAGGGCGCGCTCCAACCGGCACCGTCCTTCTGCGCGCCTTTATCGGTGGAGCGATTCAGAAAGACCTTCTGGAGATGCCGGATGCCGACCTCATTCACCGCGTGACGGAAGACGTCCGTTCGCTCTTAGGCCTCACTGCCGCTCCACACTGGGCGGTGCTGCAGCGCTGGCCGCGCGCGATGGCGCAATACACGGTCGGGCATGTGCAGCGGATGTTGACGTTGGATGAATCTCTGGAAGAACTACCGGGACTTCGCTTGGCAGGAAATTGGAAAAACGGGGTTGGAATTCCGGACTGCATTGAAAGCGGCGAATGGGCCGCGGATCAGCTAGTGGCCTCCCTCGATCGTCTGAAGAACCCAGCGCTTCGTTAAAAATTCCGGAAATACCTGCACAGGCCGACCATCCACAGGATAGTACGCATAAAAAGGAATCCCCACCCGGCCAAACCGCTTTAAGTAATCCCCAATCCGTGCGTCTCGATTGGTCCAATCGGCTCGCATTACAACCACGTGACGTTGTTTGAGTGCCTGCACCACCTCACCTTGCGCGAGAACAAATCGTTCGTTGTATTTACAGGTAAAACACCAATCGGCCGTCACATCCACGAGCACCGGATACCCCTGCGACACGGACTGCCGGATCCTCTCCTCATCAAAAGGAATCCAGGCGAGTGTTTCTGTCGCGGGTGCAGCAGAAACGTCGCGGGAGAGATCGCTTAAACGCGCGTGACGAACGAGTCCCAGAGCCGCCAGAACAAGCAGCCCCATCAAGGCGCCCAACATTCGCGTCGTGCCCGTAGACTCTCCATGATGTTTGACGAGCACTGTTTCTTTGAGCCAGGACAGGAGTCCCAAACCCACCAATACCCCATTAAAAAGCACCAACCCTGTGGTGTGAATTTGCCGGGACAGCACATATTCCAGCCAGGCGAGTGTCAGCAACAGCAAGAATCCCATGCTGTAGCGCACGTAGATCATCCAGCTTCCAGGTTTGGGTAGCCAGCGGATCGAATTCGGAAGTGCGGCCAACACCAGATAGGGAAACGCCATCCCCGTACCCGCGGCAAGAAATGCGATAAGCACGATGTTCGCAGGCTGGGTCAATGCAAACCCCATGGCACTTCCCAGAAACGGTGCGGAGCAGGGGGTCGCTAGCAGCGTGACAAAAAGTCCGGACACAAAATGTGTCAGCCACGTTTCTTCTCCCGATGCCGAGGTGGCAAACTGACCGAGGAAGCGCGGAAGACCGATCTCAAAAACACCCCAGAGATTGAGCGCAAATAAAAAGATCACCA
Source organism: uncultured Elusimicrobia bacterium (assembly GCA_964506645.1). GTDB lineage: Bacteria > Elusimicrobiota > Elusimicrobia > 2-01-FULL-59-12 > 2-01-FULL-59-12 > CAZDML01. The sequence continues at coordinate 6,832 of CAZDML010000042.1, read as the reverse complement.
CCCCCAGGAACGCTACAAACACGGGCTCTTGAAATTGAATCCCCCACCCAACGGCATGCCCCAAATGTCGGGCGGCGATGGCTACCAGCGCAAGACCGATAAAGGACGTGATAATTCCCGCCGCCCCCGCGAGCGCCCCGCCGCGAATCGCCAGCGGATGATGCTCTTCGCCTTGCTGGAAAAACCAGAGAAGCTTAATGGACAACACCGGCAGGACGCAGGGCATGACATTGAGGATGAGTCCACCTAAAAAACCCAAGAGGATGAGCACCCAGAGCGATAACATCATGCTGACAGGCGCCGGCATTTCTTTGGCTTTGGGAAGCTGCTCGATAGCCGGTTCTGTCGCAGGCACCCGAGCGCGGAACTGTTCAATCAGAGATTGCGTTTGTGAATCGAGCGCGGCAGGATCGCCCACAGGTATATCGAGGGCAAAGCTGTAATGAAACGGCACACAAAGCTCTGACGTTCCACAGGTCAGATAATTCACATCAGCAGCAATATGCAGCGTGTCACCGGTTGTTTTCACCCTCGCCCGGATCGGATAAACAACCTCTCCTTCATAGCCGATCGCCTTGAGACCCCCCGGCAGGGCATACACCATCGGCATCGGCCAGAGGGTCTCCGTTCCCGCAAGCCCACGAGAGCCGTTCCAGGCGAACTGCGGCGCAAACCCAGCGTCTCCGCTGTTTTTCCAATACACATGCCAACCGGGGATCGTTTTAAAATGCATCCCGAGGAAAATCTCCCCCTGCTTCGGTGCACGCTCATGCGATGCAACGAGCCGCACCTGACCGTAGGGGTTGGTCTTCCATTCCGTGGAAGCGGCAAACGCCTGCGACGCTAAACAGAGGAGCAGAAGAAGCTGAGAGCAAAACGTCATGGGGCTATTCTATAACTTCCGTTTGAAGTTAACCTCCGGTCTTGAATCGGTAGGACACACCCGTTAACAGGTTATAGTCCGACGTCAGTTGAATGACGTTGACACGCTGATGAACCGGAATCTGAACAACGGTCGACCATTCCCAGGCATTGCCGAGATGGACTTGCAACCCTGGAGAGTAATACAGATAGTCCCCTCCCGTTTTCTGGACCTCTTCGCTCGTTTCCCCTTGATCATCTTTTTCTTTGATCACAAGATTGAGCTGACTCATAAAACCTAACGCTTGGGTCAGAGGATACGTCGTGCCGAGGTTGGCTGTCAGTACGTTGCCCAGACGGTAGCTTTCATGCCCTTTGCCGTTCATCTTGTACGTTACGCTGACAAAAAACGGCATCACGGCATACAGCCCGTTGATCATCGGCACGCTGAACCGCTGCAACGAAGAGCCCCCCACCAGCACATCGTAAGAGGCCGACCCCGGTGTAATGCCCGGTTCCGCTTCATCGCCATCGCCATTTAAGACATGCGATTTGCCGGTCGGAAATTCCACACCGACAATACCTGAGAGAGTTGGACGCTGCCTATCCGCGGGTTTAAAAAATGCATAACGTCCCTGCGCAGAGAGATCACCGAGATCCGTAAAATTCCAGCCTTCCGGAATAACCTGAGTGCCGCCATGATGATTATGCACATGGCGATGACTGCGTGAAATGACCGGCAATGCCAGATCCACACTGAGCCGATCGGTGACGCCATACGTTCCCAGCACGCGGTGAATGCGATTGACCGTGCGCTGCTCGTCATGATGTCCACGGATGTCCCCGACACTGGCGCGGGACGTTCCGATGCGCGGCTGATCCTGATCGATCGTTTCGAATTCGTAACCGATACGCGCCCAACCTTTTTCAGACATTTCCATGCTGCGCATGTCGAGCGGACACGAGGCCGATCCACAACTCGCCCAGCCCGCGGAAACACTCAGAAAAAATACTCCAACGCAAAAAAGCTTGCGCGTTAAAACGTTCAACATACGTCCTCCCTTATTTAAATGGACAGAGTTTCAATACAAACCTACAGCGTGACAGGGGCTAGCAGGAGGTTTCGGGAGGCGGTGTGAAAAGCTCTAGAGCGGGCAATGGATAGGCGAGTGCGATCTGCGGAACAGGATACTCTTCCATACGATAAAACAAAACCGGAAGAGCCACTCGAAGCATTTCTCGAGATTCTGGTAAGGCTCCGGAATTGTCTTGTGCACAGGATTTTAAAGTGGATTCCCCCGATGCTATCGCAGGGACTTTCACTTTGGGGAAACAGCAACAATGGCTTAAGCAGGATTTACGGCTGGCGCAGGCACAGTGATGGGTCGCACAGGGAAACGATGCCTCCGTTTTAATAAAAGCTGTGCAGGTGGCATCCCAGGGGATCAGCGAAAAGAGAAGCAAGGAGAGTAAAAAGGATTTAAAAAGGAATTTCATCTGCTCGAATGGCCTTCGCTATGCGACTCCTGACCTCCGGGACTAGGATTCGAACCTAGACTAAGGGATTCAGAGTCCCTCGTGCTACCGTTACACAATCCCGGAGGTCAGGAGTCAATTCAAAAGTAATGGAACAAACTTAAACTAAGGGGTCTGTCCCGCTTACGGCTTAATAATTTGCGGGCCCTTGGAACCGGAAGGGATGATTATATCAGGCGCCTTCCCTGCGGCAGCACCTTCTTCCTTCTTCATTTCATCGGCGAAATTGAGTTCCAAGTCGGAAAGGATGTTGGTCAACAGCTCGTTTTCTTTGGGCTTCAGGTTGTTGGCTGTTTTTTCCTTCAGCATGCGCAAAAATTCAATCGTCATGTGGGCCTGCTGAAGATCCCGTTCAATTTTGCTGGAGCTGGGATGCGGCACTTTACCCAGCTGCGCCCAGGCCGCGGTGGCCAACGACATGACCAGGCTTAAAAAGCGGAAATCCGCATCCGCGGGATTGAATTGTTCGGGGGGCTGTTGTTCGGACATACGTTCTCCTTAATGAGTACTGGCAGACAGCATCGCCAGCGTGCGTTTAATACGGTCCTGCACGCGGGCTTTTCCTAAATATTCAATCATGTGAAAGAGGCTCGGGCCTTCCGTACGGCCGGATACGGCCACACGCAGCGGATGAAACGACGCACCGGCCTTAAGGCCTCGGGCTTTCGCGCATTCGCGGCATTCCCGCTCGATGCCAGCCAGATCAAAAGGTTCAAGCGCCGTGAAGCGCTTCGATAAATCTTCCAGAATCTCTGGGACCTGAGCGGCGCGCAGCGCTTTCTCCACGGCTTCGGCACGGTATTCGTACTCGTCTTTCACGAGGAAATCGATCAGTTTCGGCACATCTGTTAAAAGTTTCACTTTTTCCTGTTCTAACGCGACAGCCGCGACATAGGCTTTTCGGTCCGGGAGGGGCAAGCCCGCAGCCTTCACAAACGGTTCGGCCAGATTCGCCAGTTCTTCGACGGCTTTCTTACGAACATATTCGCCATTCATCCAGAGTAGTTTCTGGGTATCAAAGGCCGCCGGGCTCTTGCTGCAGCGCTCAAGCGAAAACTTCTCGATCATCTCGGCTTGCGTAAAAATGTTCTGGCTATCTTCCGTTCCCCATCCCAGCAAGGCCAGGTAGTTGAGCAAAACCTCCGGCAGGTAGCCGGCATCTCGATATTCCGTCACGGACGTTGCGCCGTGGCGCTTGGACAGTCGCGAACCATCGGACCCCAGGATCATCGCCAGATGGCCAAACTGCGGCGGTTCCCAACCTAGCGCTTTGTACACCAAGATTTGACGCGGGGTGTTGGAAAGATGGTCGTCGCCGCGAATCACGTGGCTGATCTGCATGTGATGGTCATCGATTACGCAGGCAAAGTTGTACGTCGGCACACCGGAGGTCTTAAGAATGACAAAGTCTTCGAGCAAATTGTTTTCAAAGTGCATCGGCCCGCGGACCTGATCGACAAAATCGGTATTGCCTTCGATAGGCGTTTTAAAGCGCACGGATTTTTTGAGGCCGGCGGCTTCTTTTTGGGCACGTTGTTCGGGAGTCATATTACGGCAGGTGCCGTTATACTTGGGAGGCCGTTTGGCGAGGAGCGCCATTTCGCGCATCTTCTCGACTTCTTCCGGGGTGCAATAGCAGGGATAGGCCATGTTCTTGGCGATCAACTCATCGCAGGCTTTCTGGTAAAGCGGCAGGCGCTGCATCTGAAAATAGGGGCCGAACGGACCGATTACCCCTTGGCCGTCCGCTGTGGGCCCTTCATCCCAATCCAGACCGAGCCACTTCATGGAGGTCAGAATACCGTTGACCGACTCTTCGGTGGAGCGGACTTCATCCGTATCTTCAATGCGCAGAATAAACACGCCCTTGTGATGGCGCGCATAGAGCCAATTAAAAAGAGCCGTACGAGCTCCTCCAATATGGAGGAAGCCTGTCGGGGACGGAGCAAAGCGGACACGGACAGAAGTCATAGACGATATTTTACTAAAATACGTGTATCGAACTCACAGAGGAGACCTTATGGCACTGACCCCATCGACTATGCTCGACTTGGCCACCCCGGCCCCCGATTTCACATTGACGGACGTTATTTCCGGAAAATCCTTCAATCTCGCGAGTTTTTCGGGCAAAAAAGCCCTTTTAGTAATGTTTTTGTCCCGGCATTGCCCCTATGTGAAGCATGTCCAGGAAGAATTGGCGCGCCTGGGAAAGGACTATGCCTCCAAAGACATCGCGATCGTGGCGATTAGCTCGAACGACGTCACCAATTATCCCGATGACGCTCCGGAAAGCCTCAAACAGCAAGCCAAAGAACAGGGGTTTAGCTTCCCCTACCTTTATGACGAAAAGCAGTCGGCCGCGAAAGCCTACACCGCCGCCTGCACCCCCGACTTTTTCCTCTTCGGCAAAGACCGAACGCTTGTGTACCGCGGCCAGTTGGATAACAGCCGCCCGGGCAACGGCAAGCCCGTGACCGGCAAGGATCTCCGGGCCGCCATCGATGCGCTACTCTCAGGAAAACCCGCCGCCGCAGAACAGATGCCCAGTATTGGCTGCAACATCAAGTGGAAAGCGGGCAACGAGCCGGCCTACTTCAAACATTAATGACTCCCAAAGAATTCGAGCGTCTCCTCAAAGAACGCATTCTGATTTTCGATGGTGCCACCGGCACCAATCTGCAGCTGCATAACCCCACGATTGATGATTATGCGGGCAAAGAAGGCTGCACCGAAATCCTGCTCGAGACACATCCGAAATGGATTGAAGAGCTGCACGCCTCGTTCTTTAAGGTCGGTTGCCAGATCGTGGAGACCAACTCTTTCGGCGCCAACCGCATCGTCTTTGCGGAATACGGTCTCGAAGACCGGGTGCACGAATTTAACGTCAAAGCCGCACAGCTGGCCCGCAAAGTCGCTCAGCAATTCTCAACGAAAGACAATCCCCGTTATGTCGCAGGCTCGATGGGTCCAGGAACAAAGCTTCCCTCTCTCGGCCATACCGATTTCGACACTCTCCGTACCAACTACGCCGAACAGGCCTTCGGCCTCATTGAAGGCGGCGTGGATGTGCTGCTCATCGAAACCTGTCAGGACATTCTCCAAGTTAAAGCCGCCACCGTCGGCACTTTCGATGCTTTGAAAAAAGCCAAAAAAGAATTGCCTGTGATGGTGCAGGTCACCGTGGAAACGACCGGCACGCTACTCCTCGGAACGGAAATGGCCGCTGCCATCACTGCTTTGGAACCGTATCCGATTGCCTCGCTCGGCATGAACTGTGCGACTGGCCCGCAAGAAATGTCGGAGCATGTCCGGACCTTGTCACAGCAATGGCCACGCTATATTTCCGTCCTGCCGAACGCCGGCTTGCCGGAAAATGACAAGGGCCGCGCGGTCTACAAACTCACTCCAGACGAACTCGCCGGGCATCTCAAAGATTTTGTGCAGCGCTACGGCGTGAACATCGTTGGCGGCTGCTGCGGCACAAGCCCCGCACACTTGGCCAAAGTGGTCGAAGTTGTGGGCAAGCTTTCTCCTATACCCCGCAGCGTCAAAGCCGTTCCGGCCTGCTCGAGTCTGTATATCCAGGTTCCTTTAAAGCAGGAACCGGCGCCGCTCATCATTGGCGAACGGACAAACGCGAACGGCTCGAAAAAATTCCGCGACCTGCTTGCCCAGGAAGATTACGACGCGCTCACCGAACTCGGCAAAGAGGAAGTGGGGGAAGGCGCCCATCTGATTGACCTCTGCACGGCCTTTGTCGGTCGGCCTGAAGTCAAAGACATGAACGAATGCGTAAAGCGTATGGTCCAACAGGTGCGCGTACCGCTCATGATCGACTCTACCGAAGCCCCTGTCATCGAAGAAGCGCTCAAACGTGCCGGCGGCCGCTGCATTATCAATTCCATCAACCTGGAAGACGGCGAAGAACGCATGGACAAGGTCTGCCCGATGGCCAAAACCTACGGGGCGGCGCTCGTCGCCCTGGTCATCGACGAAAAGGGCATGACAAAAACCCGTGAGACCAAATTCGCTGTCGCCAAGCGAATTCACGATCTGGCGGTAACCAAGCACGGGCTGCGGCCGGAAGATCTAATGTTCGACACGCTCACCTTTACGCTCGGCTCCGGTGACGAAGAGTTTCGTAAAGCCGGCATCGAAACGATCGAAGCGATTCGCCTTATTAAGAAGAACCTGCCGGGCGTCTTCACCTGTCTCGGAGTCTCCAACATTTCGTTCGGTCTCGCGCCGCAGGCGCGGCAGGTCTTAAACTCGGTGTTCCTGCACTATGCGATCGAAGCGGGCCTCGACGCGGCCATTGTAAACGCGAAGAAGATTCTCCCCCTCTATAAAATTGACGAGAAAGGGCGCGAACTCGCGCGCCAACTCATCTTTGATGAGCGCAAAGAAGGCTTCGACCCCTTAACGGCTTTCATGG
>CAZDML010000041.1:280-15067 GCA_964506645.1 uncultured Elusimicrobia bacterium | reverse complement strand
CAGCGGGGCATCCGACCGCCAGACCAATCCTTTGAGCCCAGCGACTTTGGGAATCAGGGTTTCCAGCATTGGCTTAAAACGTTCCATCCCCGCAGACACGACTTGCACGGTTGCATAATCGCCGAAGCGATCAATCAAGAGCCCCGGCAGCCGGTCACTTTCACCAAACACCCAGCGGTACGCACGGCTTCCAGGATAGAGCTGGTCGCGCCAAGCGAGTGCATCGCGTAATCGTTTTTCAAAAAAGGCCTCATTGATGACATCGTCTTTTTGATGGGTCAGGATGCGGAAGGCAATCAAAGAATGCGGATGGTAAAAACCACGCCCTAAGAATCCGGAGCGGCTATGAAGAAGGTCGGCCAGGGTGCCGGCTTCAATCCCCACAGGAGCTTGTGCAATTTCATTAGAGAAAGCCCATAAATGTCCTGCCTGAAGGCGTTTCTCTTCCTTGGGTTTAAGAACGATGTGCGGAGTGTGAACTGCCGCCGCGAGCGTCACGACAGAGAATTACAGCTGCGAGTCGATCCATTTACGCACCTGCAATTTCACGGACGCGTAATTGGATTTGGTGAGAATGATAATTTGTGTGTCGGGGAGTTTCTTGATTTCGTTGGAAAAGGGCTTGGCACCGGAAAGGACGGTAGCAAGAACGGGCTTTGTGGAATTTAAACATTCCCACATGGCAAGGCGAAAGCGTTCAGACATGACTTCCATTTCGCCGAGCTCATCGATGACGATAAGGTCTTTGGTCATGAGCCCGAGCCGAAGCGCCGGAACACCCACGTTTTCAAGCGCGTTCATATCGACGCAATATTTCCCGAGCTTCTGCGGGCTTTTCAGCGTCTTTGAAGCAAGCACGCGTTCCTGGCCGTCGAACGTGCGCATCATAAACCCTTTGCGCATATGGCCGGCCATGATGTGCTCGGTATAGAAACCACCGATTTTTTCCCGGCGCGAAAGCGTCACATCGCGGATCAACTGGGTTTTTCCCAGACCTGCCGTACCAACGATAAATAAATTTTTATTCACGGAATGTCCCAGAGTCGATGGATTTGCGGCAAAATTCGTACGTCCTTCAAGCATCGGCCGGCTTCCTGCCACCACGACACCAGTCGATCCATGGGAATACTCGCGACGTTCGACCACGGCGTTGCTGGCTGAAGCACGAGCGGAATCGTGTGCGGTGCGGCTTTGAGAAGCGCCACGGCCTGCCGGAGCTCCACTTCGGTGGTTGTTGCCGTGAGCACCATTTTGACGAAGATTTTGCTGCCGCCGATTTTGAGAAACCATTGATGTGCCTCCCACTGATCGCGACCGATTGCGCTCGCTGGTTTAAAGTCCATGGCAATCCAATCGCACCCTTCCGCTATTTTCTCCAAGGCACCGGGTAACGTGCCATTGGTTTCTAAGTAAATCTGCCATCCGCGTCTGCGAAGCTCAGGAATGAGCGCCTGTAAAAACCCAACATGTACCAGAGGTTCTCCGCCTGTTAACGAAACGGTGTTGAGCCCTTTCTTCGGGTCAGGAGTCCCGATCCGCTCAAGAACATCCGGAAGTGTGACCCGAGTGCCGGCTTTGGATGGAATGCTATCCGGGGTGTCGCAATAATCACACACCACGTTGCATCCGCCGAAACGAACGAACATCTGCGCATCCCCAACACACACCCCTTCGCCCTGACGACTTTGAAAGATCTCCATCACCGACGCTGTCGGTGTGAGGGCAACGGAGGCCACTCAGCGGGCTCCGCCTGGGATATAGCGTGCAGCGGTGGAGGAGGTTTCCCATACCGTAACAGCGGCGATTTTACCCCCCGGGTCCGACCAAATCTTATCGATTTCTCCAGCAATATAAACCGCCAGGCTTTCAGCACTGGGATTTTCCCGATCAAACGGAGGAAGCTCGTTTAGATTGGTATGGTCCATGCGCTGGACCACGGCCTGCAAGGCCTTGCGGAGCGGAATGAAATCTACGAGATATTTTACCTTTTTTTGGAGCCTTTTTCCGCGCACAACGACCTGTACGCGGTAATTATGGCCATGCAGGGGCTCGGTACGGCCATGGTAATGCCGCAAGGCGTGGGCAGCACAAAACTCTGCTTCGACGATAACCTCAAACACGGAAAACTCCAAGCACTAAATTCCAATACCCAAACAAGCTCCAATAACCAAAAGACAATGAGTTATTTTCAGTTTGGAATTTATTTGGAGCTTGGAATTTGGTTATTGGATTTTTCTGCATAATTAGACCCAGCTCCCGATATCGACTTTTTTAACGCCCGGGAGGGCTTGACCAAGGAACCGCTGGCCGATTTTTTCAAATTTATAGGGGGCATCACTCACGTAAAACTGGCGAGTGACCGCATTTCCGGCCGGCGCCTGCAACCCACGCTCTTTGAGCGTCTTGGCCACACCGCGGGCCGTCTCTTCCGCAGAATCAATCAACTGCACTTTGGACCCAGCCACAGAAACCAGCAATGTTTTCAACAACGGGTAATGGGTACACCCCAGAACCAGCGTATCAATGTCCTGAGCCAGAAGCGGCGACAAATACTCTTTCACTATTTCACGCGCGACCGGCTTATCCAGCCAGCCTTCTTCGACCAGAGGCACAATCAAGGGACAGGCTTGACCAAACACTTGAATCGTCATATCGAGTTTGTGTATCGCGTCGGTGTAGGCTTTGCTTTCGATCGTGCCTTCAGTCCCAATGACGCCCACACGTTTGCTTTTGGTCGTTTTGAGAGCCGCCTGCGCTCCCGGTTCAATAACCCCGATGATCGGCACGTTAAAACGGGACTGCAGAGTCGTCAGGGCAAAAGCGCTCGCGGTGTTACAGGCCACGACAATCATCTTTACCTGCTCGTGCATCAGGAACTGGCTGATCTCCATGGAAAAACGGGCAATCACGTCTTTTGATTTGGACCCATACGGAACACGTGCCGTATCACCAAAATATATGGTGGATTCGTTCGGGAGCTGAGCCATCACGGCACGCATCACGGTCAAACCGCCGACGCCGGAATCGAACATACCGATGGGAAGCTTCTTATCCATGTGTTTTTAATTTCCCCTTTCGCTGATTGTATTCATCGATCGCATCTGCGATGGCACGAATTAATTTGGCACGATACACTTCATTACGCAGCAGTTTTTCTTCTTTCGGATTCGAAATAAAGGCCGTTTCAATCAGCACAGCCGGCATCTCGGCTCCTTTAAGCACATGGAACTCGGCCTGCTTTACGCCCAGGTGCGGCTGCGATAACGCTTTCGCCGCTCGACGGTCTACGAGGGCTCCGAACTCCGAAGACTCGTTAATGTATCCGGTTTTCGCCAACGACCGCAGCACCGAGGCTACTTCTTTGCGTTCCTTCGGAGCCTTTTCTTCCAGCGTCAGCGACGCATTTTCCAACCGCGCCACCGCATCCGCATGCGGGTCGGATGCAAACTCCGAAAGAAAATAGACTTCAAACCCTTTGAGCTTCGATGACAACGAGGCATTGCAGTGCAGCGAGACAAACAAATCGGCATTGTGGGTGTTGGCCAATCGGCTGCGTTCCTCCAGCGGGATAAATCGGTCATCGGTGCGCGTTAAAAGGACTTCGTAATCCCGCGCCCGCAACAGTTCGGCCAGATCCTGAGCTAACAGTAAATTGATGGTCTTCTCTTCCGTTCCGCGCACACCGACCGCACCCGGATCTTTTCCCCCATGCCCAGGATCCACCACAATGCGCTGCACAACACGCTTCGGTGCCGGATGCCTCACGGGTGCCATGGCAGGCACTTTTTTAACTTCCAGCGGAGGAGGCGCCACAGGCCGCGGCCCGGGAGAATCTCCCCGAGGCAAGGGTCGTGGAACACACCCGCTTCCAATCAAAAACAGAGCGCTGAATGCGCTCATTTTCAAAAAACGAAAAACGCACGACATATGCATGGGAAGCGTAATTTTATCATTTTCGACGCAGGAGGAATGAGGATGGGGATTCGGATTTAGGCTGCTGATAATAACAAATGGGGTTTTAGGGCCCGAGCAGACTTCGTCTTTGAGGTCACACGTTTATAGAGACCCCCGACAGCGACTCCCAGCTTTGAAGGCAGGAAGAAGTCGGGCTGCAAGGTTACCGGCAGCTCGTTGTAAAGGAAGTGGTATAGAATGCGCCCCAGGAAAGGCTTGCCACTAAAATCTCGAATTCCCCGATCCAAATGGGCCTGCTCGTGCACAGAGATATAGTCGCGTCCATCCTGAGATTTGGGGATTGCCCATTCTGGCATATAGGGGTCCCGGTGAATTTTGCCGTCGCTTGTCACAAACGCAATACGCATGTCCAGTCCTATAAACCGCTTGTCCGCGTTCTTTCGGTTTCCATCTCTCCATCGGGTGATATTCGCTACCACTTTCCCCAGGGCCATCCGCATGCCACCCGATGTCAGTTGGTTCCAGAAGGAAAGATTGGCACTGCTATTTTCAGATGCATGGGGTGTTTGAGCCGGGCGAATGTTATTCATCATGCGTGTTATTCCACTAAGCAGTATCCAAACGATCGGTACTCGTAAAGCCAGCCATCCGAGGATAGGAACGGAAAGAAACCACGGATTCCATATTTTCAACCAATCTTCGAGCTTGGCGATATTCTTCTGAGGCTGCAAAGCAATCGCATTTTTATCCAGAAAGAGCACGGTCTTATTCAAAGTAAATAGGGGTTCTCTGATGACTTGAGGCCCTAGAAATGTTCTGGCGTTCTTCAAAGCCGTAAAATCATGCTCCGGACGATCCGGGCCTTCCAGGGCTTCGCGAAATTCTCCGGCATCCGCCGTACGTCCCCATTTCACTCTCGGACAAGATACCGCATACTTTATGTGTAATACTGCTTCTACTGTCTTGCCCAAAACAAACAAGACGTTACAAATCGCCAGTTCAAGCCCCGGCTCACGAGCACCGATTCGCGTTAAGAAATTTCTATGTGAACTGGATCGGAGATACGATAGAAATTCAGAAAAAACAGCCTCGATGTCTCTCTCCGAATATCCTCCTTTTAATAACGCAGCTCTTAGCACAAAAAAGATGTTCCCAACCCCCGATCCCCTAACCAACATGTTACTTCGGAGTTTCGGGGTAAACGCATTTTCGAGCTCTGGAAAATGGCTTGGATCACTTAATAGATCTATCAACTGCCTAAGCCGCGTCTTCAGTTCCGCATCATGGGCAGGCGCCAGGCTTAAGAAACCTATCAGCAGGATGAGATCGGACACCTTTATGTCCGCATCTTTCTTCAAGGACCTAGCAAAGGAGGATTGTTCCGAACCCATAAATTGATTCATAACGGCATCAGAAAGAAGCCCATGCTGTCCGAGAACAAACAGATAATGCAAAAGAGAAGACTTTCCGAGCTGCCGAGAAAGCGCCTCAACGTGCTCGATCTCTGTAATAGCACTGGCGGTTATTTCTCCTTGGGCGACAGCTTCAAATAAATTGAGTGGAAGAGGGACATCGTCATGAATATCAGGATTCAAAGCTGCCAAAAATTCTGAGGGGATGAGCCCAAGCTCATTCAGCAAACGCAAATCTCCATACGTCAAATGATAGCCAGATCTATCATCGATGACACTCCCAGAGGCCAGCGCACCGACAAAGCGCGCCAAGGCTTCAGCCAGATGGGTATGCGTGATAGGGTGTGAAGAATATTGCCAAGCGATATGGATCTGAGATCGATACAACTCGCTATCTTCAAGGTCTTGAAAAAGTGCACGGTGCTTCAATAGATCTAAATGCCTGCGCACTCTCTCATTCACCCCCTCGCCCAACAAAGCCAAATGAATGAAATGTGTTATTTCATGAGACATAACTTCTGCAAAACGGGGGTGCCCTGCGGCGTGCACAACAACGTGCGTCCCAGGGAAGTAATATCCCCCAGCCTCGGAAACACCAATTCTATAAATACCCGTTAAACGTCCAAGACGCTGTGGGTCTTTTTCAAGCATTGTGAGAATCAAATGCCGGAGTATCGGATTACGAAGTGCCATACGCTTAAATGCAGCAATTTCCTGAGGCGAAATGAGATTGCGCATAAAAGCCATGCCATCAGGAGCTTTAAATTCCGGCAATTCTTCCATGGAAATACCCGTGAGTGCTTTCTGAAAGGGGCTTCTCAGGGACACCTCATGAACGACCCTGAAGTGATAGTTCTTTTCTCCTCTCGCGTCTGAACGTAGAATAGGCAGCGCTACTGCAACGACTTTTCCGTGACGATCCACGGTCACAATAAAGATATTTCCTTTATCGTGCCGACTTCGAGCGAGCAGGATCCTTTCCCCATCGGGCAACTTTTCGAGTGTTTCAAATTCAAAATTAGCCTGAGCCAGAGCGGCACCATATTCTTCACTGCCTGGCTCATAGGCAACGTTTTTGCCGCCCTTCTTTCGGTACGGAAGAGGAGCCATATCGTCTCCTTCACGAAAACCGAACACGGGATCCACCCCATCGCTAAACTGTTTTAAATCATCGTGATATTTCAGTGCTTGCATACGCATTCTGACTTCATACTGCTTCAGTCTGCGCAGAAAAAGCCACCGCATCCACCACACCCTGTCGGCGCCCTTGGCACGAGCCACGATGCGATGATGCTCTGTTCGATCGGTTTGTGTCTCACGAGTAAGATCTTTCAGACCCTCAAGGCCCATGTTTTCCAACAGCCAGGCATGCAGCAGCGTAAGCCCCCCATCCACTGAAAATTTCTCCATCTGTTCCGCCGAAGCGATGATATGCGCCTCATGCTGAGTGTACCCTTGCGAAATCCAGTACGCCTCGCGTAATTCATGAAAGACCGCTTCGTTTCTCAATCGTTCAGGGATATCGTGGCTCAATACTACGATCATCCTGCCGTCTGCCGTTTTGAAATGATAGGCATAGACACCTTCGGGGAGCTTATTGAAAAGAAGAATAAACGAAACGCCATCCAGCGTCTGAATCTCTTTGCGCCCTGCACGCTCTTCCCACTCCGCATGGCGATCGCGAAGTGCAGCCAACGCGTCTTGGTCAGTTGTGTCGCGACGTCCTAAACGTTTTAATGCACCTCCTCCTTGAACATCTGCAAGATCACGACGTTCAGCCGCAGCCTGTTTCACGCCTACCAAGGGGTTAATAAACAATTTCACAGCAGATACGAGCGCTTGTTCGGACATTTCTTCTCGGATTGAAGAGTGAGAAAACCCTGTGTGTTTGGAAGGCGTTGTTTCAAGAATCGGCGTCAGAGGATCCACGACCATCGTGGTCAGGAGAAGAAGAGAGACAGAGCGTGAGATTCTGCGATTCATTGCTATAAGTGTAGACGGATTAGGTCGGCATGCAATGGCCCAAATGTCTAAATTCGCAATACTAATAGCACCACATTATTCATGGGCCTCTATTTAAGATCTAAAAATAGAAGCGTTTTGACGGGGGCTGCTTCAGCTCTATAGTTGCGCGCCCCGCAATTGCGGGAGAGTCTCACTTATTTGAGATCTATGGTGACGCGGGCGAGTTTGCCGTCGCGGAGTTCGCGCGCTAGAGTGTCTGGCAGGTAGGAGCCGGTGTGTTCAATCTTTTTACCGTCTGGGTAGAGTAGGGTGAATGCGACCGGCCGCAGAACGCGGCGTCCAAACGTATCTTTGCGGCCCGGATTGCGATAGACGATCCAGGTGTTTCCGAATAATTTAAAACCAAACGTATCCTTCTCAAAATCATCGGTCGCTCTGGCACTGAAGAGCCATCCCGCCAGGGTCGGCTGCGGTGAAAAGCGAAGTTCCCCCTCCACCCATTGGAACGGCTCTTTGCCCAGTCCCATATAGAGCACCATGCTGATCCATTCCGCGGTCGCACCGGAAAGTCTGGCAACGAAACCGGTGCCATGCACGCGCGCATCAGGGAAACGCGAGCTGGCGATGAATGATGAATTTTCCAACGGTGAACGTCCATACACTTCGGGCTTTTGGAATGCGACGATACTGTTTTTCATTTCTTCAAAAAATTCTTCAGTTAAGCCGCTGCGTAGGATTTCCAGCTGCCATTTGTAAGCCATATGCAGGAAGGCGGATTCGTTTTCCAGCCAGCCGGGAGTAAATGTTTTATTGCGTCCAATTTCAAAACTTTCCTTTTCGAGCGGAACGTTTAACTTATACATCTTGAGTTTCTTATCGTAGAGTTCCGAGGCTTTCACTGCCTTGTAAAGTTTTTTTGCCTCGGCCAGTGAGGGGATCACACGCAGCGCTTTGGTTGGACCTTCCAGGAAATAGCTGAGTGGGATTTGTTTAAACTCAAGAACTTTCACAGTCTGTATCGACTCGGCTTTCGGGTCGGTCTGTTGCGGCAGCGGTAGCGTTTCGTACCGCTTCACCTCATGCATAAAAAACGTGGCGCAGATGCCTTTGGCATCAAAGGCTTTTGCCGTCCCCGCATCAAGCACGTGCACCAGTGTATTTAAAAAGGTCTGCAGATCTTCCCGGGTCAGCGTACCTTCTTCTCCCGCAACCCCAAATCGCGTTTTTTCGCGGAAGCTTTCCTTCAGGGAGGCCAGCGTGTCCCAGGTCTTATAAAAATCGTCCATCTTCGCGAGCGCCAGCGCTTCCCCCACCGCTTTGATAAGTTCGGCAACTTCGATCGGAAACTTGTGCGTTTCGCCCGCTTGCATTGTCGAAGCTACGAGTGTCTGCACAGCAACCGCCCAGCGTTTGAGCTCGAGAGATTCGTTCAGCGCCGACCCAAACAAGGCAGGCAAGCCATTTAAAGCGTCACACCACCCGGGTTTTTCCGATTCCATCTCTAGC
This sequence comes from uncultured Elusimicrobia bacterium, assembly GCA_964506645.1. GTDB lineage: Bacteria > Elusimicrobiota > Elusimicrobia > 2-01-FULL-59-12 > 2-01-FULL-59-12 > CAZDML01. The sequence continues at coordinate 6,269 of CAZDML010000041.1, read as the reverse complement.
CCAACCCCGAACGGATCGAGGGTCGCCGCTTTAATGGCCAAGAGGCCCATGATTTTCACGAGTAACGACGTGTGATAGATCGATCCCTGCCCATAATGCGTTCGTGCTTTATGCGGATCCATGGGACGATGGCGGATCAGTTGGTGTTTTTCTTTGTCCGGCATCACCGCATGCAGCTGGCGAACCGACCCGTCTGCGCGGCGAACATACTTTCGGCTGCGCGGGAGTACAGCATGGTCGTTATCAAAATAGGTGAAATCCCGGCGTTCCACGAGCAAAGCGCGAGACTGATCCGGATACACCGCCAGATAGTTCTCGAGAAGATCGAGGTTATAGGTCCAGTGGTCGATCCAGAACCCTTCCCCATGGGCGGCATCTTGAATTTTTTTGGCGCGGGAGAGGGTCTTGAGAAAAAGTGCATAGGCCTCATCGCGGGAATAAGTTTTCAGCAAACGCTCATACAGATCCCCTGGCTTAAACGGCGACGCCACCCAGGGAATGAGATGGTCCTGCGCTTCGGACTTGAGCAAATTCTGAATGTCCGACAGATGATCCTTTTCAATATAGAACCGTTCAAATTGGATGACGAGCGGATTGTAGCCGTCGAGTTGGATGAGATTAAAAAAGGTTTCGACGTTCGCCGCAGTCATGGACGGTTCTGTAAGCACTTCCGAGCGACGATTTTGATTCACATCGCGGAAATTGCCGTTGCCTTGCGAAAAATAGCTGGCGGAGACTTCAAATTGATTGTAGTCGCGTTCCATGTCGCCGTGCTTGCGGGAATAAAAATGAAACGCGTGGTCGCCTGCGCCCGTCTTGATCACAAACGGCTGTCCTCCGCGCAACGTATTGTCCAGATAACACTGGCGCGTATAGGCAGAAAGCACATCACTCGAGCAATGCAAGGCAAAACGATGGGTCAGCTCATCCAAAAGACGGCGGTTCTCTTCGTGCTTGCGCGGGTACCATTGCGTCGAGCTCATCACCCGTTCCCGGAAGGCCTGTGCCTGAATCCATTGTTCTACCTGCCCATAAAACGAATGCAGTGTTTCAGCGGACTGCGGCTTCAGAGTCATCGTACTCATCGAAAACGCGCAGGGACTGAGGGTTTCATAGCGCTGCACGCCCAAGTCCAGGCGCTTCTTGCGGACAAACTCATGCGGCACCTGAAAACTGGTGTCTTCGCCAAATACATTATCGGGGTCGGTTGCGATCGGCAACGATTTACCATTCCATAAGGTGAAGCTAAAAAACCCGGCATGAATCCAGATGACTTCCGGCCGATCCCCCGGCTCCACCTTTAATTTGAAATAGGGCAAGTGATCGTTGGCATGCTCAACCTGAGCAAACGCTTCCATCGTTCGCGACATATGCTTTATCGGCCATTCGCCCAGGCCGTAAGGGACAACAACGGGCAATCCATCGAGCACATCCATCGACATGGATTTTTTTGTTTTGTTCTGAATTTTGATTTCGCGGACCAGCACGGGAACGTCTTCGTTGGGCGCATTGAAGAACACGACCTGAACCTGAAGACCCAGTTCGCTGTTCACTTCTTCGAGCTCAATTTCGTGTGCCCGGACTTTCAGTGTCTGCCGGATTTTTGGGTTAGCGGTGGTGCTGAAGGGTTCATAAAAAATGGTTTTGGCGCCCTGACGGATTTTTAGAAAGGTCCGGAAACCCTGAAGCGGGGTCAGCTGATAGGCTTTATTCGCGGCATAGAACTCCAGCATAGCGCCGTTCTTATTGCTGACGCCAAAACTGGACACGCACTGCCCGCGGTTGGTGTAGAACACCCACATCGGTTTCCCAAACGGGCCGGCGATGCCAGGCAGAAAACTAGAGAATGGCCGGGCCTGGTTATAGCCCTTAATCAGAAACGCATCTTGTTCGAGATCAAAACGAGGCATAAAGGAGCGGCTATTTTAGCAGAAGTAGTATGATCATGTCCGATGGATTTCCTACAAACTTCTCAGGGGCAGATTGTGAATGAGCGGGGTCGTCCTGTTCGTCTGCGCGGCGTCAATCTCGGCAATTGGCTGCTTCTGGAAGGGTATATGCTGGGGGCCCGCAACCAACCCGAGCATGTGATTCGACAGAATCTCTCCCGTGCCATCGGCGCGTCCGGGGTCCGTTCCTTTTTCAAACGTTACCAAGACCGCTACATCCAAACGACCGACCTCGACCGGATTCGCCAGTGGGGCTTCACTATCGTCCGCGCCCCAGTGAATTACCGGCTTTTTTTCCCCTCCCCGGTCAGCACCTACTACGAACGCAACGGCTGGCAGAGGCTCGACTGGCTCGTACGCGAATGCACGAAGCGTGGACTCTATATCCTGCTCGATCTTCATGCCGCGCCTGGCGCCCAAAACGGCGATTGGCATTCTGACAGCCGTGGCCATGCCGAGCTGTGGACGTCTTCTACACACCAAGCAACCCTGGTCAGGTTCTGGACCGAAGTTGCCAAACGTTACCGCAACACACCGGCTCTGGCGGGCTATGACCTCTTAAATGAACCCATTTTGGGCGACAAGAAGCTTCTTGCGCGCGTGTACCAGCGCTGCATCAAGGCCATACGCGCGCAGAAGGATCGCCATATTCTTTTTTTGGAAGGCACCGTGTGGTCGGACGACTTTTCTGGACTCGACACGATTGAAGGGGAGCAACTGGCCTATTCTCCGCACTTTTATAAGCCGTCGCCCTTCACGTTTAATGTGGAACTGGATATTACTTACCCGGGTCGGATTCAGAAGACGCATTGGGACAAGCAAACGCTGCGTAAAAACTTACAGGGGTTTGCGCAACTCGGGAAGAAAACGAAACGACCGATTTTAATTGGAGAGTTTGGGGTCAATACGCGCTGTTCCGTGTGTCATGCGGAGACGCGGTGGGTCCGAGACTGTGTCGACTTATTTAATGAATTTGGATTTCACTGGACCTACTGGGCCTACAAAGTACTGTCCAGCCACATGCATCCCAGCGGCCTCCTGCGTTACCCGCAGAACCCGGTGTGGTTCCGACGCGAAGGAAACCGTGTCGGATGGGAAACGTGGGGCGACATCTCCACCAAAGATCGCCAACAGCTGCTCGCTCAGATGGATTCCCGTCACTTCCGTGTAGATAGCCCCGTCCTTAAAGCCCTCTCCTCTTGATAGCTATGCGCTCCCTGAAATGGCTGCGGGGAATCACTCTCCTTCTACTGCCTATCACCCTTTTTGCAGAATCTGCCAGCGACTGGATTCGCCAAGGGGATGTTCTTTATGAGAAGCGTGGGGAGTTGGCTCACTCCCTGGAGGCATTACGCGTCTTAGAGAATGCTGTAAAGGAAGATCCCTCCTCCTACGAAGCCCAATGGAAAGCGTCTCGCGCCGCATGGTGGGCGGGAACGATCCTCAAAGACCGCGACGCACGCCTCAAGGTCTTTCAGCGCGGAATCGCGCTGGGGCAGAAAGCCGTCCGAATAAAAGCCGATGCGGTCGAAGGCCATTTCTGGCTGGGAAGCAACTACGCTTCCTATGGAAATACCAAAGGCGCATGGACCAGTCTCATGCTGATTCGCCGCATCCGAGCGTCAATGGAACAGGTCCTTCAGCTCGACTCCCGGTATCTGGCGGGGGGAGCGGATCGTATCCTGGGAATTTTGGATTACAAAATACCTGGAGTCATTGGCGGGAACAAAACCCGAGGCTTAAAGCACTTGCTGACGTCGCTCGCGATCGATCCAGAAAATCCGGTGACGACCTATTATTTAGCAGAATGCTACCAGAGCATGGGCGACAAAGAAAAGGCGAGGGCCACGCTGAAAAAGATGCACACCTTAAAACCCAACCCCGACTTTCAAATCGAGTTTGGCCTTATTCAAGACAAAGTCCAAGCCCTGGACAAAGAACTTCACTAAAAACTGGATCCCAGCCATTTCTATCCCAACATAGGAAATTCGTTGGGCTAAAGTGGCAAACGGAAGTTTTTAAGAAGGACCTGAACGATCGGGTTGGCCCAACGCCGGGGCCTTGTGATCAGATATACGGATTCAAACACGTTAAGAGCCGGCTGGCAGCGAAGCACGTGGAGATGCTTGACCGGCTGGCTGACCTGAATGGTATACGCATTTAGCGGAACAATGCCATGCCCATCAATAGCTAGTCGCCGCGCCAATTCGACATCTTGAACCTTTGCCACCAAACGAGGATTGACGTTCCATGCCGCCAAGCGTTCCAAAATCTGTTCCGACACCGCTCCTGGGGCCGAAGGAAGAATGAAGGGCGCCTGATCTAAATTTTGAGGCAAGCGCGGATAGCGACGGGCGAGATGCGGCGACGCAGCGAAATATATGGGAACCTTGGCTATCAGATGATTTTCATATTCCTTTGTAAGAACGCCCGCCCCACGATCGGAAAGGATCGCATCCAGTCGATGCGCGCGCAATTCTCTTAAAAGTTTTTCCTCTGGCCCTTCTTCCAAATCAATCTGAGCCAGCTGCGGGTCCTTAAGCGCTTCACTTAAAAGCGCGTGTCCAAACGCCCGCGGCGTACCCGACACCACACCCAGCTGAAGGGCCACCTTTCCTTGGTGCGACTGGTCCCGCAGGGAGTCTTGAAGTTCCTCCCCCATCTCAAAAATGCTTTCGGCATAATCCAGGACAAAACGGCCCGCCTCGGTGAGGTGTAGACGTTGTTTGAAACGCTCAAAAAGCTTGACGCCAAGGGATTTTTCCAGCTGCCGCAGCTGAGCGCTTAACGTGGGCTGGGCCAGAAGCAGCGCATCGCAGGCTTTGGCAATACTGCCACTGCGAGCAATCACGTAAAAATAATAGAGGTGGTGATAATTTAGCGGGATCATCGTTTAAACAAATGATGTTTTATCAAATTATCTATTTTATGACAAACCTTTTTGCCTGTATATTCAATGCGTCAGCGTCAATCCAAGGAGGCTATTATGTTAAAAGCTTTTCGATATCAGCTGAAATGCTTGTCTCGGGATCCCCAGGATCCGTTTACACAGAAGATTCGATCTCTGGTGGGCCCTCGGCGGGCAACGGATTTCGAAACACCTCTAAGACAAATGATACTTGCGATTCCAGACATGACACAGCAGATTCGTGACTGGACAGATAACACAGAACATCCGTGGGCTATACGGCGCCTGCACAATTTTGTGTTGGCTTATCTGTATAACCCCAATGACTTCTTACCCGAAAAGACGGAGGGGTTATTTGGCTATCTAGACGATGCCTATCTGGTCGCCTCGGTCTTTCAACGAACGGTCGATCAACTCCAGCTTCATCCGGAGTCCCTAACGCCACGCGCTGCAGCTTTATGCGAGCTTGTTCCACTATGGCTTCAGAGAACACCTCAGGTTCTTCCGGCAATGACCGCAAAGATTGACGCGGTGTTGGGACGGCTGGAATCAGCATCACGGATGAATACATCTGTTTCCCCGGCCGCATCGAGCGGCCGGGGTGTGGAGTGAGAGACGATGACTGAATTCCGATTTTCCTGGGACCGGTTCAAGCAGTTTCTCAAAGGCCAAAGTTCTCCCCATGACCTGGCTCTGGGATTTTCAGTTGGGACATTTGTAGGGATTATGCCAGGGCTGGGGACACCCGCGGCCGTTCTCATCGCTTTTCTTTTCGGCTTAAATAAACCCGCAGCCGCCCTCGGATCCCTGATATCCAATCCATTCACTGTTGGATTCTTTTACACCGGTGGATTCCAGTTGGGACAGTTCATTCTTCATGTAGAAAAAGAAATTCACTGGAATTGTATATGGAATTTTCAGCCAGGCTGGTGGATGGAACTGGTAAATGTGCTGCCTCCGTTTCTAGTCGGACTAATCCCCATCGCGCTTCTTATCGCACTCCTGAGTTACGGAGGAGTTCGATGGGCCGCCCAGTATTACCAAGCACGCCGCAGCGCGCCTCAGACTTCTAAACCTATACCTCTTACGAAGCACTTATAAGGATACCGATGAAACAACAGCTCGAACGACC
>CAZDML010000041.1:0-270 GCA_964506645.1 uncultured Elusimicrobia bacterium | reverse complement strand
GAAGTCTCCCTGAGGTTGCGACACTATGGCCCCAACGAAGTTCAAGCCAGCCGCGGTCGACATCCCCTTGTTGCCTTTCTCAATCAATTTGCCCAGCCTCTTGTTTATCTCCTTGTGATCGCGGCTGCCGTAACAGCAGCCCTGGATCACTATGTGGACGCAGGGGTCATTTTTGGTGTTGTTTTTATAAAATCCAAAGTCGGCAATTTGCATGAAAACCAAACGGAAAAATCCCTCGGAAAACAGTAAAAAAATTTTTTAAACGAATCC
>CAZDML010000040.1:0-15107 GCA_964506645.1 uncultured Elusimicrobia bacterium | reverse complement strand
CTGCACGCCATTGGAAAGATCTTTAGACGTTTGAAACACCGCGGGCAGCCCCTGCTGGGCCATTTGAAGCACATACGGGAGCGTCACATTGGTCAGGGCCAAGGTCGACGTACGCGCAAAAGCCCCCGGCATGTTGGGAACGCAGTAGTGCAGAACGCCTTCGGCCACAAACGTCGGCTTGGAATGGCTGGTCGGCCGCGAGGTCGCCACACTCCCGCCTTGATCAATCGCGACATCGACGATCACGCTGCGCGGTTTCATTTTCTTAACGAGCATGCGATCGACCAGAAGGGGTGTGCGTGCGCCGGGGACATGCACGGCGCCGATTAAAATGTCGGCCGCGAGCACCGCATTACGCACGGCGTCCGCATCGGCCATCAGCGTCGAGACATTCGAACCCATAATTTCATCGAGATATCGCATGCGTTCGGCGCGCCGCTCTAAAATTGTCACCCGCGAACCCATGCCGGCCGCCACGCGCGCCGCATTCTCACCGACCGTTCCGCCGCCCAGCACCACCACATGCGCCGGCAGTACACCGGGCATGCCACCAAACAAAACACCGCGTCCACCTTGCGGATTTGCTTGATAATAGGCCCCCATCAGTGCCGCAATTCGGCCGGCAATCTCTGACATCGGTTCCAGGAGCGGAAGGCGTCCTTTTTCATCCTGAACGGTCTCGTACCCAATCGCCGTGACCTTCTTCCTTATTAAGGAGTCTGTTAGGCTGGGGTTGGGGGCCAGGTGAAGGTACGTAAATAGACTTAAATTCGCGCGGAAATAGTGAAATTCGCTGGGCAGGGGTTCTTTAACTTTCAAAACTAGCTCGGCCGACCAGGCAGCGGCCGCCGTCACGAGCTTCGCGCCAGCTTTACGGTAATCGGCATCGGGAAAACCCGCGGGGTCGCCGGCGCCCTTTTGCACAAGCACCTTGTGCCCGGCTTTGTGCAGCGCTTCGGCTCCGCTGGGGGTCAGCGCGACACGGTATTCACCATCTTTAATTTCTTTGGGAGCGCCAATGATCATGCTTCGCTCTTTAACTTCCCGCCCATGGACCAGTGGTCCTTCTCCACATCTTCAAAGACGATCCACGTGGCATCGGCCGGGACGTTGCAGTGTTTGGAAATGACTTCCGTTAAATCTTTGGCGAGCGCTTTTTTCACTTCGGCAGGACGCGGGAACATCGCAACACGCACAAATGGCATAAACCCTCCTTACTTTCCGATACAGAAGTTTTTGAAAATTTGTTCGAGCAAATCTTCAGTCGACACGTCCCCGACTATTTCGCCCAGCGCATCAATGGCGGCCTTGAGCTCCATCGCGACACATTCTTCAAAAGCTGTTCCTTTCGCAGCGGTCAACGTTTCATGAAGAGCTATTTTCGCACGTTCGAGAGCGCGAGCGTGCCGCGCATTGATCAGCCACTGGGCTTCCGTCAGCGAGGCCTTTTCCTGCAACGCCTGTTTCTTCACAATCTCCACAAGTTCTTGGAGACCGGCGCCGGTTTTCGCAGAAACGAAGCAATGCGGCGCCTGGCCGTTCCAGCGGTGAAACTCCTGAAGATCGAGCTGCGGGGGCACGTCCGACTTATTGAGCACCCACACATGCGGCTTAGCGAGACAGGCCTCGACCACCGCACGGTCTTCGGTTTGCAGTGGTTGGCTCGCATCGAGAAGTCCGATCACAAAGTCGGCTTGCTCCACACTTTGACGCGTGCGCGCGATGCCGATTTTTTCGACCGGGTCGTGCGTCTGGTGACGCAGTCCAGCGGTATCCACGAGCACCACAGGGATGCCGTCCCAGTTCACGGACTCTTCCAGCGTGTCGCGCGTGGTGCCTGCAATGGGAGTTACAATCGCCCTCTCTTCTTTGAGAAGCGCGTTGAGCAAACTCGACTTGCCGACGTTGGGCCGACCGACCAGCGCTACGCGTAATCCGTCACGCAGAATTTTTCCCGTGCGTTCGGTCGCAAGAATGGATTCCAGCTGCGCGACCACCGTCTGACAGGTCTCGCCCAATTTCACGCGGGAAAGAAAATCGTGGTCTTCATCGGAGTGATCGAGCCCCACTTCCACATGCGCCAATAGCGGCAAGAGCCGGTCGCGCAACGTGCGCACTTCGCGCGCGAGCCGGCCTTCCAGCTGCGCGAGCGCGGCGGCGTGTGTTTTGTCGGTTTTGGATCGGATGAGTTCGGCCACGGCTTCGGCCTGAGTGAGATCGAGTTTACCGGAAAGAAAAGCACGCTGCGTAAACTCGCCGGGCTCGGCCAGCCGTGCGCCCTGTTTCAAACAAAGGGATTGAATTTTGTTCAGAATGAACGGACTGCCATGCGCGGATATTTCTACAACATCTTCGCCGGTATAGCTGCGTGGCGCACGAAAAATAGAAACGACAACCTGGTCGACATGATTGGCGCCTGTAATCGTCCCGACATGACAGGTATGCGAAGGGACGGTTTGAAGATCGATGGAGGACAACGGTTGGAAAATGGCTTTAACAACGGCCACGGCCTGCGCGCCGCTAACACGAAGGACACCCAGAGCCCCAACCCCCGGGGCCGTCGCGATCGCCGCGATGGTGTCCTGAGAGGAATGCACTAGCGAATCAGAGCCGTCTTCGGCTGAGACTCCGTATACACTTTGAAAGCATATTGGAAGGCCATATTGAGAATGCTCTGCGTGAACCAATAAATCGTCAGCGCAGCAGGGAAGTTAAAAAACATCACCGTCATCATGATCGGCATGATGTACATCATCTGCTTCTGTGTCGGGTCGGTCACCGCGCCCGACATGCGCTGCTGCACAAACATTCCCAGTCCGACTGCAATGGGAAACACGTGATAGGGATCTGCTACCGACAAATCGTGCACCCAGCCCACAAACGGCGCGCCGCGCAGTTCGTACGCATTGCGCACCGAGGTAAAGAGCGCCCAGAAAATGGGCATCTGCAGAAGCATCGGCAAACATCCGCCGAACGGATTGGTGCCGGAGGTTTTGTAGAGATTCATCATTTCAACGTTCAACCGTTTCGGATCGTCCTTGAATTTTTTCTGAAGCTCAGCGATCTTGGGCTGCATCGTCTTCATCGCGGTCATCGATTTAAAGCTTTTGAGCGTGAGGGGCAAAAGTAGAATCTGCAGGATAACGGTGAGAAGGACAATCGCCCAGCCGTAATTGCCAGTGATACGGTGTAGATAATAAATCGCTCGTAGCATGTAGCGCCCCAGCGAGCTAAACATTCCAAAATCGACCGCGTGTTCCAGGTTCATCCCGTACGTTTTTAAATGCGTATAGCCTTTGGGGCCGGCGTAGAAATAATAGTGGAATACCGTCTCGCTGCGTGCTGGAACCACGGTTGTGTTGCGAAACGCAACCTGCGTTTGGTCTTTTGTGCCCGTCACACGGAGGAGCGGATGATCGGTCGCATCTGGAACGACAACGACGAGAAAATAGCGATTATCGATGCCCATCCATGGCCCCGGGGCTGGATATTCGCCTTCTTTATGTTTTGCCACTTGATGGCCATTGAATGTGATAGCCCTCACAAGGCTGGGGTTTTCTTTCTGTTCGGTCACTGCCGTACCGATGCCAGGACCCCAACCCCATTCCCAATCTTTGAGCTCGATCGGTTTTCCTGTAGGGTTTTGAAAACGAAGGGTGTAATCATGCAAATACCCATGATCACTCAGTTTCAAAACTTTAGTAATGCGAAGACCTTCCGGTCCAACGGCTTCCAGTTGTGCCTGTGGGCCTTTAACCGCCACACGATAAGAAAGCTGAGGATAAAGACTTAAGGGTAAAATCCCGGAATCCGGGTGATTCACCAAATCGATGTCCTGCCCTTTGATATGCAACCGCCAATGCTTCACACCTCCACCCAGAGAGCTCAAGACGACTTCGCTGTCGCCAACCCGAAGGGTCGTGTCCTTCGTTTGGAAGGGCGCGTTCATGGAGGCAACCGACCCGCTTGCAGAAGTCGATGACGGGGACTGGGTTAAGACCGGGGTAGCCGCCGGGACCACCAGCGGGGCCTTGGGAGTCAGTCGCGGAATGGCGAAAATAGACCACAGCACAAGAAAAACCACAGAAATTAGAACAGCGGTAATGAAATTTTTATTGTTATTCATAAATAATCCTAAGTGTTTAATTGAAGCGGATCGTAGCCCCCGGGATGCCAGGGGTGGCATTTGAGAAGACGGAAGAGACCCCGCACACTGCCACGGGTCACACCCATCGATTGCACCGCCTGGTGCATGTACTCCGAACAGGACGGCTCAAAACGGCATCGGCGCGGAAGACGCGACGAGAAAAATTGATAGCCTCGAATTAGGCGGCAGACCAGACGCGCGCTTTGACCCATAACTCTTTCACCAGAGGTTCGACTGTTTTGTAACGCACCGGCGTGACAGACAACGGCCGGGCAGAAAACACCATGTCGGTTCCGCTCGGCAGCAGGGCCTTGTGCAGACGGAAAACCTCGCGCAGCGTCCGCTTCAAGCGGTTGCGCGCGACAGCATTCCCATAGGTCCGCGGAATCGCCAGGCCCATACGGGCACCCTGCGTTGTTCCTTCGGCCTGCCGATAAATCCAGACAATGAGACCGCCAGCGCTGAAACGTTTTCCTTTGTGAATCGTCGTGGAAAACTCATGCGCACGGTGCAGTCGATCATTCCACCGAAACCGGTAATCCAACGGTTTTTATTGGGGGGTTAGGCGCTTGCGGCCTTTGGCACGGCGACGGGCAAGAACTCTACGGCCGCCCGGACGCTTCATTTTGGCGCGGAAACCATAGACTTTGGCACGATGTCGTACATTGGGTTGATATGTTCGTTTTGGCATCCCGTTACCTCTTAATTCTTATAGTCGGGATAGTACCGACTATGCAATTTTAATGTGAATCGGTACATAGTGGTGTCATTATAGGAAATTAAGTACGATTTCCTTATGCCCAAGAAAGTAAAGAAGTCTGCAAAAACAAAAGCCAAGCCCAAACGTAAAGCCCCCGCGAAAGCCAAGGTCAAGAAAAAATCAACGGCCACAAAGCCAGCGCCTAAAAAGAAAAAGGGCGCTCGCAAGGCACAAACACCCAAAATGAGCGTAATTCCTCCGGCCAACAGCATCCTGCTGGGCCGTGTGGAAGACTTTTTCGCCCATATCAACGTGATTGCCTTTACGCTGAAAGCTCCGCTATCGGTGGGATCGAAAATTCACATTTTAGGCCATACCACAAATCTGGAAATGGTCGTGAATTCAATGCAAATCGATCATCAGTCGATTCCTTCGGCGAAAGTTAAAGATGCGGTCGGTATTAAGGTGAGCGGGCGGTGTCGCAAAGGCGACTACGTCTTCCAAATAAAGGGTTGAACACCTCTCTTTGGCGGCGGGTAGTTCTGACAACCCTGCTTTTATGCAGGGCCGGCTTTCTTTATTCCGACCCCCCCCTGCCGGCGGCCTCTCCCATCCCCCTTCCTCTAACTGGTAAAATAATTGTTCTCGACCCCGGGCATGCCGTTAAAGATGAAGCTGGAAAGATTATTAATCCCGGGGCCCGTGCCCGCCGTTTTGGAGCCTGGGAACGCGATGTGGCTCTGGGCGTCGCGTTGAAAATTGTTCCTATATTAGAAGCGCAAGGCGCAAAGGTGTATCTCACCCGAACCGCAGCCAATCCGTGGCGCTACAGCCGGCGCAAACGCGCGGACAATCGATCTCGAGCCATTTTTGCCAATGTTTTGCGAGCCAACGCGTATGTGCGTTTGCATTGCGATTGGAACCGAAGTCGTAAGCTGCATGGCTTTACGTCTTACTATTTTCGCTGGGGAAGTCGGTCGCTGGCCAAAGCGATTCAGCGCAGTGTCGGACGAACCTGGCCTGGCCGTGACGATGGGATTCAGCGCCGCGCGTTTGTCAGTGCCAGCGCGAAAATGCCAGCGGTTCTTTTAGAGATGGGCTATTTGTCAAATCCGACGGAAGGCAAAGAACTCGGCATCGACAGCCATCAGCAGGAACTGGCGCAAGCAATCGCCCAGGGCATCATCGATTACTTCAAAAAATAATTTCTCACTATGTCCTACACCTACTCAAAAACGTACGGCGTGATCGTCGTCGGAGCCGGTCATGCCGGCTGTGAAGCCGCATTGGCATCTGCGCGCATGGGCGTGCCGACATTGCTCGTCACGATGAATCTCGACAGCGTGGCGCAGATGTCGTGCAATCCGTCGATCGGCGGCTTGGCCAAAGGCCAGATCGTTCGAGAGATCGACGCGCTGGGTGGTGAAATGGCGAAAAACACCGACCGCTCGGGTCTTCAGTTCCGCATGCTCAATGCCACCAAAGGGCCAGCTGTTCAAGCGCCACGCGCACAATGCGACAAAAAGCTCTATCAATTCTCGATGAAGCATGTGATCGAGCAACAACCGAATCTGGACTTAAAACAGGCAGAAACCGTTCGAATCGTCACCGAGGGGGGGCGTGCGGCGGGCATTGTCACCAAGACCGGCACTATTTTTCGTTCGCAGGCGGTCATTCTCACCACAGGTACCTTTCTCCGAGGCCTCATGCATGTCGGTCTCACCCAAAATGCCGGCGGACGCGCCGGTGAAAACGCCGCACAGTTTCTCTCCGATCCGCTGCGTGAACTGGGATTTGAAGTCGGCCGTTTAAAAACAGGAACGCCGCCTCGCTTAAATTCCAAAACCATCGATTACTCCGTGTGCGAGATTCAGCCGGGCGACGAACCGCCCATTCCGTTCTCCCATTACACCGAAAAGCTCACGCAGAAACAGCTTCCCTGCTGGATTACCTACACCAACGAAAAAACCCACGAGGCGATCCGCCGCAACCTGGACCGCTCACCGCTGTATTCCGGCATTATTCAATCCAAAGGCCCGCGCTATTGTCCGTCCATTGAAGATAAGGTGGTGAAGTTCCCAGAAAAAACGCGGCATCATATTTTTCTTGAGCCCGAAGGGTATACGACGGAAGAAATTTATGCGAATGGCATTTCCACGAGTTTGCCCGAAGACGTGCAGCTCTCCATCGTTCATTCGATCCCCGGACTTGAAAACGCAGAAATCATGCGTGCGGGCTACGCGGTGGAATACGACTACTGCCCGCCGACGCAGTGCAAACCCACGCTCGAAACCAAGCGCGTGGAAAATCTCTATTTCGCCGGACAAATCAACGGCACGACCGGCTACGAAGAAGCCGGTGGGCAGGGTCTCATGGCCGGCATTAACGCCGCACTCAAGATTAAAAATCAGGAACCGCTCATCCTCCGCCGGGACGAAGGCTACATCGGCGTCATGATCGACGATCTCGTCACCAAAGGGATCGACGAACCCTATCGCATGTTCACCTCGAGGTCTGAATACCGTCTCTTGCTGCGCACCGACAATGCCGATCTGCGTCTTTTGCAGCACGGCCACCGCATCGGACTCGTGAGCGCACACAGCTTTGAAGCCTTCCAGCGGTATCAAGCGCTCGTCCAAAATACGATCAACCGCCTGGAAGACACTCAGGACGAAGAACTTCACATTTCACGCGCCCATCGTCTTCGTCAGGGCGACAGCTTGCCCGCCGAGTGGCTCACGCCGACGAGCGATGCGATCGCACCCTGGTCGCTCGAACAGGTCCGCCAGCAAGTCGAAATTCAACTCACGTACGAGGGTTATCTTAAACGGCAAACGGCCGAGATTAAGCGCCTCGAGCGGATGGAGCGCAAAACCATTCCGAACGATTTTGATTACGACGCGCTGCTGGGGTTCCCTGCCGAATCCCGTCAGAAATTCAAACAGGTCAAACCCGAGACGGTCGGACAGGCCAGCCGGATTCCCGGCGTCACCCCTTCCGATATCAGCCTGCTGCTCGTCTATCTGGAACGGCACACCTCCCGTGTTTAATACGGCAACCGATAAATTTGCGCCACTCCGGCAGGACATTGATTTTCTGTCCAAACTTCTGGGAGAAATTATCCGGCGCCATGCCGGAGAGTCGGTCTTTGAAGCTGTCGAACATATCCGCCAGACCACCCTTCAACTACGCGAAGCGTTTGACTCGGTTCGCGAAGAGGAGTTGTTGACCTGGATAAAAAATCTCGATCTCAAAACCGCCATTCCCGTCATCCGCGCTTTTGCCCTGTACTTTCAGCTCGTGAACCTGGCAGAAGAAGTTCACCGGATTCGCCGCAAACGCTACTACGCGAATCTGCCAGACCGAGAGCCTCAGCGTGGCTCCGTAGAAGAAATTGCCCAGAAACTCAAAACCCAGGGCATCAGCCCGGCCGAAATCCAGCGCTTTTTAAACCATCTGTCCATCGGCATCGTACTGACCGCGCACCCGACAGAAGCCCAGCGCCAGACCGTGCTGACCAAACTCCTGCGCATCGCGATTCTTCTGGTGGAACACGAGCGCCAGCAGCCAACACCCTATGAGCAAACCATCTTTGAAAGCTATGTGGCCATCGAAATTGAAGCCCTCTGGCAAACAGACGAGCTTCGCCATGCAAAGCCAACGCCTCAGGACGAAGCCGAGAATGGATTCTTTTATCTTGAACAGGTGCTCTTTGACCGTGTGCCGAAAACGCTACGTCGCCTCGAACGGCGTCTTCAGGAAACCTACGAACGCACCCTTCGCGTGCCGGGGGCTCTCTGGATCGGATCCTGGATGGGCGGCGACCGGGATGCCAATCCGTTTGTCACACACGAAATCACCCGGCGCGTTACCGAACGCGCAAAACAAGTGGCGCTCCGTCAGTATCTTCAGGAGATTGAACGTCTGACCAGTCATTGCAGTGTTTCGGCCGATCTGGCCCCCCCTTCTCCAAAGCTTGTCCAGTCCATTCGTCGCGACATCCGCAGCTATCCGAAGCGGGCGCGCGAACTCGGGGACCGCTTTGTGTACGAACCGCACCGCCATAAACTCTCGTTTATCCGTCAGAAGCTCTTGCTTATGACGCTCGGTAAAAAAGGGTACCCCAGCGCCTCGGCTTTTCTAAGCGAGGTCCGGTTAGTTGCGGACTCGCTGCGTCAGGCGGGCTCGTCGCTTTACGAAGAAGTGGAGTTTCTCTGCCGACAAATTGAAATTTTTGGTTTTCATCTGGTATCGCTGGACGTGCGCGACAACAGCATGGCAATCAATAAGGCCTTTGAAGAAAAACGCCGTAAATCGCCTTCGGCCGAATCGCGCGAAGTGTTGAAAACAATGCGCGGCATCCACACCATTCAAGACGATGTCGACCCGAAAAGTATTACGGCCTATGTGCTCAGCATGACGCATTCCAAAGACGACGTCTTGAACCTGCTTCAGCTGATCAAAGGTGCGGGACTCTACGGTCGCATTGATATTGTTCCGCTGTTTGAAACGATTCATGATCTGCGTCACTGCCACGAGGTCATGGAGGCGCTCTATAAAACCCCGCTTTACCGCAAACACTTGAAGCTCCGCGGAGACATCCAGGAAATCATGGTGGGATATTCCGACAGCAACAAAGACGGCGGGTATTTCACCTCCGGCTGGGAGCTCTACAAAGCACAGATCAATCTCACGCGTGTCGCAAAGGCAGCGCATCTGCAGCAGCGCCTATTCCACGGGCGCGGGGGTGCTATCGGACGCGGCGGCGGCCCGCTCAATCAGGCTATTCTCGCGCAGCCGCCAGGCACGCTCGATGCGCATATTAAAATTACCGAGCAGGGTGAAATGATTCACAACAAATACGGCAACCCTTATCTGGCCGACCGCAACCTCGAGCTCACGCTCTCCGCCATGATCGAAGCCGAGCTCCTCCGCACCTCAGCGCCCCCTCAGCCGGCCTGGGTGGATGCGCTGGAAGATATTTCCCAGCGGTCGATGAAAGCCTACCGCGGCCTGGTGTATGACGATCCTGATTTCGAAACATTTTTTACCGAAACGACCCCTATCTCGGAAATTTCAGAACTCAATATCGGGTCCCGTCCTTCACGGCGCAAAGCCGCTTCGCAGCGCATCGAAGACTTGCGCGCGATCCCCTGGGTGTTCAGCTGGACGCAGTCACGCTACACGTTGCCCGGGTGGTTCGGCTTGGGCGCCGCCATACGCGGCTATCTGTCCGAGGACGAAAGCAGTGTACGGCAAAATCTCCTGCGGACCATGTATCGCGAGTGGCCCTTCTTTAAATCACAGATCGATTTCATGCAGATGAGCGCACAAAAGGCCGATATGCATATCGCTCGGCGTTATGCCGACCTGGTCGAAAACGAGATCATTCGCAACCGGATATTTACAACGATCGAATCGGAATATCAGCACCTCAATGAAGCCATTCTCATTGTGACGGGACAGGACGAAACCCTGCAGAACAACCCGACGTTGCAGATGTCGATTAAGCTGCGCAACCCCTATGTGGATGCGCTCAGTTATTTCCAGATTTCTCTCCTGCGCACCTGGCGCCACACCGACCGGACGCGGGAGGATTTAAAGCGCGCTGTGCTGCTTAGCATTAACGGAGTAGCCAACGGCATGCGCAATACCGGCTAAAGGATTCCTTATGAAAAAACCACTGGTCGCCATACTCATGGGCAGCACCTCGGACTGGGACACGCTCAAAGAAGCAGCTCAGATTCTCAAGGACTTTGGCGTTCCGCACATTGCGGAAGTCACGTCCGCACACCGCACACCCAAAAAAATGATGCTCGTCGCAGAAACCGCCGAAGCCCGCGGCATTCGCGTGATTATCGCTGGGGCTGGCGGCGCTGCTCATCTCCCAGGGATGACGGCCTCCCATACGACGCTCCCGGTTCTGGGTGTTCCTGTGGAAAGTAAAGCGCTCAAAGGTCTGGATTCGCTGTTATCCATTGCGCAGATGCCAGCGGGAATTCCTGTCGGCACACTCGCGATCGGAAAAGCGGGCGCGAAAAATGCCGCGCTCTTGGCGATTGCCATTTTGGCCATCAGCGATAGCGGACTCCGCGCCAAACTCAAAAAATTCCGTGTTACCCAAACCAAAACAGTGCTCAAACAACGCGTGAAATGAAGCCTCTGCTTCCCGGATCGACCATCGGCGTCTTAGGCAGCGGCCAACTGGGCCGCATGTTTGCCATCAGTGCCCGTCGACTCGGGTACCGCGTTCACACCTACTCGCCGGAATCGGACACGCCGACCGGACAAGTCTCCGACCTCGAAGTCACCGGATCCTATGACGATTTGGACGCCATCCGCCGTTTTGCCAAAAACGTTCAGGCCGTCACGTTTGAATTTGAAAACGTCTCTGCAGCGGCCGCGGCGGCCGCTGCAGAAGTGGGTCCTGTGCGCCCCTCCGGAAACGTCCTCCATATCACCCAGCACCGATTGCGCGAAAAAACATTTTTGAAAGCCCACCGCTTTCCAGTAACGCCTTTCGAAACGGTCACTTCTCCCTCCGAATTGGCACGGGCGGCGAAAGCGATGAAATACCGTGCCGTTTTAAAAACCGCTGGCTTCGGGTATGACGGAAAGGGACAGCAGAAAATTTCTTCAGTCAAAGACACCGAAGGGGCCTGGGAACGTCTCGGCACCCGGGAGGCTGTGCTGGAAGCCTGGGTCGACTATCAGTGCGAAATTTCCGTCGTCGTCGCACGCGGCCTCGATGGCTCCACCGCCACCTACGACGTCTTTCAAAACGAGCATAAAAACCACATTTTGGATATCACCGTCTCCCCTGCGGTTATTCCCGCGAAGCTGGCGGCGCAGGCTAAAAAACTCGCTGTTCATATTGCGAAAGCATTGGATGTGATCGGGGTTCTGTGCGTGGAAATGTTTGTGACCAAAGACGGCAAGATCCTTGTGAACGAGCTGGCCCCACGGCCACATAATTCCGGCCACCTCACCTTTGATGCTGCGGTAACCAGTCAATTTGAGCAGCAGCTTCGAGCGGTTTGTGGATTGCCTCTGGGCTCGACGGCGCTTACGCGACCCGCCGCCATGGCGAATCTTCTCGGCGATCTCTGGCAACAGGGAACACCGAACTGGCCGAAAGCGCTGAAAGATCCGGACATCAAACTTCACCTGTATGGAAAGCTGGAAGCGCGCCCGGGCCGCAAAATGGGGCACCTGACCGCCCTGGCCTCCTCTTCCGCCGAAGCCCGCCGTAAAGTCATCGCGGCCCGCAAAGCCCTGCTGTCATGAGCCTTTCTCGCGTTGCCAAAGATCCTTTTGAACAATTTGCTCTGTGGTACAAAGCCACCGAAAAAAAACTCGGCGCCGAAGCCGCGCAGACGATGACCCTGTCCACGCTGGACGTGAGCGGGTTTCCCGACGGCCGGATGGTCCTGCTTAAAAGTTATGGCCCGGAGGGGTTTGTGTTCTATACGAATTTCAATTCCCCGAAAGGCAAGGCCCTTAAGGCCACCCCTCGGGCGGCGCTTACTTTTCACTGGCCCGCGATGAAACGGCAAATCCGTATTCAAGGCACCGTAAGTACCGTATCCGACCCGGAAGCCGACGATTATTTCCATTCGCGACCACGTTTAAGCCAGCTGGGTGCCTGGGCCTCGCAGCAGAGCCAGCCCCTTGATTCGCGGCTTACGCTCGTGACGCGCGTCGCCAAACTCAAACTGAAATACCGCGGCCAGGAGATTCCTCGCCCACCATACTGGAGCGGCTTTCGTGTGACCCCCAAACAGATCGAATTCTGGCAGGCCGGTCTCTTCCGTCTGCACGACCGTTTTCTCTACACAAAACAAAAATCCGGCTGGGCCATCACCCGGCTGAACCCTTAAGCAGTGCTATAATTCACGCCTATGCTTGATCTGAAATGGATTCGCGATAACCCCGACGCTCTGCGCCAGATGCTGGCGAGTCGGCGTTCCAAATTTGATGTGGACGGCCTGCTCGCTCTCGACAGCGACCGGCGGAAACTTCTTCAGGAACTGGAACAGCTTCAGGCCATTCGTAACAAGTCGGCCGAAGAAATCGGCAAGCTGAAAGCCCAGAAGATGGACGCCTCTTCCAAAATGAAAGAGGTGGAAGGACTCAAAGGTCAGATTAAAGATCTCGAAGGAAAGCTCGCCGAGCTCGACCCCCGACTGCAGGACCTTCTTTTGAGTCTCCCGAATATTCCCGATGCCTCTGTTCATGCGGGCTTAAGCGCGGCGGACAATAAAGTCATGCGCGAAGTGGGCAAACCCACCACGATGTCGTTTACCCCGAAATCGCATGCTGAATTGGGTGAAGCGCTGGGTCTTCTTGATTTTAAAACCGGCGCCAAGCTTTCCGGCGCCCGCTTTCCTGTGCTGCGCGGCCAAGGTCCCGCCCTCGAGCGCGCACTGATTTCTTTTATGCTCGATGTTCACACCCAAGAACACCAGTACCAGGAAGTGATGACCCCCTATCTTGTCACCCCGCAATCCATGCAGGGAACAGGCCAGCTTCCCAAATTTGAGGAAGAACTCTTTAAATGCGAGCGGGATTCTCTCTACCTGATTCCAACGGCCGAAGTCTCGGTGACCAACATGCACCGCGAAGAGGTGCTGGAGGAGAAGGACCTGCCGAAGAAGTATGTCTGCTACACGGCCTGCTTTCGCCGCGAAGCCGGGTCCTACGGAAAAGACACCGCAGGCCTCATCCGCAATCACCAATTTAATAAGGTAGAGCTCGTTCAGTTCGCCAAACCCGAAGAGTCGCTGGAAGCGCTGGAACTGCTGACCGCCAGCGCCGAAAAGATTCTCTACAAACTGAAAATTCCATATCGTGTTGTTCTCTTGTGTACGGGCGACATGGGCTTCGGTTCGGCCAAAACGTACGACCTGGAAGTCTGGATGCCTGGCGACCCAGCCGAAGACGGTAAAGGCCGCGGCCGCTGGCGTGAAATTTCGTCCTGTTCCACGTTCTCTGATTTTCAGGCGCGCCGCATGAACATCAAATACAAACGAGCCGACGGCAAAAAGGAATTCGTTCACACCTTAAACGGCTCCGGCGTCGCGATCGGACGAACGTTTGCTGCCCTTCTTGAAAACTATCAGCAAGCCGACGGATCAGTTGTCATCCCCGACGTACTCAAGCCCTACCTCAAGTTCGACCGAATCCCCGCCCAGAAATAGCTTGGGCCCTTTGGCCCCGTAAAATTAGCCTGTTGTTCTATAGGTTTTTTTACGTTAGTTTGTAAAACTGATGTCATGAAAGTGATTCGTGTGGTCATCCTCATGACGGGACTCACAGCCATCGGCCTCTCGGCCCAAGCCGCAGCACTCTCCATTCCCTCAAAACCAACCCCTACGAAAAATCGCACCGTGATCCAGCAGCAAAAGTGGCTGAAGATGCTCCTCCGCAAAGGCCATTCCCGCAGCTACTACGCGTAACGCTTCTCTTCTTTAGGACTTCTGTTTCATTTCAGCACCATTGACTGCTTTTTTTCCCAATTGACATCGTCCTGTAACATTGCGGAGCTATAGTCATAGTGAAAGTTCATGGGGAGGGTAAAGGAGATTCCCATGAAAACGATCCAACTCCGCAGCCTTCTCTTCAGTGCTTTTCTCGCCATGCTCGCCGTTCTCTTCAGCCACCGCCCCGCCCGTGCCGACACAGACCTGGTTTGTCCGGCGAATATCACCCTCGCCCCGCTCGACTATACCCTCGGATCCAATCTCATCGATAAAAATAAAAAGTGTAAGGATCCCATTAAAGCGTTTGAAGATTTTCTAAAACGCTGCAGCGAGAAAAACTGGAAGGATGGGAGCTGTTTCAAAATTGATTTCGGAAACGGCTACTGCAAAGGCATCTATGACAACGGTCACGGCGTGCGATGCACGGTCGGGCTCAATGGCCAAGGCGGTTGCTGCCTGGGTGTAGGATGGAAATGGTAATGGTAAGGTAAGCCCCTCCCCCCTCTTTACAGCGCATCTGGGCCCAAAAGGCGTAGGCCTTTTGGGCCCTGTTTTTTAGCCCTTTGCACCATAGATTTACCGACGAGAACCCGTTATTATTTCGTATCCATCATTTCTTCTGCAACACTGCAGAAACTCGAACAAAGGGGATGTCTATGTCCATTCGAAAAATCGTTGCTGCCGTAGTATCTTTCAGCCTTTTTATTACCCAAATTTCTTTAGCAGACGTCGCGCATGCGGCGGCACAACCAGCGACCTTGGCATCTTCCATTCATCT
>CAZDML010000039.1:0-15225 GCA_964506645.1 uncultured Elusimicrobia bacterium | reverse complement strand
CTGAGTCTCATCCAAGCACCTTTATTCGTGAG
This sequence comes from uncultured Elusimicrobia bacterium, assembly GCA_964506645.1. GTDB lineage: Bacteria > Elusimicrobiota > Elusimicrobia > 2-01-FULL-59-12 > 2-01-FULL-59-12 > CAZDML01. The sequence continues at coordinate 15,193 of CAZDML010000039.1, read as the reverse complement.
AATTGTGGCCTCTTGTGGAACATGTTCTTGAAGAAAGGCGAATGTATGAATTGGTGTTAAATGGAAAGGATTGGGCACTGCACTCACTATCAAGGCATTTTGCCAAAGGAGCCCAAGTATTAATATGCCAAAGGAGAGAATGCTTGCAAGTGTCCTATGCCGGTTCTTTGTGAATGAAAATGCTGCTCGTAATATCCATGCGATGATAAAAGGTAAAAGAGGTAAAAAAAACCGTAAATCTTCTACGTGCCATATGCAGCGTACACAGAGGAACAAGCTGAGATAGATTCCCCATGTCCATCGATAGTCTGGACCGTTTAACTTTACTTGTTCTAGTCGTAATCCTCGAATGAGATAGACGCCTCCGATGAAAATCCAGACCCAGTCGATAGGATGAGAATTTATCGACTGAACTGAAAAAAAAGCCCCAAACAATTGGTAGAACGATCTAACGCTATGTCCCCAAGAGGGGATTTGCCAAATATGCAGGTATGATGATGATTCGCCGTTAACTAAATAATTCCTAATGAACCATCCGCAAATGCAAAGAAAAGGCCAGGGAAATACCCCGCGGTAGCGACGCCAAGCCATCGGTCTTCTTGCGCATGTGATGAGCCAAGCGGTGGTTAAGAGAATTCCTTCCGGTCGCGTAAGTGCTGCCCAGCAGAGAAAAACAGTGAGAATTATTGTGCGCAGTAAATTTTGAGTAGTCGTCTCTTCAAGATCAACGATGAGGATGCTTGCGGATAATGTCAGGCACAATAACAACCATTCTGAAAGAAGAACATCGGACATCTGTACCACTAAGGGGCTGCATGTAAAAAAAGAAAATGCGAGAATTCCTTGTTGCTTTGAGAACCAGCGGGAATATAAAAAGTAACTTAATATTCCTGAGAGAAGGGCGAGAATTATTGGAAGCAGTTGGAGAGCGATGTCATGATGGCCTGTGAGGGCCATCCATATTGCCAGAAACAGCGGAAATCCTGGAAAAAAGTGAATTTCAGGTTGATTCCCAACCTGAGTTAGGTCGGTATAGTGTCCGTGAGATAAGCTCTGCGCTCCCAAAATATAGAAAGCATCATCTTCAAAGAAGCCTAAAGCATGATGTTGAAACTGTGTTGTATAAAGTCCTCCTGCCACGAAAAGGATAAGCACAACAATCCATTGTTTTTTAAGCGCCGATATCATCGGGATCGGAAACAGTCGATTTGGTGGTCATCGACCATCCCCGCCGCCTGCATGAAGGCGTAACAGATGGTGGACCCCACAAAGTTAAAGCCGCGTTTGCGCAAGTCTTTGCTCATGGCATCAGATTCTGGGGAGGTTGTGGGTAGTTTCCGATAGGCATCGGTGCGGTGGACAATCCTTTTCCCTTTTACAAAGCTCCAGATGTAGCGATCAAAGGTCCCGAATTCTTTTTGAACTTTCAGAAACGCCTGCGCATTTTGAATCGTAGAGCGGATTTTTAAGCGATTCCGAATAATCCCAGTATCCTTCATAAGCCGAGCCTGATCTTTTGGCGTCATCGCGGCGACGCGCTTGGCATTAAAGTTATGAAACGCTTTGCGGTAGCCTTCTCTTCGGTACAAAATAGTGCGCCAGCTCAGTCCCGCCTGTGCCCCATCCAGAATGATAAATTCAAATAGCTTTTTGTCGTCATGCAGCGGAACACCCCATTCCTCATCATGGTAGACCTGCATCAGCGGGTCACCGTTGGCCCAATCGCAGCGTTTCATGGTTTTCTCCTCTCCCTTCTTCAGCCTCAGAGGATCATAGTTAAAAATGGCCCTATGGTGTGCAGTCAGAACATGCGCGGCCATCAGCGTATCGTGATAAAGCTCGAGTGTAACAGGGCGACCAGTTATTGAAATTTCCCACTGTGTCGCTCCAGCAGGAGCAGCGTTTCTTTGGGGGCATCCGCCCAGGCAATCATCTTCCACGACGGCGGGATTTTTTGGACAGCTTCAAGCGCATCCATTGTATGGACAGGCAGGAAAAGTCGCTCGATGTTGGGGTCGATCCCATCGAAGCTGTCCCACGTTTTTAGCGATGGGTCGAGATAGTACGACAGGGAGGTGCGATCATAGGCATCGACACCCTTCCAGCACAGGGCATCGGTGGGCTGGGCCTGCTGCGTTAAAAGGTGCGCAATTTGTTTCCAGGGGGCTTTGGAATAGTTGCGGTAGTACGCAAGGAGCGGATGCAGTTGACAGCCTATCCAAATCCCAGTGGCTAGGACCATCCATCGGTGCCGAGGTTCCGATCGTGGCCGCAGCGCGCGAGCCAGTACCATCACAAAGGTAGGAAAGACAATGATCGTATAACGATTGGCATAGAGTGCGATATCTTTGTAGACCGTCTGCCCCAGAAATGCAAAAAAAAGTGGAAGGAAACCGCCAGCAATCGCCAAGCGCTGGACGGTGTTGTCCCCCTCCCCCTGTTTGAGAAGTCCTCTTAAAAATAGAAAAAGTGCCAGGCTGATACCGATGGAGCGGGTCAGAGCGAAATCCGCTTGTACCCAGGCCAGTCCGTGTGGGACGAGCATCCCTGAAAAGGCCGCGGCCATGCGATGCAGATGATGAAGCAAGCCGACATGATTCTGCCCGAAGCAGTCGGTGTTGGCTTGTCGGACCAGAGACGGCAGCCATGGAATATAAAAAAGAAAAAGAGCGCCAAAGCTGTAGAGCCCTTTACGAACAATGCGTCGGTGTTTGACGGCATAAAATCCCCCTTCAATAACCAGTCCCAGTCCAAAAAATAGAAACCAATTGTGTGTATACAGGCCAAGCAACATCCAGAATGAAAATGAAAGCCAATGGTTAGTTTCATTATCCTGAAGAGCCCGATTCCAGTAGTAGAGTGCGCCCAGAGCTTCCAAGGGGACCAGCGAATACATCCGCAGTTCACGCGAGTAGAGAACGGCAAAGGGGGATACGGTCCAGACGAGAGTTCCCCACAATGCTGCGGTGCGGCCCCAGAGTTTGTACAGGACGTAGTAGGCCAAGGGCAGCGTGAGGGTTCCGAAAAAAGCAGAGGGCACGCGCAACCAGAAGTCATCCTTGCCAAAAAGCAGGTAAAAACAGCGAACGATATAGTGATACAGCGGCGGAGATGCCAGTACAGTGCGCGAGATGTCATGAAACGGGCGGGACGCATCCATGACAGTGAGAACTTCATCAAACCACAGGCTCTGCTCTCCCAGATGATAAAAGCGGAGACATCCACCCAACAGAGTGAGTAAAACGCAGGGCAGGAGCGGGGTCGGCTGAACTGGGCGCGGAGTTTTCATGATGCTTTTCGAAGTACGGGATAGAGCTGTTCGGCAATCTCCCGGTGGCCTTCCGGAGTCCAGTGGCTGCCATAATCGGGATAGACGTGATCCGAATGGAGGTCCACGCAGGACAACCCGATTTGATGACAAAATTTCTTTTGAGGCTGCGTCATATGGATAAATCCAATTTTAAAGTCGACGTGATGGGTCGCCAAGTACTGTTTCATTGAAAGGAGCAAAGGAATAGTGGGATTCGTGACTGTCGCGACGGGCGCGTGTGCCGTGATCCAGGCGCGCACGAGTGCTGTCACCAGGCGGCTTTTAAAAAGCAGCGGATGAGCCGCTACAGAGTAGCGCACTCCGCGTGGAACGGGGACGCCCTGCAGTTCCAGCTGATTCTCATGGGCAATAAAGTAGGGTTTGTAATATCCGTAACGCTTGTTGGTGGTGTTGTCTTCTGTATCGTTCTGGCAGAACACCAGCAGAACACGGGTCGGCTTCACGTTCGGCAGGACCTGCTTCAGTAGAATATATTCCTGGTCTGTCCCATACCCGCTGACGCCCAGGTTGTAAATATCCCAGGACGGCAATCTCTGTTGCAGAAGATCTGTAAACCGTTCCCCCGCCTCGACATCGTATCCATAGACAAACGAGTCCCCGAGGACAAGTAAAACAGGTTGCTTGGTTTCAAGATGATCACGATCGCGAAACCCCTGCGCATTGTGTGAAACGTGAACATGGCGGGATCCTTTCAGCAGGCCTTGTACATGTGGCAAAGGGGACCACCCCAGCAACGCGTCGTAGCGGTACAAGGTATTGCGTTCATCGATAAGCAGCGGAATACGGTGCGATAGGCGGAGAATGACTTCAGCGACAGCAAGGCTCAGGAACAAGGACACAACGATACTGAGACTGCGAAAGAGGGCAGATCTGAGCATGAAACGGATTATAGCTATGAAAAGTTGAAGGAGATATGCTGTTAAGGCAGGAAGCTGATAATGGCGCCTACCCAGGTTAGAAATGCAATACCCATCAGCCACATATTGATTTTGGCCAGACGTTCACCAGGAACCTTCTGATATTTGTTGCGTAGCTGAAAGGCTTCGATCAGAGAGAAGATCAAGAGGAGGAAACAGACTACCATGACCATGGCTGGGGCGGCTTCCGTTATAAATTCATCCTGGTTAAGCATCAGCCAGCACAGGGTCAAAATCAGAGCGGTGTTGAGCATGACCTGAAAACGAATAGGCCACTGCGACAGCGGGCGCAAGTGTTTGGGAAGCTGGTTCATCTTTGCGGCGCGACGCTTTTCGAAATAGGCAGCGAAGGTCGGCATTTTTTCTTTAAGGTTCATAATGGGCACTATTCAACAAAGGTTCTGCGATGGAATCAATACTTATGCGGCGGAGGCCAGTGCACCGAGGGCTTGAGGAAGACCTAAACGGTCGCCGTCGCTGGAACGTCCTGTCCATTTTTGGGTGCTGATCAGTGAAAGACCGTTCAGGATGATGAAAACAGTTCCCACGAGTGGGGGTATGCCTGTCAATAGCAGAGCAACTCCCGAGACCAATCCAAGCCCGGGCCCCATCGCCTCCGCCAGCGGAAGGCCTCCTGTGTGAATGAATATCCCCTCGCGTGTGATAGAAAGTGAATCTTTCTTGGAGGGTGTGAAGAGCCAATGCCCCAATTCATGTGTAATGATGGCTGCGACGACAGCACTCCATGCGGTCAATAAAGAATTGTGCCCCTGGTAGGCCAAGAGGAATGCTCCCGCCAAGGTCGGCACGATATTTTCAAGCCAGAGTAGCGCAGAACGTTGATCCTTGTCGGCCTGATCGATCACTTGCAATACGCCTGCTAGCGTGGTGCTATCGAGGGCGTGTAAGGCATTGCGGAAACCGGGCGTAGGGTCGATGCCTTGAAGGACCATCGCATGCGACTTTTCTAAGGCTTTGTTTAGAACACGCTCCGCCGATTGGATGGATAATTTTCCATTGAGCCTTTTGATCAGCAGATCAATGGTGTTCATCACAGGGGCTGGATCCATCTCTTTAGCAACCATTGCGTCGGCCAACGCACGAATAGCGTCATATTTTTGTTCGGGTGCCGACATGCGATGCGCTTGGTAGAAAAGCTGTTGCTCCGTCATCCGTGCTGCAGCTGTGGGACGTGTTGATTGTATTGGCTCCGCTTCAGTGTGCTGGAGCAATGAGAGAAGATTGAGTAACTCCTCGGGGGATGGAGGATTTTTATGGGCTAGAAATTCTTCAACAGCCAGCGCCGTATCAGAGATTGTGCCAAGGTATTCTGGCATTTGATGAATAGACTGTCGACGGGAAGCGCTCGCTTCGCGAACGGAATTGATGGTTAACTCTTTAATCTCTGGGGAGAGACTGTCCCCCAACTCTATGAGAACGCGATGAGCGACGCGCTGGGCATCGATGTCTTCACGTCCTTCTTGAAAAATAAAAGGATAGACCGTAATGGTGTCGATATTATTTGTAAGTGTGGGTGAGTCTCCCATCGACTTGCCCATGCTTTTGGATATGCGAAGAGCGATGTCTGCTTCTCGCAGTAAATTCTCTCGCGTTTGCCCAGGTCTCCGACTCATGGCAATCCCCATACGGATTGTTCCTGCCAATGTCTTTTTGTTGGGGTCTCTAGGATCTTTTAGTAAAAGGGGTTTTATTCGAGGATCCTCATAGAGCCTTCCAAGCAATTCAAGTGCTTTAGGCACATTCTGAATACGCGCAAGAATCGCAAATTCGTCGCCGCCGGTATGGAAGGCCTGCGCATCTACCCCCCATGATTTAACCGCATCTCTCAGAACATGGGCCGTATTGCGAAGTGCTTCATTGCCGTATTCGTTTGAACCTGAAACCTGTTTTTGTGTGTTTGGATCTCGGGAAACGATCTCGTTAAAGGCTTTGAGCCCCGTCATATCCATTTGAATCAGCATGAGCGGTGCGCGTCGATTCAATCCGGGCTTGGAACTATCTCCTTCTGCACGATAAAACATGGCGCGTAAACGATCTTGAAAGATGTCTAAGTTGCTGAGCTTTGTCACGTAATTCACTCTTCGCTGGTGATCCAGCATCGCGGCGTTAATGCGATTTACCACGAGTATTAAACCGACTACGCCCAGGAAGGGAAGGACAGTGCGCTGATCAATGGTGCTCGCCAACCAGGACATCACATAAACGAGCGCTGCTAAAGCGAGAGTTACGCCTACTGCATGTTGTTTGGTTTGAATCGGGGTGTTATGGAACTCCTCGAGTTTGTTTCGGATGTATAAACGAACTTTTGTCTTAAAGGGTGTTTTACTTCCGAGACCTATCTTGAAGTCGTCTTTTTTGCGATTAGGCGGAATAGCCATTGTCAGGCTACCCAGGATGATCCCGGCAACTAAAACGATTGACATCGGGTGTGCCGTCGTTGTCGAAGCGATAGAGTGTCCAATATCCTTCATCAGGTGGGCGCTTAGAAGGCCTGATTTCCAGCCGATGAGCATTGTTGCAACGAGTACTTCAGAAGAAAATAGGGATGACCGGTGGTCCAGAGCATGCGTGGGAGGTATCGGTGCGGGCGATGCAAGTGCCGCCCAAGAAGGGTCACTTCCCAGGAGCGTAAAAACAAGAAAAACAGCAGTTAAACGTACGAATTCTTTGCTCATAGCGAACTTATTAAGGATACCACGGAGAAGGGCGATAGACGAGGACCGATTTTATATGGGCCCTTAGGCCCAGAAAACCTAGGCCCCTTCCGTCGGGGGCTTGGGAGAGAGGCCATGGCTGTCGAAGAAGAACACAAGGCCCAAGAGTAAGTCCATATAAAAAGCGCGTTTTTCGATCGAAACGAGCGGCACCTCCTGGTAGTAAATTCCAAATTTTTCCAAGGTCGCTGCCAGCGCTTTGCGCTTGGCTTCTTCCATCGGCCGCGGCACGATAAAGAAATAAGCGCGGATGCGTTGCGCTTGTGCTTGGGCAAAAAATTCTTCGCTCCAATCGGTGGCCTTGGGTTTGTAGGAGGTCACCATGCGTACGGCCAGCTTGAAAGAGACTTTCGTAAATTTGGGTGTCAGCGTTTCGAGCTTCTGGGATAGTGTTTTAAGTTCGTTTTCATTTTCTTCCGGATAGCAGATGGCTACGCGGATGGTTGTGTCATCATCCATAGCCGGTGGTGTTGCGGGGGATGCCGGCGACACTTCTGTGTGCGCGGTGGCCGGTTCAAAAACAGGAGCCGCGGGTGCTGGCGCTGGCGGAAGCTCGGGGATATCGGCAACGGGTGCGGGTGTTGGAGTCGGAGCAGCGGGTTGTGCAGGCGGCGGCTCCATAGAAACAGGGGGTGGAACGGGCACAGGAGCCGGCGTGGGTACTGGCAATGGAACAGGGACTGCCGCATCGGCTTCCGAGAGATGTTCAATGAGCGCCGGTGCAGGTGTGCCGGAAGAGGAGGCTGGCAAATTTTCCTTTTCCTGGGATTCTGCCTGATCGCTGGTTGAGAGTTTGGAGAAAATGCCCTGCAGTTGCGAGAGCAATTCTTCAATGCGTTGATCGCCGTGTGGATCGGGTCCAGCCATTTGAATACCTTTCCTGCGCTAAAATTTGACGGAAATGCCCTGCAGCATCGATAACAAATTATCAGGCCGTGACGATTGTGCAATCGCTGCTTCCGTCGTGATGAGATTTTCTTTGCACAATCGAATCAGATCTTGGTCGAACGTCGTCATCCCTTCATTTTGCGCGCGTGACATCGCACTGTAAACTTCTGCAATTTTTCCTTCCGCAATCAGTTGGCGGATGTACGGCGTCATCACCAAACGATCGGTACACGGAACCTGCCCTTTCCCATCTTGTGTCGAGAGAAGTTTCTGCGCAAAGACTCCCCGCAGGACGTTGCCCACAGCGGTTCGAGCCTGCTCCTGGTGCGATCCTGGAAAACTGTCCACAATTCTTTGGATCGTCTGCAGCGCGTCCATCGTATGAATGGTGGACAGGACCAAATGGCCTGTTTCTGCGGCCGTAATCGCCGCCATGATGGTTTCCGGATCACGCATTTCGCCGATCACGATCACATCCGGATCCTGACGCAAAATGTACTTAAGCGCGGTGTTAAATGAGGCTGTGTCGCTGCCGACTTCGCGCTGGGAGATGGAGGACTTAATGTCGCGATGATAGAACTCAACGGGATCTTCGATCGTAATAATATTGTAGGCGAAATTCTGATTAATGTAATTCACCATGGCGTTAAGCGTGGTTGTTTTTCCCGCGCCTGTCACGCCGGCAATAAGAAAAAGACCGGAAGGCAGCGAACACATTTTTTGTAAGAACGGGGAGGGCAGATGAAGATCTTCATAGGTGCGAATCGTCAGCGGGATCACGCGCAGTGACAGCGCAATCGTTCCTTTTTGCCGATAAACGTTGATCCGGAAACGGCTGACTTTATCCAGGGAGTAGGAAAAATCCAGTTCCCCTTCTTGTTCGAAGCGTTGTTTATGAACGTCGTTCATAAGGTGATACGCCAGCTCATTAATCACTTCCCCTTTGAACGGATCCTGTTGCGTGAAAAGCAGTTTTCCATGCAGGCGAATCAGGGGCGCAGTATCCGCCTTGAAGTGAATATCGGAAATGCTCTGTGAGACCATGAACTGCAAAAGTTCTTTAACGTCCATTGCGGCCTCCCGTTTAGAGTCCCGGTATGTTGAGTCCCTTTAAATCTTTCATCAACTCAGCGGCTTGGGCCGCTGTCGTTTTCTGAATATCGGTCATGCCATCGTTGATCAGCTGACAAAGTGTGGTTTCTAATTTTGCTTTACGATCGGCCGTGAGCCAGCTCGGATCAATCGTAATGGTTTCTACTTTTTGTGTGCCGTTCATGCGAAGGGTTAGCGTGCCGTCTTTGCTGGCTTTTTCCACTTTAATGCCTTCCAGTTGTTCCTGAAGGGCGCGGGCTTTTTTCTGCATGTCGTAGAGCTGCTTCATTTTGTCGAACATATTTTTCTCCTTACATTCTTAATCCAAAATCTTCTTCCAGGCTTCCTGGGACAGCGCGCCGAAATAGGTCTTACTGCGATATACAAATCCAGGCATTCCGGGAAATTGGCGTGTGTGGGCTTCCTGCCGGTTGATTTCCAATGCGCGGTGGACGTGAGGGCTTTCTAATGCAGTTTCAATCGCTTGTAACGAGAGACCCAAAGACGCGATCAATTGTATCAGAACCTCCCTCTTGCCAATATCCTGCTGCCGCATAAAGTATGCCTGATAAATCTGATCAATCAAGGGGATATTTTCAGCGCGTTTTTTGGCGATTTCCGTGATGGCCAAGGCCAGCCGGGTGTTGGGCACAAACCGGGGTTCTGGAAAGGCCAGCCCGGAGGCTTCCCCCAGCCCCTTCACGGAGGCCCACATCCCGGGCCGAAGGTCAGAGTTGGCTCCTGTTTCCAGCTGGTAGCCCTCTTCCGGGGTATCCGGATTCAGCTCAAACCCCCGCCATTCCAGGGAAATCCCACGCGCTTGCGCCGCCAGCTTCGCATTATGGAACCCAATAAAGCAGAAAGGATCCATGAAATCTGCATAAATGAAAATTTTCCGTGCGGAAAAAAGGTTTGAAAAGGAGGTCCACATGAATGAACTATCGTATCACAGGCTCCTGGTATTTAGTAAAATTTGCGCATGAAATCCGTCACAAATCGTCTTGTTTCCTACAGCCGTTTCGTCAAAATTGAGCATACGCTTTTTGCTGTGCCGCTGATCTTTGCAGGAGCTATCCTGGCGGGACGCCAACTGCCCCCCTGGCCGCTCTGGGGACTGCTTTTGGCGGCAGGCGCCGGGGCGAGAACAGTGGCTTTTGCACTAAACCGGATTATTGACCGGCATATCGATGCCAAGAACCCGCGTACGGCCAATCGCGAATTGCCCAAAGGCACCATGAGTCTGGCTGAAGCCTGGGGCGTTTGTGCGGCGGGGGCGGCGGTGTACTTTGTCAGCGCCTGGGCGATTGCGCCGATTTGTCTGTATGCCTCACCGGTCCCGCTGATCGCTTTTACGGTCTATCCCTATTTGAAACGCTTTACCCCCCTCGCGCATTTTGGCGTGGGGTTTGCCGATGCGCTGGCGCCGCTTGGCGGCTGGATCGCGGTCACCAAATCGCTGCATCCCTTCTGGCCGGGATTCTGGCTGGCAGTGTTTACCTTTTTCTGGGTGACGGGGTTCGACATTATTTATTCCACGATGGATGAGGACTTCGACCGTGAAGCTGGGCTGTATTCCATGCCGGCGACCTTCGGCCGTGAAACAGCGTTGCATGTCTCCTTTTTTCTTCACCTGGCCGCGTTTGGCGCGCTCGCGATTCTTTATCACCAAACCCTGCGCTCGGGATTTGCATTTATTACACTCCTGGCGATCGGTGGATTGCTAGCGTTCGAACAAATGAAAGCGGACGATGTGGAACTCGCCTTTTTTAAGATTAATGCGGTGTTGGGGTTTGGTGTGTTGGGGTTTGTGGCGTTAGGTCTAGGGGGCTAATATGCGAATCGTCTTGGGTATCTCGGGTGCGTCGGGCGCGCAGTATGCGGTTGAATTTTTAAAACGGTGCCCCGTCGAAGAAAAGTATGCGGTCATTTCCCGCTGGGGCCGCCATCTGCTGCAGACCGAAGCCGGCCTCGCTCCGCAAGATCTTACTCCGTACGTGAAGAAAGTCTATGCCAACGACGATATGGGCGCACCCTTTGCCTCCGGGTCGAATCCGTTTGATGCGATGGTGATTCTCCCCTGCAGCGTGGCCACGCTTGGCAAAATCGCGAACGGTATTTCCGATAACCTAATCACCCGAACAGCCGAAGTCGCGCTCAAAGAACGGCGCAAACTCATTATCTGCGTACGAGAAACGCCTCTCTCCACCATCGCGCTAGAAAATGCACTGAAACTCTCCCGCGACGGCGTGATTATCATGCCGGTGTCGCCGCCCTTCTATATGATGCCGAAATCCCTCGAAGAATTAACCGTTTCATTCGTTGATAAAGTCCTCGGTACGCTCGGACTTCCTGTCGCGGCCGGTTGGCGTTCCTCCGAACTCGAGTAATCTGCGTTGGCGTATAAAAACCTTCCATCGTTTCTCAAAGCACTTGAGAAAAATCGTGAGCTCAAACGGGTCGCTGTGGATGTGGATCCAGAATACGAGATCACCGAAATCGCTACGCGCGTCGTAAAGAACGAAGGCCCTGCTCTTCTCTTCGAAAAACCCAAAGGCTCAGACTACCGACTCGCCATCAATATTTTCGGCAGCATGCGTCGTATCGAGTTGGCGCTTGGCAAGCCGCCGGCCCAACTCGGTCAGGAGCTGGCGAAGCTCGCGCAGGCCGTGCAGCCGCCCTCTCTGGGTAAGCTGTGGGGATCACGCGGGACCTTGCGGCGCGTGCTCAACATGCGTACGTCGGGGTCACTTCTGCGTCAGATTCCCTCCCAGCAAATTGTTGAAGATCCGCATTTGAACAAACTTCCTATTTTGAAATGTTGGCCGGGGGACGGCGGCCGTTTTATCACCTTTGGTTTGACGATGACCTATCACCCCCTTACCCATGGACGCAACGTTGGACTCTATCGTCTGCATGTTTTCACGAACCACAGCACCGGCATGCATTGGCAGATTCAAAAAGGTGGTGGGTTCCATTATGCCGAAGCAGAAAAACGTGAAGAGTCGCTTCCCATGGCCGTGGTGATTGGCAGCGATCCGTATCTTATGATGGCGGCGATCGCACCGCTTCCGGAAGGCATGGACGAAGTTGCTTTCAGCGGATTTCTACGCGGCGCGCCCATGAAGATGGTGCCAGGGAAGAGCATTTCAATCGACGTGCCGGCGGAAGCCGAGTTTATTTTGGAAGGCGAAGTCCCGCCGCGCGAGCGCCATATGGAAGGGCCGTTCGGTGACCACTTTGGACATTATTCTCAGGCGGCGCCATTTCCGGTCTTCAAGATCCGCAAAGTCACGCACCGAAAAAATCCGATTTATCTTGCGGCGGTGGTCGGCAAGCCTCCGCAGGAGGACAAATATCTCGGTGACGCGCTCCAGGAAATTATGTCGCCGCTCATTCGACTGATTCGCCCCGAAGTGAGCGATCTCTGGGCCTATTACGAAGCCGGTTTCCATAATCTGCTCGTTGTTTCGGTTCACCAGCGCTACGAGAAAGAAGGCATGAAGTCGGCGCTTGGGCTTATGGGCGAAGGACAACTCTCCCTGACGAAGTGCCTGATTCTCGTGGATCCGCAGGTGAACGTGCGTGATTTCTACGGCGTGCTGCAATCGATTGCGCAGAACTTTGACGCGCGCGAAGATGTGCTGATTATTCCCGGAGTGCCGCTCGATACCCTCGATTTCACCAGTTACAAAATGAATCTCGGCAGTAAGATGATCATTGATGCCACACGAAAGCCCAGGCAGGTCGTGCACAAACGAACCCTTAATTCTTCGCTCGTTTCGAAGGATTTGAAGCAAAAGGATCCGAGGATTCTAGGCTGGCATCTCTGGGAAGACGCCCTGCTGGTGGTCCAGGTCAAAGACAGCGGTCGTAAAATTTTGGAATCACTCGTCAGCGATAAGGCCCTGGAAGGTGTTAAAATAATCGCCGTCGTCTCCCCCGACATCGATCTCGAAGACCGCGTCTCCACACTTTGGGGCATTTTTACGCGTTTTGATTGCGCGCGCGATGTCATTTTCGCTGACACGCGGCTCGTGGGATCTGTCGCGCAGTATCACGGCCCGCTCGGGATGGATGCCACCTTTAAGCCGGGCTATCCGGAACCTCTAGAGATGTCCGAAGACATTCGTCACAAAGTCGATCGCCGCTGGGCCGAATACGGAATTTAATATGCAGCCTTTTCTCGATAAAAAATTAGATCCCATCTGGAACAAAGTCCAAGCCGGAAAACGCTTGGACTTAGACGACGTGCGCGTCATGCACGCCAGTTCCGACATTCTGGGCGTGGGTTGGATGGCCAAGCAAGCCAAAGAAAAGCGTTACGGTAAGCAGGCGTTCTACGTTCTCAATCAAAAGCTCGAACCGACCAACATCTGCGTGCTCTCCTGTTCGTTCTGCGACTTCGCGACCAAAAAAGGCCAGCCGAACGCGTATGAGATGACCGTCGAGGACATGATCCAAAAATGTTCCGGCGAGATTTCTGAAATCCATATCTCTGGCGGGATGCCGCCGCATTGGACCTTTGAAAACTATGTCGGGATTATCCGTGCTCTGCACAACGCCTACCCGAATGTCAGTATCAAAGCCTTCACCGCGGTGGAAGTCGAATGGGCGGCACGTATTTCAAAGCAGTCGATTCGTGATGTGCTGATCCAATTCAAAGAAGCGGGCTTGGCCGCTTTGCCCGGCGGCGGCGCGGAAGTGTTTTCGGAGCGCGTCCGCAAAGAATTTTTTCCGTTTAAGATCGGCGCCAAGGAATGGTTGGATGTGCATCGCACGGCGCATGAACTCGGCATTCAGACGAATGCGACTCTGCTTTACGGCCACATGGAAACGCCGGGAGAACGTTGGCATCACTTGGAACTTCTGCGAAACCTTCAGGACGAGACCCCTGGCTTCATGAGTTTTATTCCCCTCGCTTTCCAACCGGGGACGACCGGAATTCCCGTGAACGGTCAAACAGTGAACGACGATTTGAAACTTCTGGCGATTTCCCGGCTCTATCTCGATAATTTGCCGCACATTAAGGCCTATTGGATCACCCTCGGGGTCGAAACGGCGTCGCTCGGTCTCCACTTTGGCGCCGATGACATCGACGGCACGATCGGTGGTGAAAAAATTATGCATGCCGCCGGTGCGCTCTCTCCCGCAGGGCTCGCTCGCCAGCAACTCGAACACCTCATCCGCGAAGCCGGTTGTGAACCCATCGAACGCGACGGACTCTATCGTCCAGCGGTGCGCAAAGAGGTGGTCGCGGTATGAATCTGAACGTCGGATTTATTCCGTACCTCAATATGAACCCATTCCACCAGGGATTTGGCCCAAAACCAATGAGCCAGGGCGATCTATCCATTCAATTTCAGACGTTGTCCCCCCGCGCGCTCGGAGTGGAGGCTGAAGCCGGAAAAATCGATGCCGGGGCGATGTCACTCGTCGACTATTTCCGGCTTTCGGACCGCTTCGAGCTCCTGGGAAAATACGGGATTGGGGTAAAGCGGGCCGCCCAGAGCGTATTGGTCTTCTCGAAGAAGCCTTTGGCAGAGTTTTCGGGGGTTTGCGCGGTCACGGACGAAACTTCGACCTCGGTTCGGCTCCTCCAGGTCCTTTTAGAAAAGCGATTTTGTTGCCACGTGGCAACATTTGGCCGAATTGCCTCCATGCACCTCTTTGATGGGGATGCGGATGCCCTTCTATTGATTGGGGATGAGGCCCTGAAAGCCAAGGAGCAGGGGGTCAAAGGCTTCCCCATCGTGACCGATTTGGGGGAAGAATGGTATGTCTGGCAGGGCACGCCGTTCGTGTTTGCCCATTGGGCGGTACGGAAAAATCTTCCAGAAACTATAAAAAAACAACTTGAAGAAAAATTAGATAAGTCTTTAATATCAATTTCTTTAGATAAAAATGAATATCTATATGGTTTCATCTATCGCCTCACAGATGAGCACTATAAAGCTATGGAAAAATTCAGAGAACTGGTGGAGGCCGTATGTTTGAACAAATAGCGGCAAAAGTCGCCCGGAAGGAACGGCTCACCCCGGAAGAGGGTCTCTACCTCCTCGAAAAGGCCGATTTAATGGACCTGGGTCGCGTGGCGCACAGCGTTCGACAGCGTCTGCACCCCGAAAATAGGGTCACTTTCCTCATCGATTCGAACCCCAACTACACCAATGTCTGCGTAGCGGACTGCCTTTTCTGTGCCTTTTACCGCCGTCCGGGCGATAAAGAAGCCT
>CAZDML010000038.1:0-16084 GCA_964506645.1 uncultured Elusimicrobia bacterium | reverse complement strand
GATAAAACGATCCCAACTTCCGAATACCCAGCTTCGACGTGCTCCGTATGCAAACGGAAGAATGGGACAGGCCATCTTCTGGGCGACAAACAATAGCCCATGCTGGACTTCTTGAAAGGGCCCGCGCGGCCCATCCGGAGTAAATCCTACCCGCGTTCCTGATTCCAATGTTGATTTTAATTCGAGCACGGCTTTCATGCCGCCTCGCGAGGAAGACCCTCGAATAGCTTCCAGGCCGAAGTGCCGGCAAATTTTGGCAATCAAATCGCCGTCTTTACTTTTCGAAATCAGCGGACGTGCATCGTCATTCTCGTGGAGATAGAGAAGAAACACCTGGCGTCCATGCCAACAGGCGTAAATGAATCCTTTCCCTGTCGATTCCAATTCATCTCGCGAACGGCGATTGACCCAGTGAACGTGAGAGGTTTGTGCGACGAGGCGTAGGTAGAGGCTTCCAGCGAAGGCGGCAACGACTTGGAGGAACGGCTGAAATGACATTCGTCATGATAGCACGTGGCTGGGAAATCCCTGTGCTATTTCTTTTCAAGCGAAATCAGGTCTATTTTTAGAGGGAAATAGCGTCCCAGAATGACATGGGCCCTTTGGGCCTAGAAACTTAGCCTCCCTGCCTATACCTTCGCTGACGGAAACTCCTTAGACTATAGTCAATGAAGCCGCTCTCCCGCATTCTCTCCGTCCTGCTGATCCCTGCTCTTCTTTTGACCAGTGTGGACGCCCATGCTTTGTCAGGAATAAAGGGATCTTCTCGTGTCCGTGCAAATCTCGCTTTATTTCAATCCGAAGCGCTTACCGGGGCTGTGGAATTCCTTCTTCATCCCTTTCAACGGTCTAATTTCAAAATTCGCCGTACCGCTTCTGTGCAAATGTCGGGCATGTCGACTCATGGGCAGGCGGCGGCAGAGTTCAATCGTTTGGTTCAAGAAGGAAAGTGGAAAGAGGCACGGCAACAGGTGGTAGATGCGGCTCCTGTGGAGGAACAGACTCCGTTCTTTAGCCCAGTATGGGATGCGGTGTGGCAGACCTTGTCCAATAATGATTACTTGTTGCCTCTTACCTTTGAACTTTTTAAGGCTGATGTGACAAGTCTCTATAACCGTGGCGCCCACCGTGAGCGCTTCCTCGCTGCGCACCCCAAAGTTCTTGTCAACCGTAAGTGGAAAAAAGTAACTCCGAAGTATCGTGCACTGTTAGAAACATTTTTTGACGCTATGATCGATCGCATGCTGCAGACCTATTGGGATGCGTTCACCCAAATGCCCATCTATTCGTTCCCTCCAGCTGAGGAAGATTCGGATCTGACGTCCCCTGCGATTGGGCCCCGTCTCTTCCGACCCTCTCTTCTGTCGATAGCGATGAAAGTCGTCTTAGCGACACAGCCTAGTGAGCAGCTTCTTCCTGGGGTTGCCCATGCCCTGGCTGTGGCTGCGGGAGATCTCTGCGGAATAGAGTTCCATCGCGACTACAACGATCGCCATTACGCTACGTACATCCCTGTGGCGATGCTGCCGCCCGATCATCCCTCCAATCAGCTGTTGTCTGCGGTACTCGGAATTCCACATCTCGACAAGGACGAGGACATACTGGCGGTGCGTCAGGTGATCCTGGGGCCTCAGAGCGGCTCTGACCTGAGAACAATTGCGCCTTTGCAGCGAATCCATCGGGACCTCAGTCACGTGTCTGCCGAATTCGATTCCGATCAGCGCTATGTGCGATCGTCTTTGCGCCAGCTTTGCGCTGAGTTCGCGACGGCCTTGTCTCATCTGCGCTTCGGGAGCTTAATTGCCATGTTTCTGAAGCGAACCGAAGGGGCCATCGATCGTGGGGAAGGCATTGCCTACAGCCACATGCCGCTGATCCAGTCCCTTTGGAATACCTATGTCGTAGAACCGGATGGACCTTTGTGCGTTGTTGATTTTACAGCAGGAGACACCCGAGCGCTTTTTGCCGATGCCCAGGTTGTTCATGAAAAGAATCCAGAGGCACGGTTTATCGCGGCTGACCTCTATATGCACCTCTGGCAGGTCGAAGATGATCGCGGCCGGGTCGGAATTTTTGATACACAGGGTCATCTCTTGCAATTGTGGTCTGAAAAGAATAGCGGCACGCGGCTCAGCGCCGAAGGCCCTGATGCCGCCGGCGTTCTGGCACTGTGGCCAGTCCGTACGACCCTTGGGGATCGTTTAGAGCGGATTGATTTTGTTCATCCGACCGTGACAACCGCACTGGCAGAAAACCCTGGGACGTGGTTTCAGTATGCTCAAAATGATTTACGCAACCGTCCCTACGAGTGGGCCGCACCGCTACAGGCGGTTCATGGCACAGTCGATGTAGCCCTGGCGATCAATTCGCTGACCGAAGAGCTGTATGGGGAAAAAGAATCCCTGAGGATTCTGCGCCATATGGGCACCTCGCTGCGTGACGGGGGGCATCTGATCATTGGCAACTATGCTGATTTCATGGAGGATAGTCCACGTACGGTGGTCTTTCAACGGCAGGGGGATCGGCTTGTCAACGTCATGTGCGTGGGTGAATTTGAAAACCAGCCGTGGTATCGAAACGAAGAAATTGCATTGGATGCGTATTCTCGCGATACGGCCTTGGATGAAGCCGTGCGCTTTGCTACGAGCGCGCGGCATCCCAAGGACGTCATTGGGGATGCATTGGAACTTGGGCCCGATGCCTTGCACGCCAATTTGCGTGCTTCACTTCCTGCCGATTTTGGTGAAACAGCTGCACGGCTTTTAGATGGGCTTGGATATCTGATGATGAGCGCACTCGTGCCTGTGCATCCCTGGGTGACCATCGAAGAGAACGTCTTTGAAGTCACTGTCCCTCTGGCCAACGGGCGAGTCGAACTGGAGGGTCATAGGATTCGCCGCTATTCCGGACTGGATTGGGGCGGTGAATTCGAGGATGCCATTGTTGAATTTGTTGGCATCATGTGGAATTTTTATGAGCGATTGCCGATAGAAAGCACGATGGCACAGGCCTGGATCGGACCGCTCCGTAGATTGGTCTCTGTGAAAGCCATACGAGACTCTTTAGAAGTGGACGAACACGGCCGGGGACTGCTGGCTGACATTGAAAATGTAAATCGACTTCCCGTAATGCCCCGGACCGTCATCACTCTTGAGGCGATTCGTGCGGTTGTTAAGGAAACTGTAGCAGCCGTGATGCCCTGCGTTGATGTGTTTGTCACCGGGTCGTTCTTCTTTTTGAGCGAAGAGGATGGTCGAATCGACCCTTTCTTGCTGACCTATATTATGTATGACCTGGATCTCACTATCGTTGTTCCAGGGCGATCTTCCAAAGAAAGTAGAGCACTCTTTCATTCTCATTCACTAGGCGTACATATTCAACAGGCACTACGCGATCGTTTAGGGTTGGTTCATGCGATTGATTTTGTAATCAGTGAGGCTGTTGATAGCGCGGGCTATGCGTTGAATCTAGCTGAGGACCTATATGAAGTTTACACGATGGTTTTTGATGCAGAACCGTCCATCGACTATTTATTTAAACGAGAGCCCGCACTGAAAAAAATAACCAGATATCTTCAAATAGAGTATTTGTTCGGTGACGGGGAACAATATACAGCTGTTCGTGAACAGCTCAAACGTGGGGTAGATCCAGAGACACTTTGGGAAGCGATCGAAGTCTCGGCTCGCATCGGCGTTCTCAATACGCAAATTTCAACACTAACAGCTGAAAAAATTGCCAGACGCATCCTTCAGAAAATAGGCAAGTCGACGGCAAGTCGTGAACCTGCGGAGCCACGCGAGGGCACTCCGGGCTATTTAGTCATGCCGGCGGCGGGAGGGGTGTCATGGTTCTCCAACCCTCTCGGGTGGCTTACTCTCGGAGTCATGCTTTTCTACGGCTGGGGACTTACCGATTTGCGCAAAGAGCGGCTTCCCGCAGATCCTGAGACTTCGGCGCATGCGATGGCTTCACTCTCTAGGTTACCTGCCAACTTTTATGCCCGTGGCCATGTCGTTTTGTTCGCTCTGTTAATTGGACTGGGGGCCGTCTTCTCAGGGAATCCCGATGCTTGGCCGATGATTGCAGCCGCTACATCAAGTGTTGCATTTGTTATGACGCGAAACGCCTTTGCGCAAATAAAAGGGCTAAAGCGATTTATAGAGGACTATTCAGGCCGTTTGAGAGGATTCTTAGGAGAAGATTTCAAAGAAACGATGGCTGCGGTTAAGAACAAAGGGATGTCCTATGTTCGTGTCGGTGAACGTCATGTATTCGAATCGGATATTAAGGCTGTGGGCTATCAGTGGTATTGGAAGAACGGACGTCTGACGAATGGTGTTGTTTTCTGGCTGGAGGAGCCCTACGCTTTACGGATTGTCGGTTTCTTCCTGCCATTTGCCTTTCATATTGTGCAAACAGAAGATTGGCGGCCTTGGAAAGAGATATTTAAGAAAAAAATAGAGATCCTGCGACTATCCATGAGACAACGTGCGCCGGAATTCGGTCCACAGTCCGGATGGGAACCCGTTCCTGTACCTATCGATCCTCCTCGCTCTGTTCGTCGATCCGCTTAATTTAATTACTGGGGAAGCCAGCATTGCCACCAATCACTGGGATTGGTAAGGTCGGTGATGGGAATTTCCACCGTTGTCTGACTGCGAACATAAGAAGATACTTTTTTGTCGCAGTCTTTACTGGGGATGCAGTTGGTGAGTTTGAGGGTAGGGGCCGACTGAGCATCTCCCTGCGCGCGGTTGAGACAGTTCAGATATGCTGCTTTGCCAAAGTAGGCATTGGCTTTTCCCGCGCGGAAATTAAGGACTGGCAAGGTATAGGTCGGTTCAAAGCCGCTTCCGAGCACCACGAGGTCCATCGGGTCGGCGTAAATGGATCCGCCGCAGGTCGTTTGCGCCGCAATCTGCTGACTGGGGGATAAAGGAACAACAGACCCTAAGTCTGTGGTTTGTTCAGTAAGCTTCTGGCTCATCATTAAGCTGATGTCGACGCTGTTGTTTTTGCTGGGATTAGCCGTAATCCAGGCGGTCATGTAGTTTTGCAGCGCTGCGTCGTCGCGAGGGCGAAACTCCGGCATGATGTACATAGCGGCATTGCTGGCCTTCCCCGCATACATGAGTCCCCAGAGCGGCGGACAGCTCTTCACATACGGCAAGGGATTTGTTCCGTAATGGGCAACGTCACTATGCAGGGGTGGATAGATGACTTTTTTGTTGGTGACGCTGATGTTTCCATTTTGAGTGCTGTTGTCAAACTTGGGGACGTCCCACCCATTCCAGTTGGCTTCGCCTCCCAGGATGACATCGGCAAACGTATCGGTAAACGGTACGCGGTACACTTCCGACTTGCGTGAGAATTGACCTTCGTGAGAAGAATGCTGAATCAATATCTTCTTCGGTGTGAAACTATCGAGATACATGCGGAGCATGCGCATAAACAGCATGTAGTCGAGGGGATGTCCTTGAACCGTTCCATCGAAGTACACTCCATCAAAGCCGATGTTCATTAAATCCACGATATTCTTGAAGAGCAGCGACGGCGGAACCTGGATGTAATATTCTGGGCTCAAATAACAGATCACGGGGATACGCGGACTGCGGCTGTGGGCCGACTCGACATACGCACGGACTTTAGGCTCGTTTTCAGCGGTGACATGCATTGGGCCGGTAATTTCTGTGGGAATGCCAATATCGTCCGGAGGGTTCAGCGGATTCAGTGTTGACGAATACTTATAGAGATTGAGGAACGAGATCCCCATACGATTGGGTGCTTTTGTAAATTGATCGAGAGAGGCTGTAATCGCATTGGATGTGAGGCTGGGTGCTCGAAGCGGGTCAAAATTGGCAGAGTAGAATCGCAACCCTCCTGTAGAGCTTAAGGGATTGGCTACGGCGGCGCGCGGCGGAAAAATGGAAGCCACAAACCAGGAACGCACGGGAGCCTGATAGACCATCGACCATCCTCCCACATTTTCAAAGTTAGGCACATTCGGGGTCCATGTCGATCCAATGACGAGATCATCAAACTGCGCGTTCCAGGTCGGCTGAGTGGCTTTCTTCGCCAGCAACTCCATGGAAGGACGTACCGGTGCGAAAAAGAATCCGCGATCACCGACCAACATTCCCTGGAAGACAACCCCACGATCAAACGCCGAATAAGTATTGGCCGTCCCATGGGTCCCATTGAGGTTGATCGTGGCGGCCTGGTCGCGGATATGAATCGTGAGCGTGCTATCGGCACCAATAGCGACCATGACGTTCGGATAATTGAACCGTTCCATGAAATGGGCTTTGGAGTCACGGCTGACTAGGGTTCCGCCTAACGGGCCAATGACCATCGATCCCAGGTTGGTGTTGTTGGGTGCTTTCGCGAAGATGACGAGGGTGTTGTTGTTTTCGCTCAGTTGGAAGATCCCCCCGTAGGTCTGCACTTTGATGTTGGTTGCGCCCACCGTGACATTGACGTCCATGCCGTGCGGCGGTGTGGGGGGCGTCTGGCTGGCCGCATACGCCGGCACGTCAGGCCAGCTTAAATAAGGGTCGGCCAGCGCATCGGCTACAGCCCCTGTGATTTCCGTCACCGTGATATTGTCGACAACGTAATCGCCGACAAAGCCCTGCGCTTCAATGACGAGATGGGCGGTCGGCCCGCCCGCGCGGAACGTTCCGCTTTCGCGGAAATTCTCATGCCCAGTGGGCGAAGCCGCACTGATATAGGGGTCATCCACGGCTTCCGGCTGCAAGAGCGGCATTTTCGGCGCGTGCGCTTCATCCCCCTGACTGTCATCTTGAACATAGACCTGAATTTTTCCGCACCACACGTCGATGTTGTTCATAAAAGACGGGTAATTGGCTCGAATGGCGGTTGTATCAATGTGATAACAGCGGCGGTTCTCGTAGCGCGAGTCGATATCAATGCGATACATAGAGCCAGCGTTCAGATGATCCAACAGAAATTTATAACGCACGACCATCGAGCGGTCATCAGGGTTTCGGGTTTCATCGATGCGGCCAGAATACGTGATCGGGAACGAACCGTTGGCGCCTACAGTAAAATGCGGCCAGGGGGGTGTGGTCGTCTGGGTGTTGATGTTGGAAAAAAGATAATTGGTCTCGCCCTGGGGTGTCAGATGGGCATTGCTTAGGCTTCCGCCGGGAGCGGAGGGGAAGAAATTCACTTTCAGAATGCGCGGGGCATTCTCACTTTCAGCGGGCAGCCATTCGGCGGTTGCTTCGTGCAGTGTCATGATGTTGCCAGGGTCGGTATTGGCCATAACCGACGTGCTGTTGGCCGGGCAGAGTGTTTTGGATGCCGCCTGCAGTCCGCCTGCGCTCAAAAACAGTCCCAACAGAAGAAGGTTTCGCTTCATCGGATAATCACCAGTTTGCCTTTGGAGGAATTGTTCTGATCATCATTCAATAGATAGAGGTAGATTCCGGAAGCAACGCTCTCGCCGGTGTCGTTGGTCAGATCCCAGGTCGCGCTGCCGATGCCGGAGGCGGTCAGTGTTTTGATAAAGTGGCCGGAAACGGTATAGAGCTTGATCGTAGACCCGGGAGGCATTTGATCGAATGTGACGGGGAGCCCCGTGTGTTGGGTGATTTTCCAGGGATTGGGATAGATGCGCGCTTGCGAGAGCGATGAGGCAACCAGCGTTACGCGTGCGCTGACGGGCTCAGACAAAAAGCCAAAGAGATCCGCGGTGACTGAAACCGTATATGCGCCAGGGTTTAAATGCAAATTTTTCAAATTGAGTGTGTAGTCGCTCGTGACGCTGCTCGCTGCGCCTGCTCCCGGTGCTGCCATGGGGGCTTTTCCAGGGTTTGCAGCCGAGGTCTCCGGAGTAAACGTCCAATGAAAAAGCATCGAGCCATTGTAGAGGCTGGGGTCGAGCTGAATGGAATCGGTAATAGTCAATGTTTCCGGCAGTCCATGAAAGGCAGGACGCCGGACATGCGGGACCAGGCAGGCATCGCGGATAAGAATGGATGCAGCATTTTTCGGCGATTTGAGAGCCAGGCTCCATCCGTAAATCTGGGAGATGGTGTAGGTGCGCAGGTTGTGCGGTAAGCTTTGCGTGGCTCCGGCATCGAGAGTAATGTCGCGCTCAATCGGAAGTTGCAGCGGCCCGCCTTGTATCACACGCAAGGTGAGAGTGAGAGGAAAAGGGTTCGGGTTTGTGACTTTAACGGCCGAAAGACCTTCGTACGGGCTCCAGTCTTGCGGAGCATCGTACAGACGTGAGACATCGGCCGCCTGTGTCGCAGCCGTGCCAAGGAACATGAGGAGCAGGAGGGCTTTCTTCATCCCTCTACTTATAGCTTTTTTGTGTAAATTGAGTGTGGCGAAGAAGTTAATTTACTGTTAACTAACCCGATCTTGTGCCTTTTGGCCTAGAAAATGCAGATAAAATACTCTTGATGACATCAAAGCGTGCAATAACCAACAATCGCTGGGTGTATGCGGCTCCCTCCGGGATTCAAGGACAGGGGCTTTTTGCCCGCGTCGATATTCCGCTTGGGACGGCCATCGTCGAATACGATGGGCCGCGGGTGTCATACCGCGAAGGAAAGCGAATGGCAGAGGAAGGCAACGTTTATGTCTTCCGATTGAACCGTCGGGAATTTATTGATGGGTCGGTGCGTTGGAACTTGGGGCGTTACGCGAATCATTCCTGTGCTCCCAATGCGCAGAGCGGTCATTTTGAAGGGCGAATCTGGTTATGCGCCAAGCGGGCCATCGCCAAGGGGGAGGAGATCACCTATGATTATGGGTACTCTTTTCGCGATGATCCAACCGCTTGCCACTGCGGGGCGTCGGAATGTCCCGGTCAGATTGTGGCCAGCCGCCACCGTGACAAGATTTAATTGATCCAGGTACAACGGAGAAACGTAGTGTTATAATCAGGCGAGGGTCACTCTTGGGGAGGTGTGTACCATGTCTGCAGATCAAACCAAAGCCGTAGACCGTCCCGCCGAACCGTCGCAAGCCGAAGACAGCGTTGCTGCACTCCTGAAGTCCATACCCGCAGAATCCGTCCCATCGACAATACCACCGGCGCCAGAGACATCTTTTCTTCTGGATTCCATGACAGAAAATGAACCGAAGGAATCTGTCGCGTTTACGTGGTTTGTGCGTGTCGTCGTTGGATTAGGACTTGTGGGTGCGGCAGGGGTAGCGGGTTGGCTGACGGTGAATTCCGTCCAGGAGTTTGTTCGTTAAACGCTAAAGGAGCTCGGGGACTGTATGGGCTCCGCCGTGTATTCGTAAGCGTCGTAACGAAGCATCTTGGCGCTGACAAAACGACCGTGTCGGGCCGCACTCTTGGGCAGACGGACCACGGCGTCAATTTCTGGCGCCTCGCGGCGTGTGCGCCCTAACACCGTATCGCCTTCCGATTCCTCAATCAAAATTTCTTCCGTCGTTCCCAATCGTGCCTGCGCTTTGCGGTGTGCCACATCATAAAACGCATCCGTTAAGGCGGTCAGCCGTTCCTTCTTCACATCGTCCGGGATCTGATCTGGCCGGGCGGCCGAGGGGGTTCCTTCTTCCTGAGAATAGGCAAAAGCTCCCAGATAATCGAAATACCCTTCCTTTACAAAATTCAGCAGACGGTCAAATTGAGCCTCGGTTTCACCCGGATGCCCGACGATGAAGGTTGTGCGTAGGGAAAGCTGTGGGGCGCGTGAACGAATCCGTTCTAAAAGAGCGCGCAGGCCGGATTCATCGGTTTTCCGCTTCATGTCCGCAAGCATCGCCGAATCAATGTGCTGCAGGGGCATATCAAGATAGGGGAAACGGTTCGGGTCTTCGGCGAAGACGTCGAGCAGGCCGTCGGTGAATGAGGCCGGATGCATGTACATGAGCCGAACCCAGCGGATGCCCGGTGTTTGTCCAATGGATCGCAGCAAGGCCGGCAGGCGATGCGTGCCTTTGTGCTCACGGCCCCAGTCCCCCGTGTCCTGGCCAATAATACTGAACTCGTGCACGCCGGCCTGAGCAAGGGAACGTGCTTCGTGCAAAATCGCTTCTTCCGAGCGGCTCTGCACCGCACCGCGCAATCGCGGAATCACACAGAATGAGCAGGGGTGACTGCACCCTTCGGACAGTCGAAGATAAGCGCTGGCTCCCGCGACGTCGCTCGCCTGCTTGCCCACTGGAAGGTCGGGGTCGGTAAAGCCTCCCGGATTAGCGCGATCGATAAAGCGCGCGCGTGGCGTGGCCAGAACATCCGGAATCTGCCCGAGCTGCCCGGTGCCTAAAAAGGCATCAACTTCTGGAAGGTCGTCAAAAATCTCCTGACCATGCTGCTGTACGAGACACCCCGTCACAATCAGTTTCTTCTTTCCTTTCTTCAGCTGCCCGGCCTGCAAAATGGTATTGATGGATTCTTCTTTGGCGGCCTGGATGAACGAACACGTGTGCACCACAATCGCGTCCGCCTCTTCGGCGTCCGCCACAACCTCATGCCCCTTGGCTTTAAGTAACCGGGCGAGGTTATCGGTATCGGACGTATTTTTGGCACATCCGAGGGTGACAATGGAGACTTTCTGTTTGGAAGGCATCCGCTATTATACCAAGTCCTTTCCGTCGGAAAGACGGCCTTTGCTCAGGCCGCGCGGTTCTGTGCTTCGATCAGTTTGGCGAGATTTTGATGCAGCACCTGAGCGGGGGGCGGTTTGGTCACCCAGCCCGCAATGCCCAGCGTGGCCGAGAGCGCAGGGTCTAGCGGTGTTTCCTTATTGCTCATGATTAAGAGCTGCGTACCGACAAGACTCGGCTCATTTTTCACAGCTCGGGCAAAGGCAATCCCATCAATATCGGCCAGCTGCATATCCAGGAGGACAATCGCGAACCCGCGGCCCGCTTTTTTCTCGCGAACAAGAAGGGATAGGGCCGCCTCACCGTTGGAGACAGCTTCGTTGTTGAGTGCCCAGCCGCTGAGTTGATGACGCAACAGTTGACGGACCATTTCGTTGTCATCAATGACAAGAACACGCGCCTTGGCCCAGGCGGACGAGGGAGCCGCCAAGGGAATGCTGTGGTGTTTCTTAAAGGGAATCATAAACCAGAAAGTCGATCCTTTCTCCGGGGTGCTCTTAAAGCCGATGTCCCCGCCCATGAGCTCGACAATTCGCTTCGCCATCGCCAGGCCGAGCCCTGTTCCGCCATAGCGGCGTGTTGGCGATCCGTCTCCCTGCCGGAACGGCTCAAAGAGATGTCGTTGGACAAGTTCTGCAATGCCTATCCCGGTGTCCTGAATTTCATAGGTCACCCAGCATTGGTGATCGTCTTCCCGATTTTTCTCAACCCGTAAAATAATTTCTCCCTTGGCTGTAAATTTGACGGCATTGCTCATCAGCTGTGTCAGGACCTGACGGATGCGTACAGGATCACCGATCAAATGGGCGGGGATTTCTTTGGCGATGCTGGAGACCAGGCTGATGCCTTTGGTTTTGGCCTGAGCAGTCCACATGCACATTGCACTTTCGACATTTTGTCTCAGGTCCATCTCCTGCATATCGAGCGTAAACGTGCCCGTTTCAATTTTGGAGAAGTCGAGAATATCCTTCGTGAGCTTGGAGAGCCCATCGGCTGCGGTTTGTGCTTTCTCGGCAAAGAGGCGTTGTTCGGCGTCAAGCTGCGTTCCCATCAGGAGCGATGTCATGCCGAGGAACACGCTGATGGGGGTGCGGATCTCATGGCTCATGTTGCGAATAAATTCCGATTTCAGCCGTTCCGACTGGACTGCGGTGTCGCGGGAGAGCTGTAGCATGCGCTGTGCTTCTTTTTGTTCAGTAATGTCTTCTGAAATGGTGAGCAGAAAGGCTGGGCGGCCCTGTTCGTCTGGGATCGTAATTTTTTGGGTGTGCAAGATGCGCACTTCTTTCCCGCGCATGAACACTTCTTCCGGTATATCCACCGGTCGACCTTGTTGGAGTGCCAGATGATCCTGTTCCATCGTGGTCCGGGCTTCCTCTCGCGGGCGCAGGTCGTATTCGTTGCATCCGAGGAGGTCCTGCTCGCTGCGTCCAAGCCATTCGGTCGCCGCTTTATTAACGAGGGTCAAGCGGAGATTTTCCGATTCTTTCACCAGAACCATATAGGGAATACGTTCAATGATTTGCTGTAAAAAAGACTCCAGCGTCTGGTTCTGGCTTTCTACCACGCGGCGTTGACCACTTTCCATCTGCAGGAGTGCAAAGACCAGTGAAAGGAGCCCGAGGGACATGACCGCGGCGAATATCAGAATCGCCTTGGTCTTCGAAGAATGCTTAGACGTTGTGTCTGAGCGAACTTGGACCACGGAGGTTTCTGCCTTTTGAATGTCTTGGAGGAGATGCTCCATTTCATCCCTCGTCGACGCGTAATTTTCAGCGGCAATCCATTTGGCGGCGCTCTCATAGCCATCTTGCGTACGAACGGCTACGACATTCTGTAAGAATGTGAGATGGGTCGTTAAAAACCAGCGCAGCCGCTGTAGTGATTTCTTCTGGCGAGGGTGTCCGGCGAGCTGTTGGTCGAGACGTTTAAGTTGTTTCGGAACAATCGAGACGGCATGACGGTAGTCTTTCAGGCGGTCTTCCTGGCCGGTAATCACGAACGCACAGACGCTTGATTCTGCCGCTTCCATCAGGCCTTGAATGGACTGTAGTTTTTCCAACGTTTGATGGGAACTGGCGACAGATTTAAAGGAGCCGACCAGTTCGTGGGTTTGCCAGTAGGCGGAAATCCCGAGCAGCGCGCTGACAATGCAGGCTACTGCAAAACCGATGGCAATACTGCGCGATTTGAGGGGATAACGCATGGGCCGTCTCAAGTCTATCCGAAGATTGAAAAGAAACAAGGGGGAAAACGAAGGATGAGGTGGGGCACCACCTTCCCAGTACTCAGCATACCGGGAAGGTGGTGTTTAGGAGGTGGGGTCTGTTGCCTCGGGATCCGAGGCGAATCGATTAAAGGCCTGCTCGACCATGCGGCGGGGAATCAGGTTCAAGGGCCAGACCTCCATCCAGTCTTCCAGGCGGCTGACGAGTTTTTGTTTCCAATGCTGGACCCCTTGAGGTCGGACTTTAAAAATATGGGCGTCGTACGGTTCAAGTTCCACATACAGACCCTGGTTCATCAGGAGCGATCCTTTATAGCGGTAGCTTTCCTGAACCTTGCCGGATTTCTGCAGTTCAGGAAGTTTGGCGCCAAAAAAGAGATCTTCAAGCTCATAGGTCATCCCGGAATGCAGTCGCAGCCCGGGGGTGAGAAAAATGCTTCCTTTCTGGGGCTTGTTGGAGACGTTGACGACTACCAGTGCTTTTTCGTCATTTAAAACCCGAGAGTAACTCGCCAGAGCAGAATTGTTGCTGTAGAGGACATTTAGCCGCCCCTGTTGGAAAACCGGCTGTGAGGTGGCGCGCAAAATATGGGTGTAGAAGTTTTTCAGTGGTGAAATTTCCTTTTCATTGTGCAGAGGAACCGCTCGCTGAACCGGCAGACGTTCTCGGCGACCTTCGAGCTGGCCCTGATGCAGCAGAGCAACCCCGGGGAGTGTGCAGAGGAGAACCGCGGCCGGTTTCTGGCGTTCTTCCCCGAGGCTGTTCATGGCGCGCTCTTCGTCATGGTTTTCCAGGAAGTGGACGCTCTTCTGTATGAAGTCATTCCCAAGCATCCGTAAGAAGTTCATCAAGCTTTCCGCATGTCCGCTGTGCACGGTGTGGTTGATCGATTCGTAGACGGCTTTGTTGTAGGTGAAATCAAACCCCAGCTGCTGAAGGTAGCCTTCCATGGACCAATAGGTCTCGGCCATAAATACAAAGGACGGATTGGCTTTCTTGACTGTTGCGATGGCTTCACTCCAGAATTCGTGCGGCATCATCTGATTGAAGGTCTCCCAGGACATCTCCGGATGCCGATGTATCTTGACCTGCTCGCGGAGAACGAGCATCGCCATATCACAGCGCACCCCGTCCACAACTTTGGCCCAGGTGCACAGGATATCGGTTAGTTTGCGGCGCAGGCCGGCGTTTGCGTAATCAAGCTGTGCCGTGTCTATCCACGGATAAAAATAGGGGTCGCGTCCGTAGGCCACCATGATCGTTTTAGGAACGCGGCGGCCTTCGGACGGATAGGCAGGGGTACGGTAGACGAAGAAGCCCGGATAGAGCTGTTCGAGCTCTTGATCGGATAAAGCGGTTTCGCTGTCGTTTAAGACGCGGTGAATAAAGTATTCCGGATGGGTGTTCAGCCACAAAGAGTCCATGCCCATGTGGTTGGGGACAAAATCCACAAACACCTTGAGTCCGGCGCCATGCGCGCGCTGGACCAGGTCTAAAAAGTCCTGTTCACTGCCCAGTTCTGTGGAGAGTGCGTAATCCTGAATGGCATAAGGCGAGCCCATAAAATCTGGGCCGTAGCGGCGAGAGATGTCTCGGACTTTCGGCCCGATTTCCCAGATCCCCATAAACCAGATGCTCTGGAACCCGGCGTCCTGAATCGCCTGCAGGTCGGAAAGCGTAATTTTTTTAAACCCACCAATTTGAATGACGCCTTCTTTATCCCGATAGCTCTTCCATGTGCGGGTGTTCATTTCGTATAGCGGCGAGAGCTGCGGGACTGGCATGTTCTTTTTCTGCAGGAGGCGAAGGATAAACATCACGAGTGAAAAGAGAAACAGGCTTTTGATGACACGCAGTCCCGTGGAAACCGGTGCACCGGCGGGCCAATGGGGCCAGCGAACATGAAACGAAGACGACGGTGAGGCGGGGGTGGGCATGGACACCGTGGGGGCCGGTTGCGAAGCAGGCTCGACACGTTCACCCCTCGAGAAGGGTGCAGTCACAGCCATGCGAATCCAGCGAATATCGCGCAGGGTGATCAGGGTGTGTGTATGGCCACGAGCGGGCTCGGCAAGTAAATGGATGCGCCGTATTTGGTCTGGCTCCCAGTCTGGCTGCAGGGCCGAAAAGCGAATGTGGACCGTCTCCCAGTCCGTTCCCAGTCCGGCCGCTGGTAATGCCGGGCTGCGGTAGCGGGCCCCATCGCTGTCATCGGTGAGTTCGACCTGCAGGCGTCCCCCGGGGTGTGAACTTTTGGCATCAAAGGAGATGGCGTTCCGGCGTCGGGTTGTATCCGGGGAAAAGAAATCGAGAGTGACTTCGCAGGGGCCATGTCCGCTGGAGGGAAGCGTCAATTGAAGGGCATTGTCCGGAGTCTGTGTCCAGCTGGGCCTGGAGCACGAAGGAGAAAAGCGGATGTGCTGGAAATGACCCGGCTCGAAATCCGCCTGTCCAGATTGAGCAAGCGCACATAAAGAGAAAAGGGAATAGGCGGAGAGCTGGCGGAGACGCTTACCGGGAAACATGGCGTCGATGCCCCTTGCGCTTTTGATCGGGAACGGATTTGCCCATGGTTTGAACAAATTTCACAAGGGCTTCTTCCACAATGTACGACAGAGAGCGGTTTTCCTGCGCCGCCAATTCATCGAGATGCTGGCGCAACCACTTTTCACGTTCCCGCGAGAGATAAATGTTCAAATGTGACATAACCTAATCGAATGTGAGAGATTCTGTTATATTAGGTTCTACGTGTCAAGAACGAAAATAATCGACGGTAAAACGGTAAAAAAGAAAACTAGCGGGATTTTTTCTGAGGAGGCGTCAGTGCGGCGAGGGCCGATTGAATCTCAATATCCTTCGGATCGCGCTGGGCCAGTGCCTGTAGTAGCGGGAGGGCTTCGGCGTAACGGCGTTCGCGCAGCAGGACACCGACCAGATTCTTCGGCATGGCGAGCGACGTGGGAAACCGACAGGCCCAGCGGTAGAGTTTTTCATCGGTGTTGCGCAGGAGGATATGTGATTGCACGATAATGCTCCAGGCCATGACAAGCAGAAGCGTGCCCAGAGAGACGAGCGTGCGTGATGTCGTGCTGGAATGGAACAGACGTTCCAGAGCGATAGCCAGAGGAATAAGAAGACCGAGCAGGGACGGATAAATCCAGTGGTCATACATAAAGCTGCTTTGGATCATCACAATGGCTTTAGGGAAAAAGGGAAAAATAAACCAGGCGAGGCAAAAG
>CAZDML010000037.1:0-16251 GCA_964506645.1 uncultured Elusimicrobia bacterium | reverse complement strand
CGAGCCCTTTTTCCAAGGTCATTTCCCTGATCATGCGATCATGCCGGGCGTTCTGATTGTCGAAGCCATGGCCCAGGTTGCCTGCACGCTTTTTCTATCCAAACCGGAAGCCAAAAACAAATTGGCTTTCTTTATGGGCATGGAGGAAATTAAATTTCGTAAGCCCGTCGTTCCGGGCGATCGTCTCGAACTTAAGATTGAAATCTTGAAGATGCGTGACCGCTTTGGCAAAGCAAAAGGAGAAGCTTTCGTGGAAGGACAGCTCACGACCGAAGCCACCTTTAGTTTCGCCATTGTTGACAAGGATGCCGCTTCCGCATGAGCGCTGAAACAAAATCTCTCATTCATCCGACAGCTATTATTCACCCCACAGCCAAAGTAGGCGCAGGGGTTGAAATTGGTCCCTACGCCGTTATCGGCGAAGATGTCACACTGCACCCACGCGTAAAAGTGGGACCACATGCCGTGATCGAATTTGCTGAAGTGGGGGAAGGGTGTCAGATTTACTCCAGCGCTTTCGTAGGTTCAGCACCGCAAGATTTAAAGTATCGCGGAGAACACACCCGTTTAGCCCTCGGCCCAGGATGTGTCGTCCGTGAATGCGTCACATTAAACCGTGGGACAGCCGCAACCGGTATAACACGGATTGGATCCCGCTGCTTGTTTATGGCCTATTCCCACGTAGCACATGACTGCATTATTGGGAACGAAGTCATTGTCGCCAATTCGGTCGCACTCGCAGGGCATGTTGAAGTGGGAGATGGCGCCGTGTTGGGGGGGCTTTCCGCTGTTCATCAATTTGCACGTATCGGGAAGCTCGCTATGATCGGCGGCGGAGCCATGGTTCCCTTGGATGTTCCACCCTATACGATGGCGCAAGGGGACCGCGCTAAACTGGCGGGTCTCAATCTTATTGGTCTACGCCGCAGAGGCTTGAACCAAGACGACATTACCACGCTCAAGAAGGCCTATCGATCGATTTTCTTTAACACCACTCCCATGAAAGAGGTTCTTGCAGAGATGGTTGCGGATCCCTCACTTATTCCTGCTGTCAGAGATATGGTCACCTTTATTCAGCAGAGCCCGCGCGGCACCTGTCGACCGGCGAATACCGCTGGACGTTCGGCCGGAAAAGAATCGTCCGACGACTAATTTCCCATGTCTTCCAAAATTGGACTCATTGCCGGTAACGGCCAGTTCCCTATTTTGTTTGCCCAGGAGGCACGACGCCAAGGGGAAACCGTTGTTGCGGTCGCTTTGAAGGAAGAAGCCGACCCCCTTCTTGAAAAGCATGTGGATGCACTCACCTGGCTTTCCCTTGGGCAGCTCGGAAAGACCATTGATTACTTTAAAAGACAAGGGGTGGACCGCGCCGTGATGGCTGGCCAAGTGAAGCATGTCCAGCTGTTTCGAGGCATTACACCTGACCTACGCGCCATGAAAATTCTCACCCGCGTTGCCAATAAAAAAGCAGACACATTGCTCAGTGCCGTAACTCAGGAATTTGAGCAGGAAGGCATTCAATTTCTTTCCTCGCTTACATACCTGGATAAAAATGTGTGTCCTGCCACCACATTGACCCAGCGAAAACCCACAACTGCTGAGCAAGAAGATATTCTCTTCGGCATTCCCCTCGCACGCAATGTAGCCGCGCAGGATATCGGCCAAACCATTGTCGTCAAAGACAAGACCATCGTCGCCGTCGAAGCCATGGAAGGCACAGACAGCTGTATCCGCCGGGCGGGCGAGATTGCGGGACCCGGCTGCGTGGTCATTAAAGTCGCCCGACCTCGCCAAGATTTACGCTTTGACGTTCCTGTCATTGGCCCACGCACCTTAGAAAGCCTTCAGGCCGCCAAAGCCTCTGTCCTGGCTGTTGAAGCTGGTAAAACTCTTTTACTCGAACGTGATTCGCTTCTGCAAATTGCCAATGCCCATCAACTCACTATTACGGGCTTTCAGCCCTAGCTACCGCGCTCGCACCCGCTTGCGTAAAGTTCGCGTCGGACTCCTCGGAGCCGGACGTATGGGGCAGTACCATGCCAAAACACTCTCCCGTTTTCCAGACGTTGAACTTGTCGGCATTCTTGATGCAGAGCCTACGCGTGCCGCCTCTTTGGCCAAAAAATTCCGCACACGACCAGCCTATTCACTGCAGGCACTGCTTCCAACCATCGAGGCCGCCATCAT
Organism: uncultured Elusimicrobia bacterium; assembly: GCA_964506645.1. Classification (GTDB taxonomy): domain Bacteria; phylum Elusimicrobiota; class Elusimicrobia; order 2-01-FULL-59-12; family 2-01-FULL-59-12; genus CAZDML01. Next base: position 14,061 of record CAZDML010000037.1, on the reverse strand, counting down.
TGCCACACCGACCCCAACCCATTTTCAACTGACGCGCGATTGTCTTACGGCGGGTGTTCACTGTTTAGTAGAAAAACCTCTCAGCAACACCATTGAAGAAGCCGAACAACTGATTGCTTTGGCAAGTCCCGGCGGCAAAGTCCTGCAGGTTGGACACATCGAGCGCTTCAATCCTGCCGTTATCGAGGCCTCCCATCACATTCAGCTACCGCAGTTTATCGAAGTCAATCGTCTGGGTCCCTTTGACCCGCGTGTCGCACACATCGGGGTCGTCATGGATCTGATGATCCACGATTTGGATATCGTCCTCTTCCTGGTTGGGGAACCTGTCACACGTGTCGAAGCCTTCGGCGCTAAAGTTCTCTCCCAACATGAAGACATCGCCAAGGTTCGTCTCCACTTTAAAAATGGCTGTATCGCTGACCTCTCAGCGTCCCGGATCTCTTTGGAGCGCTACCGGCGCATTCGAATTTTCCAGAAAAATTCCTATTTGTCGCTCGATTACGCAAAACCCAATCTGAAGATCTACAAGAAAAAAACAGACACGGTGAAATCGTTTTCTGATATAGAAATTCTAAAGCCGAAGCTATCTCGCCAGCAACCCCTAGCCATGGAACTCGAACATTTCCTCCAGTGTGTCCGAGAGGGAAAAACCCCGCTTGTCTCCGGACAACATGGCCGAGATGCCTTAGAACTCGCCAAAGAAGTCCTCGATCATCTCCACATCCATGCCTAAACATCTACTTATTGTTGCAGGCGACCCCTCTGGGGATCAGCATGCGGCAGCTTTAGCACGAGCTCTTAAAGCGCAACACCCCACGCTTCGTCTAAGCGCGGCAGGTGGCATCTATCTCCAAGAAACCTCCGATCGTTTTTTACTTTCACTGGTCAGTATAGGCGGATTTGGCTTTCTGGAGCCTCTCTTTAAGCTTCCAGCCCTTCTTCACGCGCTTCGTACCCTGACAAAGTTTTTGACTAGCGACCGACCCGATGCGGTCGTCCTGGTCGACTACTATGGATTTAATATCCGCGTGGCTCGTGCCGCCCATCAACTTCATATCCCGGTCATTTATTATGTCAGCCCGCAGGTGTGGGCGAGTCGGTCCGGGCGCATACAGGAACTATCGCGCGTCCTTACAAAGATGCTTGTTATTTTTCCGTTTGAGGTTCCGCTCTATCAAGAAGCTGGGGTTCCCGTGGCCTTTATCGGTCACCCGTTAGTCGAACGGCTACCAGAACCCACGGGTCCTGGCACCCCCATGACCATTGGTCTGCTTCCTGGATCCCGTACCAGTGTGGTACAGCGCCACTTACCGGTTCTCGTGAATACCGCCCAGCAGCTCCACGAGACATTTCCGCAGGCACGCTTTATATTATTTCGTCCCAAAGAAATGCCGACACATCCCTACGTTACCGCCATTCAGAACATTCCGTGGATTACCCTGGAAATCGATGAGCACTATGAACACCGGAAAAAATTGCAGCTCGCGATAGGTGTTTCGGGGACAGCCGCTTTGGAAAACACTCTTCTAGGAATTCCCATGGTGGTCATGTACAAGCTTTCACCGATCACTTATGCGATCGCCCAACGTCTCATACGGATCCCCTTCATCGCAATACCCAACATACTGGCAAACGAACGGATCGTCCCTGAGCTTATCCAAGCCGATGCGACTCCTAAAAAGCTTGCCCACGCTGCAAAAGAACTTTTAATGAATCGCTCGTTATGGGACAATACACGTCGCAAGTTGCTTGCTTTGCGTAGCACCCTCGGTGGATCAAAGGCCAGCGAGACCGCAGCCCATGAAATTTTGACTCTCTTAAAGACCCATGAAACTGTATAAACGACTCGCGAACTATTTAAATCCCTACACCTGGCGCCTGGTCGCGGCCTTGGTCTGTATGGCGGGCGTGGCCGGCATGACCGCCTTGACCATGTATTTGATCAAACCCGTTCTCGATCAGGTCTTCATTGGCCGCGATCTGAATACGCTTTACAGACTGCTCGTGGCACTCCCGGCGATCTTTATCCTGAAGGGCTTTTTGTCTTATGGACAAAACTACTGGATGGCCTACATCGGGCTCCATGTCATCGCCGATCTGCGCGAGCAGCTTTTCCGCCATTTGCAGGAGCTCTCAATGGAGTTCTTTACGCACAAATCCACCGGCAAGGTCATTGCTCGTTTCACCAACGACCTCAATGCCCTTCAGCAGGTCATCGCACGCACACCCATTTATCTCATACGCGATGGTCTTACGGCCATCAGCCTGGTCGGCGTTCTTTTTTCACTTTCCTGGAAATTTTCGCTCATGACTTTGGGTATTCTGCCCATTTCAGCAGTCATCATTGTCGTTTTAGGAAAATCTCTGCGCACCGTTGGACGCAAAGGACAGAGTCAGATGGGCGAACTCTACTCCGTCATCCAGGAAAATATTCAAGCAGCGCCCGTTGTGAAAGCATATCGAGCCGAACAAACAGAAATTTCCCGATTCCAAAAAGCCAACCGTTACTTTTTGGATTTGTCCTTACGCTTTGCAAAAACCGATACACTCTCAAGCCCCTGCATGGAGATGGTCGGAGCCCTGACCGGTGCTTTTCTTTTATGGAAGGGTGGCAGCGATGTCATTCATAACGTTTGGACGACAGGCTCTTTCTTCGCATTTATGGCCAGTGCCCTTTCCATTTATCGACCGATTAAGAATTTTGCTGAATTGAATGCTCAACTTCAGCTGGGCACTGCCTCTGCAGAACGCATTTTTGAACTGCTCGATGAAGTCCCGCATATTCAGGACGCTCCGGCCGCTCTCCCACTAGCCTCCTTTTCTGGTCGGATTACTTATGAAGGGATTTCATTCCGCTATCCCACACCCGATGGCAAGGCCAGCGAACCTCGCTGGGCACTACGCAATGTGAACCTGACTATCAATCGAGGAGAAATTGTGGCGCTTGTCGGTTCATCAGGGGCAGGAAAAACATCCATGGCACTGCTTCTACCGCGGTTTTACGACCCAACCTCCGGCCGCGTGACGATCGATGGACAGGACATTCGCCAATCAACTCTGGATTCTGTACGCCAGCAGATCGGTCTCGTCACCCAGGAAGTGCTTCTCTTTAATGAGACCATTCGCTACAACATTGCCTATGGTAAACCCAACGCAACCCTTGAGGAAGTCCAGGAAGCAGCAAAAGCCGCCAACGCCCATGATTTTGTCTCGCGCCTGCCCATGGGCTACGACACAGCAATTGGGGAGCGAGGGATTCGGCTTTCGGGGGGAGAACGTCAACGTCTCTCGATTGCTCGTGCCCTGCTAAAAAATCCACCGATACTCATTCTTGATGAAGCCACCTCGTCTCTGGATGCCGAATCCGAAAAACTCGTTCAAGATGCGGTCGAACATCTCATGGTCAACCGAACCGTCCTAGTGATCGCTCACCGTCTGGCAACCGTTCGTAAGGCAGACCGGATTGTTGTCATGGACCGGGGTCAAATTGTTGAAGAAGGAACGCATCAGGATCTTCTGGCCAAGCAAGGCGTGTACTACAAACTCCACTCCCTACAAATTCTCCAATGAAATCATTAATTCTTTTCTCCATTATTGCGTTCATCACGACCTTTTCAGGCAGTGCGCTCACTATCCTGAAAGAAGCCTGGACCCAGCGTCACCTATGGCGTCTTTTGGCTTTTAGCTCAGGCGTTCTGCTCGGCATCGCCTTCCTGCATCTGATGCCGGAAGCCTTTGGGTTGGCCGGACAATCTGCGGGGGTGACCATTCTCGGGACATTTGTCATTCTTTTTGCAGCGGAGAACGTGACTATGGTGCATGCTTGCGAAGATTTTTTACGCCCAAAATCGATGGCGCCGCTTGTTCCTGTGACGGCCCTCATCGCGCTTTCCGCTCACGCATTCATCGATGGCATGGTCATTGGGGTTGGCCTGCACCGCAACATGGTGCTAGGAAGCATTATTTCGGTGGGCGTCATCTTACACAAGTTCTCAGATGGGTTGACGTTAACCAGTTTACTCCGCGCTGCGGGATACTCCAAAGGCAATGAGTACCTCCTGGGGTGCTGCGTCGCCTTGGCAACCCCCTTGGGAGCGATCATGAGCTATCACTTCACAGGTCAGCTGCCACCCAGTGTGGTGGGATTTGTCCTGGCCGTGGCGACAGGCTCGTTCATTTACGTTGGAGCCGCTGATCTTTTACCGCGTCTCCATGAAGCGCACGACCGCCTTTGCCTGCTTTTTCTCCTCATCGGAGTCATCCTAGTCGGGGCTATTTACTAACGCATTCCTGATATAATTTCTGCATGAAACTCACTTTAAACGGGGAAATCAAAGAATTCCCTGCATCAATGACGTTGCAGCAACTTTTAACGTCACTCGGCATCATGGAAGGTCGCGTGGCCTGCGAGCTCAATCTAAAGATTATTCGGCGAGCACAGTATGCCAATACCGTTTTGAACGAGGGAGATGTCCTGGAAGTGATCCAGGCCATTGGTGGAGGATAAAATGAATGACGAATCGTTAGTCATCGCAGGAAAAACCTACACATCGCGATTGATTCTTGGAACAGGGAAATACAAAACCTTTCAATTGATGCATGATGCCCTGCTCGCTGCTCAGGCAGCCATGGTCACTGTCGCCGTACGCCGAGTGGATCTCAGCGATAAATCCTCTCAGTCTTTCTGGAGTTACCTTCCCAAGGGCATGCCTATTTTGCCGAATACAGCCGGTTGTTATACCGCAGAAGATGCTATTCGCACAGCCCGTATCTCGCGGGAACTCTGCGAAACAGACTTGGTCAAATTAGAAGTAATCGGAGACCCTAAAACTCTCTTTCCGGATGTTCAAGCGACGCTGGAAGCAACCAAAGTCCTGGTGAAAGAAGGATTCAAGGTTCTTCCTTATACAAGCGACGACCCCATTATGGCCAAGCGACTTGAGGAAGCCGGCGCCGTTACGATTATGCCTCTGGCAGCCCCTATCGGCAGTGGTCAAGGAATTCTCAATCCTCTTCCAGTTCAATTTATTCTTGAACAAAGCAAAGTGCCTGTCATTGTAGACGCAGGAGTCGGCACAGCATCGGATGCCGCGGTTGCCATGGAACTGGGCGCTGCAGCCATCCTCATGAATACAGCGGTGGCCGAAGCAAAAGACCCGATCCGTATGGCGGACGCCATGCGCTTGGCTGTCTCTGCGGGGCGCCAAGCGTATCTGGCGGGACGCATGCCTAAAAAATTCAGCGGGTCCGCCTCTAGTCCGACAGCTGGGATGGTCACCCCTCTTACGAAATAACGCAAAAAACCGTGTCCCTTTCGGAACACGGTTTCTATGAAAAACTCTGGATTTATAGCGCTTTAAGCGGCGGCGAGAGCTCGGCCTGTCGGACGAACTATCTTACCAGAACGGACACAACGCGAACAGACTTTCGCATGCTTCACATGCCCATGGAGAACCACTTTCATCCGTTGGACGTTGGGAAGAAATCGTCGATTCGTTGCGCGATGAGAATGGCTGATAGTTTTACCAGCCACAGGACCTTTGCCACACACATCACATCGTAATGCCATAGTACGGCTCCTTATGCTTATTTGAGTCGATATTTTGCCAAATTTTGAGCGCTAAAATCAACCCATATGCCCGTGGCTAAAGCGACACCCTCCCGTTCTTCTCTGCCTCTTCAGGACGAACTCCCTTTACAATACGTGAAAGGCGTCGGGCCCGCACGCGCTCAGATCTTGGCACGAATGGGGCTCACGACCCCGGCCGATGTTTTAACGTACTATCCCCGCGACTGGGAAGACCGTCGAATCCGTTTTTCCATCAAGGACGTCCCCATGGGAGAAAAAACGACTCTGCGCGGCAAGGTCGAGGAGGTCACCTTTCGCACACTTCGCAGCAACCTCGCCATGGCATCGGCCACCGTACGCGATGCGTCTGGATCTATCCAGGCCGTTTGGTTTAAACGCACCAATCCGCAATACGATGTCTTCGCACCTCTCAAGAAAAAACTTGTCCAGGGGCAATGGCTAATGGTCTATGGTGTCTTGGAATGGGGACCTTCCGGAAAACAACTTCGGGTCGAAGACATGGCCCTTCTTGCTTCCGCCGATGCACCCCTCTCAGAAGAGGATGCGCTCCACTTTAATCGCCTAGTACCCGTCTATCCGATGCCGGAAGGACTTCCCACACGCTTGATTCGCACCATAGTCGCGAAAGTCCTTCCAACCCATGTGGAATCCCTTCCCTCTATCGTGCCGCAGGATCTGTTGCGCAAAAACGACTGGGAGGGGAAAGTCTGGGCTGTCCGCACCATTCACTTTCCTGAGGCACTCCTCGAAAAGGAAAGGGCTCGGCAGTATCTTGCGTACGAAGAATTTTTTATTCTGGAAACGGCACTTACATTACTGCGAAGGACCCTAAAGCGTATCCCAAAATCACATCCTTATGAACTCAAACGTCATCTCCTGACACCCTTCCGCGAACACTTAGGCTTTATGTTCACCCCAGCACAAAAGCACGTCATTCGTGAAATTTTCGATGATTTAATGAGTCCGTATCCCATGAACCGCCTTCTGCAGGGGGATGTCGGTAGCGGCAAAACATTGGTTGCGCTCTCCGCGATGCTGCTCGCTGTTGAAAATGGCGGTCAGGCGGCCCTTATGGCACCCACTGAAATTCTGGCTGAACAACATGCCCTCACCTTTGCACGCTACTTAAACGATCTCAAAGTGCCGTTTGTTTTGCTCACGGGCCGCCAAACACCCACGCAACGAAAAAAGATCCTCGAACAGATTGAGAAAGGAACTACATCCATTGTCATCGGCACTCATGCACTGATTCAGAAACATGTCCGCTTTGCTGACTTGCGTCTGATTGTTGTCGATGAACAACACCGCTTCGGCGTAGAGCACCGCAGCCTTTTGCGTCAGAAAGGACCAGTCCCAGACGTACTGGTCATGACGGCCACCCCGATTCCTCGCACGTTGGCGCTGACCTTGTATGGAGACTTGGACGTATCAACGATTCACGAGCTTCCGCCCGGGCGATCACCGATTATGACACGCCACGTGCCGGCTGAAGTCGCTTACGCCCATGTCTTGCGTGAAGCGGCCCAAGGTCGACAAGCCTACCTGGTCTATCCGCTGGTAGAAGAATCTGACAAAGTCGAGTTGAAAGCGGCGGTACAGGAAGCGCAGCTCCTTCAGAGCACCACTTTCAAATCCCAGCGGGTAGGAATCTTGCATGGACAAATGAAAAGCGCAGAAAAGGAAGCCATGATGACTGCTTTTCGTCGTGGAGATATCCATATCCTTATCGCCACCTCTATCATTGAAGTCGGTATTGATGTAGCCAATGCGACGACCATTGTTATTCATCATGCCGAACGTTTTGGCCTGTCCACTCTGCATCAGCTGCGCGGGCGAGTGGGACGCGGCGCGCATGCCTCCCAATGCCTCTTGATTGCCGATTGTAAAACCGATGATGCAGAAAAGCGCATCGAAGCCATGATCAATATTCACGATGGATTTCGTCTGAGTGAAATCGATCTAGAATTACGGGGGCCGGGCGAAGTGTTAGGGGCCCAGCAGCACGGCACTCCTCTATTCAATGTAGGGCATCTGCTTCGTGATGCGGCCCTAATCCAACGGGCTCGCCATGACGCCGAACAGTTACTACAGATCGATCCTGATTTAAAACAACCACAGCAAGCCACCTTGCGCAACGCCGTGCAAAGCGGGTATGCTCATCGCTGGGCACTCGGCCAGACCGGTTGATCCTGGAGGCAGATATGAAGAAGTTAGCGATTTACCCTGGTTCCTTTGACCCCGTAACTAACGGGCATCTCGACATTATCAAAAGAGGTTCTACGCTGTTTGATCGCATTATCGTAGCGGTAAGCGAAAACCCACATAAGATGCCTTATTTTCCGCTACAGGACCGGCTTGATTTTCTAAAAACCGCCCTCAAGCATCATCCAGAAATTGAGATTACGCATTTTTCCGGCCTCCTCGCCAATTTTGTGAAAGCCAAAAAGGCGGTGGCTGTCATCCGCGGCTTACGTGCTGTTTCAGATTTTGAATACGAATTCCAAATGGCCCTAATGAATCGTCGCCAAAACCCTCAATTTCAAACGGTTTTTCTCATGCCAGATGCGCAATATACCTATCTTTCTTCCAGCCTCGTACGCGAAGTCTCCCGATTGGGGGGGGCAGTCAAAGGGCTCGTTCCGCCTTTGGTCGAAACAGCTCTAAAAAACCGCGCTTTGAAATCTTCTTGACAACTACTGGAAGTCCTGTTACCAAAGTCCGTGCAGAACTCTCTCTGGCAGGACCTTCGGAAACAAGCCTCCTCCCGCCTCCAGCGCATCGTACTGGCCGATGGGGACGATCAACGCGCCATCGAAGCGGCCTGGCTGCTTCACAAAGAACACATTGTTGATCCTATCCTCGTCTCTAAAAATCGAGACAACAGTCTACAACGTCTCCAGGCGATTGCCGGCAGAAAAGTAACAATTCCTTGTATTGATTTAGCGTCCTTGCCTGCGTCTCAGCGCGAAGATTTTCTACGCGTCCTGATGACACAACCCAAATTTAAAACACTCACGCAAGCTGAAGCATTACAGGCATTGGAAGATCCGCTGATTCTCGGCAGCATTTATCTCAAAATGGGTCTTGCAAACGGATTTCTCGGCGGAGCGACGCGCACAACAGCAGACACATTGCGCGCTGTCTTTTCCATCATTGGCCTGGCCCCCAAAGTCTCTGCACTGTTTGGATTCTTCCTGCTGGATAATCAGCATGCGTCTGCCAATGACAATGCTACCGTTCTTTTAGCCGACTGCGCCGTCATCCCAGATCCGTCCCCCAAGCAACTGGCCCACATTGCCCTTGGCGCTGCGCAGGCGTATGAATTCTTAGTCAAGCACACCCCCAAAGTTGCCTTTTTGTCTTTCTCTACAGCCGGCAGCGCTGAACATCCCATGGTGACCAAAGTGCGGGAAGCCCTGGCGCTCGCCAAAGCCAAAGCGCCACGATTAACCCTGGAAGGGGAATGGCAGGCCGACACAGCGCTCGACCACTTTACAGCAGGGGTTAAAGGCGTCGGACAATCCCCGATGGCAGGACGGGCCAATGTTCTGATTGTCCCTGACTTAAACTGTGGGAACATCGCCTACAAACTGGTTCAGCGCTTAGGGGGATGCCGTGCGGTGGGACCCATCCTGTGGGGTATGGCGCAGCCTGCCAATGATTTGTCTCGCGGCTGCTCGGTTGATGACATTATCGATGCCGCCGCCATTACTGCCATACAAGCACAGCACAGTATCAAACAACGTTCTGAACAACCGAGTCTTTCTTCAGGAGGACACGCCGATGCCGAATGAAATGCATTCGATTCTCGACATGTCACAATTGCTGGAACTCATGATGAACAAAGGGGCCTCCGATCTACACATAACCCTGGGATCAGCCCCCATGCTGCGTATTGATGGGCAGATGATTCCGACCCCTTTTGAAAAGCTCACAGGAGAAATCTGTCAACGATTGATCTACTCGCTTTTAACAGACACCCAAAAACAGCGATTTGAAGCCAGCAATGAACTGGACATGTCTTTTGGTATCAAAGGCATAGGACGTATCCGTATGAACGTCTTCCGTCAGCGCGGGACCGTTGGCGCCGTGTTGCGATCTATTCCTCAAAAAATTAAATCCATTGATGAGCTCGGCCTTCCACCGGCTATTTACGATATTCTCAAGATTCCGAAGGGCCTCATTCTCGTCACAGGTCCTACGGGGTCAGGAAAATCAACCACGCTGGCGTCGATGATTGACTATTTAAATGAAAATGAACAATCGCATATCATCACCATAGAAGACCCGATCGAGTTTGTTCACATGCACAAAAAATCGATTGTAAACCAGCGTGAAGTCGGTGGGGACACCTCCTCGTTTAATACCGCCCTCAAATATATTCTTCGCCAGGATCCCGATACAATCCTGATTGGCGAAATGAGAGATATGGAAACCATTCAATCTGCCATAAATGTGGCAGAAACCGGGCATCTGGTGTTTGCGACTCTGCATACCACCGATGCCGCACAATCCATCAACCGAATGATTGATGTATTTCCACCGCATCAGCAGGCGCAGGTGCGCTCACAGGTCTCTTTCGTTTTGCAAGCGGTCCTCAGTCAGCAACTCTTGCAACGCATGTCAGGACCCGGGCGCGCCATGGCGTGTGAAATCCTCGTCGCCACACCCGCCATCCGCAATCTCATCCGCGAAGAAAAAACCGAACAGATCATGATGACCATGCAAACCGGTGCAAAATTTGGTATGCAAACCATGAATATGTCTCTTCTCGATATGTACTTGCGTCATATCATCAGTTACCAACAGGCGCTTCAATCATCGACAGATCCGGATGATCTTAAACGCCTTATGCAACGAGAGACAAAGGCCGTCAGCTAATTCGGGGGAACGTTATGGCTCAATTCAAATACACCGCACGCAGCGCCGCAGGACAAATGGTTGAAGGGACAATGGACGCCCCCGCCCAGAAGGCCGTGATGGAGAAACTCAAGGCCCAAAAGCTGAACGCCCTCATCGTGACGGAGGTCAAAGGCGGCGACAAAGAAAGTTTTCTCTCTAAAATCAACCCCTTTAAACCAGGCGTCAACGGAAAAGATCTCGTTATATTCAGCCGACAGTTAGCAACATTGGTTTCTGCCGGCGTCCCTATCGTCCAGGGACTAAGCATTCTCTCGGAACAAATTGAAAGCCCTGTATTTTCCAAAGTTATTCTTCAGGTTCGAACCGATATTGAAAGTGGAATCAGCATTGCCGACGCGCTCAAAAAGCACCCTGTTGCGTTTTCCGAACTGTATGTCTCTATGGTGCGCGCGGGAGAAACGGGCGGCGTGCTCGACAGCATTCTTGAACGGCTTTCGAGTTACCTGGAAGCCTCTGAAGAAATGAAAGGCAAAGTAAAAGGAGCGATGGTCTACCCTGCCGTCATTGCGATTGTCGCTGGCGGCGTGACTATTTTCCTGATGGTCGCCGTCATTCCTACCTTTAAGAAAGTATTCGAAGGGTTCGGCGCTGAACTCCCAACGCCTACAAAAATTCTTTGCGCCGTGTCCGATTTTCTGAAGGGCCATATTTTGCTCATCCTGGCGATTCCATTCGCGATCGGCTATGGGATTAAAAAAGCCTATCAAACTCCTTCCGGACAAAAGATTATTGATGGCATCCTGATTAAAGCCCCCGTGATTGGCGATATGATAAAAAAAGTATCCGTTTCCAAGTTTACGCGAACACTTGGAACCCTGATCAAATCCGGCGTCCCCATTCTCCAGGCCATGGACACTGTCGCAAAGACCTCCGGGAACAAAGTCGTAGAAGCCGCTATTCTGAGCGCTAAGGAATCCATTCGGGAAGGGGAAAAAATTGCTGATCCATTAAGAAAATCTGGCGTCTTCCCGGCCATGGTCATTCAGATGATTTCCGTAGGCGAAGAAACGGGAAATCTGGAAACCATGCTCACTAAGATTGCTGATTTCTACGATCAAGAAGTTGACACGGCGATTAAAGCCATGATGTCCCTGATTGAACCTGTGATTATCTGCGTCATGGGCACGATTGTTGGAACTATCGTGATATGCATGTTTCTGCCTATGTTTAAGATGGGATCTGTCGTCGGCTAATCGGTTTATTCCCTATTTCTGAATCATTCCTGCGATTCGTTACACCTCACAATCACGTAAATAGTTCATCATGACCCCTCCACAAGCTCCCTTTTGCTTGACACCCCCAGCAACGAGTGATAGACTTCGAATGCCGTTCTCATATATTCATACTTGGAGGTCACACAATGAAATTGAATAAAGAAAGAGGGTTCACACTCATCGAACTCATGATCGTGGTTGCCATCATTGGTATCTTAGCGGCCATCGCGATTCCACAGTTCGCTAGCCTCATCGCAAAATCACAGGAAGGTGCAGCGAAAGGCAGCTTAGGAGCCGTTCGTTCGTCCCTGTCCATCTACTATGGAGACATGGAAGGCGTGTATCCACAGGACACACTCGCATCATTAACGACCAGCGGCAAGTACCTTGCTGCGATTCCGTCACTGACCATGCCTAACAACAAGACTTACAGCGCAGGCCATGGTGCAACCAGTGCTGTTGCGACTTCCGCTGGCGATAACGGGGGTTGGTTTTATCAAAACAACAGCGGTCTCTCTACATGGGGAACGGTCCTGGTTAACTGCACGCACAGCGATGTTAAAGGTAGCGGCTGGAGCGCGTATTAAGTCAGACTTTCACTGCTAACACAAAGACGATCACCCTCCTTTGAGGGTGATCGTCTTTTTTTATGACTCCTTTTATTTACCTTGTCTCCCTATTTCTTTTTGGCCTCGCATTAGGCAGCTTTGCGAATGTATGCATTATCCGCCTGCCCCTAGACCTATCGCTTATTGCTCCGCCTTCGCACTGCATGTCATGTCAAACACCAATACGATGGTGGCAAAACATCCCCGTTTTCAGCTATGTACTCCTTCGCGCGAAATGCAACGTCTGTCACACTCCGATCAGTTTCCAATATCCAGCAATAGAGCTCCTTATGGGATTCATTTTTGTCTATCTTGGCAACCACTATCGACATGATCTTGCCCTGGCGCTTCTAAGTCTTCTGCTTGCGTTTGAGTTCATAACAATCACACTGATTGATTTTAGATACAAGATTATTCCTGATGAGCTTTCCCTCAGTCTGCTCGCAGGGGGGCTTTTATTGTCTACTAGGAATCCGATATTTTTAAACGGAGAATGGCATCCTTTTTGGCTCAGCCTACTCTCCGCTTTTGGGGGCGGCACTTTTATGTATGCACTGGCTGTTTTAGGGGAGAAACTCTTTCATCAGGAGGCTCTTGGCGGAGGCGATATCAAATTAGTTGCAGGAATAGGGGCCTGTCTGGGCTGGAAAGGACTGTATGGAACCCTGCTTCTGGGTTCCCTGAGTGGGGGCTGCGTAGGATTAGCCCTTTTAATGCTTCACAAAAAGAGTAGAAAAGATGCGATCCCATTTGGTCCTTTCTTATGCTTTGGAGCTGCGTTTAGCTTCTTATTTCCATCCTTCCTTGAAAAAGTGCTTTTCCCTTGACAACTCTTTACACTCCTGTTAGATTAACTTCGTAGCGAATTTATATGGATATTTCAAAGTTGTTACAAGTCACTAAAAAGCTCCAATTTCTGAAGCGGAAGCAGGAGCTTTTGGGTGTTGATATTGGGACCCATGCCATTAAGATCGTGCATTTAAAACGATCGGCCAATGGCTGGGCTTTAAACCGTTGGGGGGTTTTGCCCTACGGAGAAGAAGTCCCACTGGATACCTCTCTTGCAGAACGTCGCCCCAATGCTGTTGCCGTTCTCCAAGCTTATCTCAAAGCCAATCCAATGCCGATTAAAAAGGCTGCTACGTCTATCTCTGGAAACTCGGTCATTGTGCGTTACGTCAAAATGGCCAAGATGAGCACCGATGAGCTCTCCAAAGCGCTCAAGTTTGAAGCAGAGCCGTATATCCCCTTTAATATCGATGATGTAAATTTGAGCTTTTCTGTCTTAGGTGAAGTCATTGAAGATGGGCAGCCCCAGCTGGAGACCGTACTTGTCGCAGCGAAAAAGGACTCCGTTGAAGTCAGACTCGATTTCTTAAAAGAGACGACCCTCCAGCCCGTTATCATGGATATTGACGCATTTGCTTTAGAAAACGCCTACGAAGCCAATCAGCCCGATCAATCGGAAACTATTTTGTTCATGAATGTGGGAGCAAGCTCCACCAATATGTCTATTTTGGAAAAAGGCGTTAGCCGAGTCGTCCGTGATGTCTTTATCGCAGGAAATTCCTTCACCAAAGCCATCCAGCGCCAGCTCCAATGCGATGTTAAAACGGCCGAGCAAAAGAAAATGATTTACGGCTTACAAGAAGATTCCGTGGAGCCGGAAGCTCAGCAGGTCTCCGAAGCCCAGCACGTCCTCGAGCGAGTCCACGCCTACGCC
>CAZDML010000036.1:0-16527 GCA_964506645.1 uncultured Elusimicrobia bacterium | reverse complement strand
TATTCTTTCATCAGTTCGCGCGCCTGCGTGCGTTCGCGCGATTCCACCCAAATATGAAACGTGGCCTCGTCCGGGTCGGGCAACATGAGCACCCAGTGGCCGTCCCCCAAGAGCTTCACCCCATCGACCAACTCATAGGACTTATTGTCGACGGCTTCGATCGCCCGACGCATCACAAGCCCTTTGCGGTCCCAAGGGCAAGGGATTTTCTGGTGCAAAATCTCAAAGGGAGGCACGTCTTTGGCCAGGGCATGCAGGCGCACCTTGTGACGCGCCATGAGTTCCACCATTTTGACAATCGCAAACATGGCATCATAACATGGTTGAAATTCCGGGAAAATAAATCCGCCGACTCCATCGCCGACAAAACTCATATCCTTCTCGCGGCTGGCATCCATGAGATACCGGGCCGCCGTGCGCAGACGCTTCACTTTTACATTCAAGGGCCGCGCAATTTCCTCCATCACGCTCGTCACGTTCACGGGAACACCAATCGTCCCCCCCGGCATGCTCTGCATCATCAGCTTGGCCACCATAATGAGCGCCGTGTCGTTGGCAATACGCTGACCTTCCTCATCGACGACAAATACCTTCTCCGCGCCCGTATCAATCAAGAAGCCGGCATCGGCTTTGAGCGTTAGCACAATTGTGGAAAGCTGATCCAGCGCCGTTTGAAACTCGTCGGCACTCTTGGTGACACGCTGCGGATTAAGGTAAGCGTTTAAGCTGACAACTTCAATGCCGAGCCGTCCTAGAATGTCAGGAAAGATCAGGGAAGCCGAAGAGAACGCATAGTCGATGACGATTTTAATTTTGGAGTTCTGAAAGGACGCCGGGTTGACCGCTTTCAAGAACCCTGCGCGGTAATATTCCTGCGCCCGCGGAGGGGTCGTGATTTCGCCAACCCGGTCCGGTGTGGCGCGCTTAAAGTCTTCGCGTAAAAAGAGCTGTTCGATGGCCCGTTCCTGTTGGATGGAAATGTCGACGCCTGTTTTATCGAGGAATTTCAAATCCACCACATTCGGATCGTACGGCGATTGGCGCACATGAATACCGCCGGACTCGCCTTCTTGACCGATCTCGTAGCGCACGACGGGAATCGGCGCCGTACGCAGATCACCAACTTTCACGCCCGTGGACAACAACCCCGAAATCATCGCACGCTTGATCATACGGCTGGCCATATGGGCATCCCGCGACGTCGTAACGTACGATCCTTCGCCTAAATACGCGCCGTAGGCCGCGCCAATGCGGGTCGCCAATTCCGGCGTCATCTCGCGATTACAGAGCCCCGAAATCCCGTAGGCGCCAAACAGATGGTGGGTCCACTTATCGCCCCAAATGAGGCTGGTAGAGAGCACCGCACCATCATCCACGCGCTTGTTCGGCCACATCTTCACATTCGGATGAACAGCAGACTCCTGACCGACTTTGCAGTCATCGCCAATAATGGCGCCTTCTGAAATTTGTGCTTTTGATCCGATCCGGCAGCGGTTGCCGATGACCGCCTCCTGAACACGACTTTCGTCGCCAATGGTCACATCATCCCAGAGGACACTGCCGTTAATTTCTGAGCCGGCTTTCACGGTCACATGATTGCCAAGCACGGAATTGGTCACTTTGGCCCCAGCTTCGATCTGGCAGCCTTCGCCCAGAAGCACGTCTTTATCGACCACCGCGCTGGGATGAATCTTAGTGCCTTCACCCATGCGCACTTTCACGCCCCCATGGGGATGAAGCCGCCCCGGCAGTGACACATCCACGTGCCCTTCCAATATATCGTAGTGTGCCAGACGGTACTCGGTCAGATCCCCGACATCCTTCCAATAGCCTTTCGCTACGTAGCCAAACATCGGAGACTGCATCTCAAGCAATTTTGGAAACAGATTCTTGGAAAAATCGAAGCTCTGGCCGGCGGGAATATACTCGAGGACGCTGGGTTCAAGCAGGTAGATCCCCGTGTTAATCGTATCGGAGAAGACTTCCCCCCAGGACGGCTTTTCCAGGAAACGCTGAATGCGGCCTTCCTTATCCACAATCACCACGCCGTAGGACAAGGGATTGGCGACGCGCGTGAGAACCAGGGTCGCCATCGCTTTATTATCCCGGTGTGATTTGAGAACCGCTTCTAAATCAAAATTGGTGAGCAGGTCCCCCGAGATAACAAGAAAGGGTTCATTCAACTGCTTTTCGGCAAATTTAATACACCCGGCCGTCCCGAGATCGGCTTCCGGACGCAGGTACTGAATTCTCACACCAAAAGCCGACCCATCGCCAAAGTAGCGAATGATCACTTCCGGTTGATAATACAGCATGATCAGAAGATCATCGAAGCCGTTGTCTTTCAGCAGACGAACGATGTGCTCCATCATCGGCCGGTTGGCCATCGAAACCATGGGCTTGGGGATGTTGCAGGTTAAAGGCCGCAGGCGGGTACCAAAGCCGCCAGCCATAATGATCGCGCGCATAGTAGTCAGGATATCAAAATCCGTCGGAGAGGTTCAAAGGAGATGCGTTTGTTATAATCCCGAAATGACACGGCGGCATTTATTGTTGGGAAGCCTTTTTCTTCTGGCCTGGGGCTTTGGGATGGTATTTCTGCACCAGCTCCTGCTGAATCTGCCGACCACCGACGCCCTGGAAACCTATACCCCCCCGCTAGTGACCAAAATCTATGACGTCCATGGGGAGATGATCACCGAGCTTTTCACCCAGCGCCGCTCCGTCCTGCCTCTTTCCGAAATCCCCGTCAATCTGCAAAACGCTATTTTGGCCACAGAGGATGAACATTTCTTTTCCCACTGGGGCATTAACTTGCGCGGGATTGCGCGTGCTGGACTTGTGAATATCCGGCATGGCAAGGTGGTCGAAGGCGGTTCGACCATCACACAACAGCTGTCCAAAGTCCTTTTCTTTACGCCCGAACGTTCGCTTTCACGCAAAATGCGTGAGCTCTTGCTTGCCATTCAGCTCGAACGCAACTACTCCAAAGAAGAAATCCTGCAAATGTACCTCAATCAAATTTATTTTGGCCATGGGGCCTACGGGGTTGAGGCCGCCGCGCGAACCTTTTTTGGAAAACATGCCAAAGAGCTGACGCTGGCCGACTGTGCTCTCCTGGGAGGACTCCCACGCTCGCCACGGAACTATTCCCCCTTCTTTAATCCTGCAAACTCGAAGCGCCGACGTGCTTGGGTCCTCTCCCGTATGCGTCGGTCGGGGTTTATCTCTTCGAAAGAAGAAACGGAAGCCAACCAGGTGCCGATCAACTCGGAACGGCTGCAAGTGCTTCCACCGGTCGGGGCCTACTTCGTTGAATACCTGCGCCAGATTCTCGACCCCAAATACGGCGAGAACGCCCTCTATCAAGGCGGTTTCTCAATTTATACGACGCTGGATGTGAAAATGCAGCGCGCGGCGGAAGAGGCCATGAACAAAGCGCTGGCCGATTTTGATGTGGAACGCGCCAAAGTTCGTGAGCAGGAAATGAAAGACGCCAAAAAGAAAAAAGATCCCAAGCTGGTCGACCTGAGCACGACCACCGCCAAGGCCCAGGGTGCGTTGGTCGCACTCGACGCCCATACCGGCGGCATACGAGCGATGGTCGGCGGCCGCGACTTTAAAGAATCGCAGTTTAACCGCGCGACCCAAGCCCAGAGACAGCCGGGGTCTTCCTTTAAGCCGTTTGTATGGGCCGCCGCTGTCGACAAAGACTTTACCGGTGCCTCCGTGGTGGATGACGACCGGATTGCGTTTTATAACGACGGCCGGGAATGGAAACTTCTGGAAAGTGCAACCGATGCCTACAAGATCGCCGAGGCTACGGCACCCTTCCCCGCTGACCAGGTCTGGGTCCCGCAAAACTGGGACTTCAAATATTTTGGCCCTATCACCCTGCGTACGGGGCTTGCCATGTCACGAAACCTCGTTTCGATTCGCCTGGCGGACCACCTCGGACCGTCGGCGGTCGTGGAATTCGCCACGCGCTGCGGGATTAAAAGCGCACTGCAGCCCGTGCTCTCCATTGCTTTGGGGACAGAACAAGTCAATCTTCTGGAACTGACCGACTCCTACACCACGTTCGCCAACGGCGGCATCCGCTCGGATCCCTACGGCATTATCAAGATTGAGGACAAAGACGGTAAAGTACTGGAAGAACACACGCCCAGCCAAAGTGTCGAACTCTCCGCACAAACGGCCTATCTCATGGTTGACCTCATGCGGGCGGTGGTGACGGAAGGAACGGGACGCCGCGCGCTGGAACTGGCGCGTCCCACCGCGGGCAAAACAGGGACCAACCAAGACCTCAAGGATTTATGGTTTGTCGGCTACACACCCGACATCGTGACAGGAGCTTGGATGGGCTATGACGATTTCACATCCCTGGGAAAGCACTTCACGGCCGCTGGCAAAGTACTCCCCTGGTGGACCGCTTTTATGAAAGAAGCGCATAAAGGCATCCCCGTGCATGACTTTAACGTTCCGGAAGGCATTGTCTTTGCCAAGATCGATAAACAGACCGGATATCTTGCCCTGCCCACCTGCCCGAAAGTCGTCCTCCAGGCCTTCAAGAAGGGCTCTGACCCCAAAGACCTGTGTCCGGTCGATCACCTAACGGGAAACTTGCGCGAACTCGAAACCGAAGAATAAATCTTTATCTACAAAATAAAAAAAGCCCCGCTCTCGTTGGAGAGCGGGGCTTTTCGTTTGGATCGAATTTACTTCATCGTATAGGTGCTGCTTCCTTTCTTCGCTTTGCCTTCGATGACGGCCTGGGCCGCTGCGAGGCGCGCTATGGGCACGCGGTACGGAGAGCAGGACACGTAGTTGAGACCAACGCGGTGACAGAACTTCACACTCGCCGGATCACCGCCGTGTTCGCCGCAGATTCCACATTTGAGATCCTTCTTCACCTTGCGACCCTTCTGAACCGCCATCGCCATCAACTGGCCAACGCCGGTCTGATCCAGAGTCTGGAACGGATCGTCCTTAAAGATTTTCTTTTCCTGATAGGCTTTGATGAACTTGCCCGCATCATCGCGCGAGAAGCCCAAGGCCATTTGCGTCAAGTCGTTGGTCCCGAAGCTGAAGAACTGCGCTTCGGTCGCAACTTCATCGGCCGTTAAGGCCGCGCGAGGGACTTCGATCATCGTTCCCACCATATAGGTGATCTTCACGCCATATTCTTTCATCGTTTCTTCGGCGACGCGTACCACGAGATCTTTCTGATCTTTGAGTTCGTTGACGTTGCCGACGAGAGGAATCATGATTTCCGGCACAACTTTCACGCCTTCGCTTGCGAGTTCACAGGCAGCGCCGATGACGGCGCGGGTCTGCATTTCGCTGATCTCTGGATACGTGATGCCGAGGCGGCAGCCGCGATGACCGAGCATCGGGTTGAATTCATGCAATTCTTCGGCGGCCTGGAGAATTTTGGACACGGGCACGCCGATCTTGTGTGAGAGGGCTTCCGCATCTTCCTTCGTCTTAGGCAGGAATTCGTGCAACGGCGGATCCAAATAACGGATGGTCACCTGGTAGCCTTTCATTTCCTTAAAAAGACCTTTGAAGTCGGCCTTCTGGAACGGGAGAAGCTTCTCGAGCGCCTTGCGGCGGGCTTCCACGTCAGTCGCGACAATCATTTCCTGCATGAACGGGAGGCGGTCTTCCGCGAAGAACATATGTTCCGTGCGGCAGAGGCCGATCCCTTCGGCGCCAAACTGGCGGGCGACCTGGGCATCACGCGGAATGTCGGCGTTGGCGCGGACTTTCAAGGTTCGGGTCGCATCGGCCCATCCCATGAAGATTCCGAACTCACCGGAAATAGTGGGCTCGATCAAAGGCACCTGGCCAAGAATCACGCGGCCGGTCGATCCATCGATCGTGACCCAGTCGTTTTCTTTCACGGTCGTGCCGTTGATGCTGAATTGTTTGGATTCTTCGCTAACGCGGATGCTTTCGCATCCAGCCACGCAAGGTTTACCCATTCCGCGCGCCACAACGGCGGCGTGAGAGGTCATTCCTCCGCGAGCGGTGAGAATTCCTTTGGCGGCGTCCATGCCGTGAATGTCATCCGGGTTGGTTTCCTGGCGGATCAAAATAACGGGCTCTTTGTTACCACCGCGTTCCGCAGCGACGTCGGCGGTAAACACAGCTCGGCCGGTGGCCGCTCCGGGGGACGCCGGCAAGCCTTTGGCAATCACTTTGGGCGAGCTCTTCGGGTCGATGACGGGGTGCAGAAGCTGGTCCAACTGCTCCGGCTCCACGCGCATCAGGGCTTCCTCTTTCGTGATGAGCTTTTCTTTCACCATGTCGACTGCGATCTTGATCGCGGCCGGCGCGGTACGCTTACCGGTACGGGTCTGGAGCATGTAGAGAATGCCCTTTTCGATGGTGAATTCGAAATCCTGGATATCCCGGTAGTGCTTTTCGAGACGCGAGGTGATTTCGCGAAGCTGTTTGTAGACCGGCGGCATTTCCGCGCCCATTTCTGTTATCGGTTTCGGGGTTCGGATGCCGGCGACGACGTCTTCGCCCTGAGCATTGGTGAGATATTCGCCGTAGAATTCTTTCTGACCGGTGGAGGGGTTGCGGGTAAAGCCGACACCGGTAGCGCAGTCATCGCCCATGTTGCCGAACACCATCGACTGCACGGTCACGCCGGTGCCGAGGTCATCTGAGATCTTGTTCTGTTTGCGGTAGTAGATGGCGCGGGCATTGTTCCAGGACTTAAAGACGGCATTACGCGCGCCTTCGAGCTGTTTCCAGGGATCCTGCGGGAAGGGATGGCCGGTGCGGCTTTCGAAAAGCTTCTTATAGCCTTCGACAATCGCTTTCAAGTCCTCGACTTTCAGGTCAGTGTCGAGCTTCACGTTTTTCTTGTGCTTCTGGCCTTCGAGAATGTGCTCAAAGTCGCTCTTTTCAATCCCTTCGACGACGTTGCCGAACATCTGCATAAATCGGCGATAGGCGTCCCAGGCAAAACGGGAGTTGCCGGTGAGCTTCTCGAGTCCGTGAACGACTTCTTCATTGATCCCGAGGTTCAAAATAGTGTCCATCATCCCCGGCATGGAGAACTTCGCACCGGACCGAACGGAGACGAGGAGCGGATTCTTCGGATCACCGAAGCCCTTGCCCATGGTCTTCTGGAGCTTTTCCATGGCCGCGCGCTGCTGGCCATCGAGTTCTTTGGGAAGCTTCTGTTTGTTGGCGTAATAAAAACGGCAAACGTCCGTCGTAATTGTGAAACCGGCGGGGACGGGAATGCCGGCGTTGGTCATTTCGGCGAGTCCCGCGCCTTTACCACCTAAAAGATCTTTCATGTGACCCTTGCCGTCGGCTTTGCCGGCGCCAAAGAAATAGACATACTTCGTGGCCATTGTGAGACTCCTTATTTAAATGTGTTTTTTGAGGTTCTTCAGGAAGAGCGTTCCGAAGTACTTCGAAGAGGATTCTATCAAACTAACGGGTCCAGGTGAAGTGCAGCGGGGCAGGGTCCCCCTGAATCAGGGGTTGCTCGGAAGACAACACCGCTTTTTGCGAGCCGGTGTTCCAGCGCCATCCTTCATCGGTGCGCTGGCCTTTTCCAAGGAGTTTACTAACCGATTTGGCCAGGTCGTTCATAGCCAGAGGATCAGCGACATGAAAGCGAATATCCACCTGCTTGAGGTGCGCAGCCGACTCACTGCTGCCGAAGAAGCGGTAGTAGCTGTTGGTCTGAGGGGTAATCATTTCGCACTGTTGGGACCAGGCTTCTTGCGGCGTTTTGAGGCAATCGCTCATGCTGCGGCCAGGCCATGCTCCATAGCTGTATTCCCGCACGGCCATGGACAACACCCCTTCAAATTCTTTCACCAGCTCCCGACGCTCCAAGCCAGTTAAGGATTGAGACACCTTGGGGGCATCCATAATGTCGAGCGGGGCATACTCCAAGGGAGCCGCCGCCAGCTGCAATTCTTCAACGGCATGGGACATGCCAGTTAAAGCCATAGAGATAATGCCTGTCATCACGAGCGACCGTAGGGAGCGTGGCAATCTCAAAATCGAGATTGCCGCGTCCGGCCTTTCCTTTAGATTAGTTGTATGGCCGTGCTCGCAATGACGCAATCGGTTCATTGTGCCGATCCTGCCGGCTGTTCTTCCGCGGGGACTTCAGCGGGCGGCGCATTGGCATCGGCGGATCCGTCCACGGGCGCTGCCTCAACCACGACCGACTCTTCGGCTTTGGCTTCTTTCTTGGATTTGCTTTCCGACTTTGGCGGCGGATTTTTCACAAAGAAAACGACACGACGATTCCGCGAGCGGTTTTCTTCGGAATCATTGGGGACAAGAGGATGAAACTCTCCATAGCCGATGGCCCCCAGCTGCTGAGGCGGGAATTCGTATTGGGAAATTAAGTATTTCACCACGCTGGTTGCCCGCGCCGTGGAGAGATCCCAGTTGGATTTAAATTGCGGCGTACGAATCGGCAAGTCATCCGTATGCCCTTCAATGAGGACTTGAAAGTTTTGTTTGACCAACCCTTTCAACGAGGGAGCAATCTTGGCCAGGATTTCTTCCATACGCGGGGAGAGCTCGGAGGAGCCGCTTTCAAAAAAGACATTCTCCCCTTTTTCTTCAAGGGTGATCTGCATCCCTTCTTTATTGACTTTCACTTCACCCGCGACCTGCTCCTGCTTCATCGTTTCTTCGACATCCTTCTTGGCTTTTTGAACGTTCTTATTTAAGGAAGCGGACAACGCATAAAGCACAATGAAGAAACACGTGAGCTCGGTCATCAAATCGGCATAGTTCACCATCCACCCGGGGGCCGGGTGTCCGATCATACAGACTCGTGGGTCATCGGTTTCAATCATTTCTCGTTTCATAACATGTCCTCTGGTTCTACCGCTTACGCCTTATCCGCACTGCGGATGACTGCACGTTTGGCCGGTTCCAAATAGGCTTTTAAGTTGGCTTCCATAATGCTGGGGCTGACACCGCCCTGCAACAACAGAACCCCGCGAATAATAATTTCTTTCACCAGGAGTTCTTCTTCTGAGCGGCGCTTCAGCTTTCCGCCCATCGGCAGGAAAATCATGTAGCCGGACCCGAGTCCAAAGAAGGCAGCGGCCAGACACAGCGCCATGCGACGCGGCACTTCTTCCACATCGGAAATCGAACTGAGCATGAGGATCATGCCTAAAATGGTTCCGATAATTCCGAAAGCGGGCGCATACGTTCCTAACGAGTTAAAAATTTCGGCGCCAACCTTATGGCGTTCCCGAATGAAACCGATTTCCGTTTCCAACATGTTGCGGATGAATTCCTGGTCCGACCCATCGATAACGAGCTGTACGCCGCGTTTCAAGAAATCATTCCGGAGGAGTTTTACATCGCCTTCTAAGGAAAGGAAGCCGTCGGTGCGGGCTTTCTTGGCGAAATTCACGAAGACTGTCACAATTTCCGACGTATCTTCCACGCCAGCGGTCATGACTTTCTTCATCACTTTGAATACGCTGAAAACCTGGCCTAACGGATAGTTGACCAGAATCGCACAGAACGTACCGCCCATGACGATGAGAAATGCCTCATAATTAAGGAAGGGCTTAAAGCCGGCCAACCCTTCGCCCAAGAAAACAGCGGTGGCAACCAGACCTAAGCCGACGAATATGCCGAATATTGTTCCGATATCCATACGTGTGACCCCCCTACCTTATCCTGTCGTTGTCTAGGCTGCTTTACGGCGATGTTTCAATACGCGAACCTTCGCACGCTTGGCCCGTTTCGCGGGTTTGGCATGATGCATATCAAACGCAAAGGTTTCCAAGGTTCCGGCGCTTGCCATGGACCCTTCTTCGACCGATTCCATATAGAACCCGATCGCCAAACACAAAAAGCCCAGGAAAATACCGGCTACAGCTACAAGTGTTAATGACATACGTTGTCTCCTTTGCCCGGAGCTTTGACATACTCCGGAACATACGGCGCATTCACATAAACGGAACGCCGGTACTCAATGACTTTTTGAACGACGTCTTCCATCCCTTCTTTCACGAGCAAGCGGTTGCCTGTCACCATGATGATGACCGTGTTGGCTTGGCCTTCGACGGATTCGATCAGCTCCGTATTCACTGTTAGTTCCGTCCCATTGAGTCGATGCAGGCGTATCATAAAGCCTCCTCTTAAGCCACCATGCCGAGCTGTACCTTAAGTCCGTTGACCCAGGCGCGCAGTTCTTCGTTCGGGTTAATCGCTAGCATTTGATCGTAGGCACCCATTGCTTCGTTCCACATGCTCTGGGCGTAGTAAGCATGCCCCAGATGCTGATAGGCCTGCCAGAGGCCGGGGTTGGACTGGATCGCATAATGCAGATTCTGTACGGCGTCGGGATACTGGCCCTGTTCGTAGGCCGCAAGCCCAGCCTGCAAATATTGATCGGCTTGAGCGCTGTCGGCGGGCGACACCACTGCCGGCTTTTTGTCTTCTTTCGGCCTGGAGACCTTGCCGTTGTCCAAATGCAGTGATTCGCTATCGTCAGCGGCTTCTTCGCCCTCCAGAATGCCCATCTTGCGTTTCTTGCGGATCGTAATCTTGCCTTCTTTTTCGAGCTTGGAAATCAGTTCCATGAGCGCTTTACGCTCATCTTCGATTTGTTCGGGAGTCAGCGGACGGCCATAGTCCATCGATTCTTTGAGCAGAGCCGCAGCACCAGCCGACATATTCATGAAGAACTTGTTAGTAAAATCCGGAGCGGCGCCACGCAGTGCACGGCTGAGCGCTTCCGTACCGATCTCACGCACAATCCCCTGAATGGCTGGATCCGGAAACTTGAGAATGTCTTCAAAGAGCAACACTTCCTCACGCACCCTTTCGTAGAGTTGCGGCTTTTCGTTGCGCAGGTACTCGAGGATGTTCTCACGGGTTGTCTTGTCGGCTTCATTCAAGATCTTGAGCAGGTTTTCGATCCCTCCCAGCACGAAGTCGATCTTCTTTTTCACGTATTCATCGATCGCCATCACTTGCTCCAGTGAGGTCTGACGAATGGTGGCGGTTTCGACGGCAACCCGCGCCTGCTGTTCAGGCGGCATGGAGCCGAACACTTCTTTAGCAAATTCGGGCTTGAGGTAAGAGAGGACCAGAGCAATAATCCAGGACTCCTCCTTGCGCAGGAGATAGGCGAGCCCCTTTAAGTTGGAGTCATTCACATAGGTGAACGGTTCAAATTTCTTTGCCATCTCTTCCTCACCTTCCTTTTCTTCTTCGAGCTGACCTTCACCTTCTCCTTCCCCAGACCCAGATCCCCCTCCACCACCTTCACCGACGCCTTCTTCCTCAGCTTCTTCAGAGCTTTCACTTTCTTCTTTCACTTGTGTGGTCTGCTCAATTTTCTGTGTCTTATCCTCGAGTGCCGCCGCTGTGCGTCGGAAAAAACTCGCGAGCGGCCCCCAAAGAAACATCAAAAACCATAGCAGCAATGCCAGCGGAATGAGCCACTGCGGCGTCATGACTTTCTGCCAAGCCGTTTCTGTAAACGTCGTCGGGGTAAAGACCATTTGCGCATCGGTCACCTTGAGCAGGGCAATGATGGCTTGCTTCACAGCCTGCAACTTGTCAGATGTGACGCGTTTGTCATAGAGAACGGTGATTAAAATCTTTTTTATTGATGTGTGGACTTCCACCTTCTTTTGCAGCATCTGTCCGCCCGTTTCTTTAGATGACCCACCGCGATCTTCTTCGTATTGCATCGCTGACTTTGGCATGGGGACGCCCGGAACGAGCACCTTGGCGGCGGGTGCGGGCTGCGGCTCGCCGTCTTCGCCGGGATTGTTCTTTTTATCGGTCTGCTTTTTTCCCATGCCCATTTCGGCATTGCGACTTTCCAGCCCCATTTCCACATCCACAATCACCACGGCACGACCAGGGCCTAAAATTTTGTCCAGTACGTTCTCCTGGAGATACTGGGTCTTCTCACGTTCGAACTGCGACTCCTGCTCCAAAAGCATCATGTCGGCGGACATGGTCGCCGTCACAGAGGTCTGTGTGGACGGCGCGGGAGCTGTTACCCCGCCGCCTGGAAACGCCACAGACAGAAGTACGAGAACTCCAAACGGCTTTAAAATACGTATCGCTCTTGTCATCTCGGGGGAAGTCTAGCCCTGACCCGACGGACTTTCAATGACGTAAAGAAACTTTTACAGTAAAAACGTGT
The DNA here is from genome assembly GCA_964506645.1 of uncultured Elusimicrobia bacterium. Classification (GTDB taxonomy): domain Bacteria; phylum Elusimicrobiota; class Elusimicrobia; order 2-01-FULL-59-12; family 2-01-FULL-59-12; genus CAZDML01. The sequence goes on along the minus strand of CAZDML010000036.1, from coordinate 4,337 downwards.
TGATTTTTAGGCGCTTTTTATATCATCTATACATATGAACCGCCGCCACGTCGTTTCTATCGCGTTTTTAAGCTGTTTTATACTTTCCCCTTCGGGCCGTACAGAGCCCCCTGATGCCCGCTTTTTTCCGCTCGACTCCGGGTTTCGCTGGGTGTACGCCACCACCCACAAGGCAAAGAATGAGCATTTCGACATGACAGTAACGGTGGAAGGTCCCTGGAAAGAGAAGGGAGAGTCGGGAATGATTCTCACGCAGAAAGACAAGCGGGGTCGGATGCGGGAATTTTTAACGCAGAACGAAAATGGTTTTTTTATTCAGTCGCTGGGCTTGAGTAAATCGATGACTCCAGAAGTGACGACTCGTTTTACGCCGCCCGTGCCGCGAGTGATCTTTCCCCTAACACCGGGGACGAAAGTTCATTGGGAAGGTCGGCTGAAAATTGCCTGGGTGGATAAACCCATTGTTTTCGACGGAGAAGTGGTGGGTTTTGAAGATATCACCGTTCCCGCGGGGACGTTTCACTGCATCAAACTGCATTACCATCAGAAACGCGGCGATGAAGTGGTAGATGAAGACGCCTGGTATGCGGAGAATGTGGGACAGGTGAAGTACAACGGCGGGCAGTACATCAAAGAACTTAAAAGCTTTTCGAAGTAAGGCTAGAGCATCCCCGTTTCAACCGCACGAATTTCTGGCACTTCCACACGAATCACCCGCTCAATCCCCAACTTCATCGTCATCGGAGAGAGCGAGCAGCTCTGGCAATGCCCTTCCAGCTCGATGATGGCAACCCCTTCCGGGGTAATATCCAACAAACTCGCATCGCCCCCGTCGTGCTGCAACATGGGACGGACTTTGTCTAAAGCCAGTTCAACGCGGGGCTTGAGTTGTTCGATTTCTTGCGCAGAATAATGCGGGGTCTGGGGTTGAGGGGAAGAATTACCCATATTTGTAGGCCACTCCAAAGCCGCCTCTCGGAGGGTTCCATTCAATATTGTTATAGGGACACAGCATACGCGCCGCGCCGCATTCCATACAGTTTTCGTAGGAAACGATCAGCTTTTTTTGGTTCTCATCCCAGGCATAGACAGCCGCGGGGCATCCGGAAATACAGGGCTTGTCGACGCATTTCAAACAGACCTTGGGATCCATCAGCTTGATGTGGGTCTGGTGGTCGTTCTTGTAGGTGAGAAGTCCGAGCTTATCTTCTACCGTCTTGGGTTGTGGGTCGGTCATAAAAACTCCTTATCCAATAGCGTGACGCAGGCTAAGCGCATCTTTAAACATGCGGAAGAATCCGCGTTGGCGGCGGATACGGCGAATAATCCTCTTCTGGTGATCACGCTTAGGGAGACCATCCACGAGAAAATACTCGTGCGCGGCATCACAGGCAAGTTTGGGATAGACCGTTAGAATCTCACGGTTTTCACGCACCTTGTCTTCAATGTCCTTGTGATCATCCATGTCTTTTAAGACAAAAGAATCTTCTAGTTTCGCTCGGTAGAGGGAGAGCGTCTTGGCATTAAAGCGTCCTTTCTTCTTGGCCTCGATAACGGTTTCTCCGGCCATCCGACCTGCCGCCATCGCCAAATTCGAGCCTTCACGGTGCGTCGGGTTAATCATCTGCGCCGCGTCCCCCGCAATGAGCATCCCGTCTGTATACAGCGGCGGCATGACGTTATAGCCGCCTTCGGGTATGAGATGCGCGGAGTATTCCAACGTGGTCGCGCCCTGAATATAACGGCGCACCATCGGTTGGCGTTTGAGCTCTTCTAAAAGTTCGTAGGGTTTAATGCGCGTGCGCTGGAAATCGTCAAGTGCACAGCCCATGCCGAGCGCGATCGATTCTTTATTGGTGTACATGAACGCATAGCCAAGCATGCCCTTGGTGATATCGCCGAGCATTTCGGTGGTACTCCCCTGATCACCTTCGAGGCAAAAACGGTCCTCAATCTTCTCGCGCGGCAGGGCGAGCACTTCTTTCACACCCAGCGCCACCTCAAAGGGTTTCCATTCGCGCTGAAGGCCGGCCTTCTGAGCCAAAATCGAGTTCACTCCATCACAGGCAATGACCACATCCGCCATCAGCTCATCGCCTTCCGTCGTCTTCACTCCGACGATAGCGCCATTTTTCTTAATGACATCACTAACCGTCACGCCCGTCACAAGCGTTACACCCGCCTCTTCGGCTTTCTTGGAGAACCACTTATCAAAGGCCACGCGGATAATCGTGTAGCAATTGGCAGGATTGGATTCATAAGCGGCTGACTTGTAGCCAATCTGAAGCCCGGAATCCTGCGTTAAAATAAACACACGCTCTTCAACAATGGCACGTTCTAGAGGACAGTCCTTCCAAAACTCTGGAATGACATCCGCCAACATTTTGGAGTACAGCACAGCCCCCTGAACGTTTTTGGCGCCGGCATACTCGCCGCGCTCCAGAAGAGCGACATTCAAGCCTGCACGGGCCATTGTGATTGCTGCAGAGACCCCTGCAGGACCAGCACCAACAACAATACTGTCAAACTTTTCGTCAGCCATAGATTCCTCTCAAAAATAACAGGGGCAGGCTCTTTGGAGAGCCTGCCCACTCAGACAAAACAGCGAGATGGTTAAAACAGGCTAGTTGGTTTCGTAGAGCTCGCGATACCGCGACGGATTCTTTGCTTTGAAGTCCGCCAAGAGTTTGCGACGCTGCTCCGCCCACTTTGCGGCATTAGCACCGGTTTTCCGTTTCACGGAATCGTACACCAGGAACTGCCAGATTTTCTTCCCTTCGGCCGGCTGGATTGCACATCCCGGCTTGGACATCATGCGCTTCACATAACGTTCCCAGATATTGGCTTCCGGCTGCCAGACAAGCTTGTCTTTAAAAATATCCGGATTGCTGGACTTCCATTCTGCCAGTTTCGCGGCCTTTCCTTCTTTCGGTCCATCCGGCTCCAGGAACTGCGAATTCAGTGGGCGCGCAGCATTGTGACACCGCTGACATTTCACCATGAAAATATCTTTGTATGTTGCTTGTAATTCTGCCGGATAAGACGAGACATCAACCCCATTCGGTCCAAAGTCATTTGCATACGGGCTGGCAAGCGCCTTGGCTTTTTCCGCTTCATAGGCAGCATCGGCCGAAGCTTTCTCTGCCCAACGTCCGCTCAGCGCCACAAACACAAGCGCCGCACTTCCCATCAAAATCCATGAACGATGTTTAAATTGCATAACTCTATTCTCCTTCGTGATTTACCAGGACTCTGTCTTCTCAGCAATGCTAAACAAATAATCGAGAAGCACTTCCATTTCTCTTCCTTTGATTTTATCTTTCCAAGGCGGCATATACAATGGCGGCGTTGGGCCTTTCGGATCTTCCTTGCCTACAACCGCGACACCTTCCTGAATCTTCTTGCGCAACTCTTCACGTGTATAGGTACCAACTACCTTGGTCAGTGTCGGCTCAAACCCACCGGTGTAATTGTAATTTCGACGCCCGCCCTTGCCACCTACTCCATGACAGCCGCCACAACCGTGCTTATTGTAGACCCACTTACCGGCTTCAATATTTGACCGGAAGTGCATGGAATCAAAGGTCGCTTCTTTCGGGATGTTGGCGTTGGTCGCTGAGAGAATATAGGCCGTGAGTGCGGTTGCATCCTCTTCCGAAAGCTCCGGCCCGCCGTTGGGATTGGCCGGAGAAGGCTGGGTATAGTCCACCATGCCTGACGGGGCAATCGGTTCACTGTTGATCTTTGCGTGTGGATCACCGGGGGTCATTTCTGCCGGATCTTTCACAAAGTGCAAGCGGATCCAGTTGAGAAGGGTTTCGTCTTCATCGGAGAGACCGGTATGCGAGAAATCGATACGCGTGAGTGGTTTGTTGGCTGTTTCTTCAGCAAGGTCAACGCTGATCGGCCCGCCTTCACCACGCCACTGGTGACAGCCCATACAACCATGCTCATTCATTAACTTCTTCCCTTTGGCGGCGATTTCTACGCCGTGTAGGGTTTCAAAATTGCCATGACATTTAATACAAGCGCTCTGCGTGTAGGGCGGGGCAAACATCGGCTTGTCGAGATGTTCTGCCGGCTCCCAGTTGTATTTCTTTTTCCATTCGGCGCGCTGTTCTTCGCTTTTTGGGGTATGACCTGCACCAATAAATGTTGTCGCAAGTCCTTGACCGCTATGACAGGTCACGCACCCGTATTTTTCTACCGGGTGATCTTTTAGGAAATTGCCCGGGTGTGATTTGTAAGGATTTTCTTTGAAATTGTTTTCCATCGTGGGCGTGTTCAGCGAGTCCATCCCCTGGTGACAAGTGATGCAGCGGTCAACCTGGCCCAGG
>CAZDML010000035.1:0-16845 GCA_964506645.1 uncultured Elusimicrobia bacterium | reverse complement strand
GTACATGAGCGCATTTTGGTGGATGGATCGACAGGGCGCCTCCAGGAGCCAATGGACCATTTCTCCTATGCCACACTGGATGAATATCTTGAGAAGTGCCACCACTATACGACCTTGGCGGCACAGGATCTCTGGGCGCAAGGCCGGCGATTTTCTGTGCTCGATCACTTGCGTCCAGGATGGGAGCTGTTTCAGCGCTTGGTTCTCAAAGGGGCGTGGCTGGATGGGCAGGCGGGCCTGACGTACGCGGCCTTGTCAGCGCATGCGGCCTGGCTGCGTGCTGTGAAACTGCGTGAGATGGAACGGACGGAAGCTAAATCTTGATGGGAAAGCGGTATCTCATCGTTCGCACCGATCGTATGGGCGATGTTCTTTTAACAACTCCTGTATCGCGGGCCATCCGTGCCCACGATCCGCAGGCGCAGATCACCTGGCTCGTACGCTCATACACCGCTCCATTACTCGAGAACAATCCTGATATCGATGCTATTTTGGTTGACCAAAATCAGCCGTTGCCTGCGCTCATCGAACAGATAAAAGCCAAACAATGCGATGTCGCCATCGTGGCTTTTCCACGCTTTCGTGTTGTTTGGGCGCTCTGGCGAGCCGGGGTTCCTCTGCGCATTGGCCCAGCAAGCAAGTGGTACAGCATCTTTTTGAGTAATCGAATCGCCCAACACCGCTCGAAGGGCGAATTTCATGAGGCGGACTATAACCTGAAACTTCTCGAGTCGCTCGGCATTCCCTTTCGGCGTATGCCAACGCGCTTCGTGCTGACGCCGGAAGAAAAAACCCGCGCTCGCGCTTTTTTGGAAAGCAACCGCATCAGTTTTCAAAAGCCTATCGTTGTTTTGCATCCCGGATCTGGGGGCTCTTCCGCTCGCTGGCCACTCGTTCGGTTTATGGCCCTCGGGGATCGTTTGCAGTTGGCGGGCTGTGATGTAGTGGTGACGGCAGGTCCGGGCGAGGACTATCAATACAAAATGATCGATAACATGCACCGTATTCCGGTGTTCGTGGCGGGGGGGAGTGTCAGCCTCCGTGAACTCGCAGCGATTTACAGCTGTGCGAATCTTGTGGTCTCGAATTCCACCGGACCGCTGCATCTGGCGGTGGCCCTGGATGTACCGACCGTGTCGGTGTACTCCCCAGTGGTTACCTGTCATCCGAAGCGATGGGGCCCCTACCCTGCATTTGTAGAGGGGAAACCGGAGCATTCGGTGGTCATTGGGCCGGAGAATGGATTGTCAGAGGTGGATTTAGCGACAGTCTCGGTGGAGACTGTTTGGGCGAGGTGCCAGGAACAGCTGGCGACGAAGGGGTTTTCCCTGGCGGCGTCAGCGGCTCAGGCTTGAAGATCGGGGTCGTCGAAGGATTCTTCAGACTCCAAGGGCGCCACACGGCTCATACCACTCTTGAGTTCCGCAATGGCCTCGCTCGATGTGAATTCGGCCAGCGCTGACATGCCGGCTTTCATATCGAAGTTCTTGAGGTCTTCGGCTTCTTCGTCGAGCACGTCGTCTTGAAGCTTTTTTTTCTTTGCAGGTTTCATAAGTTTCCTTGCTCGAATTCTAGCCCGAGAAGGGGACGCCTGCAAGACCTTTTTAAAGGTGTTAAGACATGAAAATATTCTTCCTCACAGAATCCTTACAGTGGTCAGGCGGCGCCCAGCAGGTGCTGATCCTGGCTCGCGCTCTGACGGAAAAAGGCCATGAGTTGACCCTCGGTTGCCAGCCGGGCAGTGAAATCATGGCGCGAGCTCAAAAAGCAGGAATCCCGATCGTGCCTGTACGCATGCGCCAGGACTACGATGTGGTGGCGGCCAAACGGGTCTACGATCTCTTGAAAGCTCATCCTGTTGATGTCCTGCATGCGCACCATCCAACGGCGCATGCCGTTGGCCTGATGGCTGTCGCCTTCCATCAGAAGCCTGTATTTGCCGTTAGCCGGCGTGTTGTTTTTCGGTTGCGTAAGAATCCTTTCAGCCGACTCAAATACCGTTCATCCAGAATCGACGGCTATGTAGCCATTTCACAGGCCGTGCGTCGCGAGCTCGTCGGCGCAGGTGTTGACTCTGAACGCATCGAAGTCATTCCAACAGTCATGGAGACGTCTCGGGCTTCGGTAGAGGAGGGACTGTCTTTGCGACGTGAATTTCATATCCCTGAAGCCGCCCCTCTTCTGATCCAGGTTGCGAACTTCGCCGATTTTAAAGGACAGGACGTTCTCCTGGAAGCTTTTAAGCGGGTTCACCGCTGTCACCCCGAGGCGCACGTGCTTTTTGCCGGTCATGGTGTGGAAAAACTTCAGAAACAGGTCGATGAAAACAATTTGTCCTCGGTCGTGCATCTGGCGGGCTTCCGTCGCGATGTCCCCAAGCTTCTAGCAGCCTCGACCATTTTTGTGATGCCCTCACGCGAAGAAGCCGCTGGCACCGCTCTGCGGGAGGCGATGGCCGTAGGGCTCCCGGCGATCGGATCCCGCGTGGGAGGCATTCCGGAATCGATCGAGCATGAGGTGACCGGCCAGCTCTTCCCCGTTGGCGATTCCGCCGCGCTGGCGGATGGGCTGCTGCGTTACCTCGACCAACCGGCCTGGGCCAAGACCCTCGCCGTTCAGGGGCAGGAATGGGTGCTTAGCCAATTTAGCTTGCCTTCGGCGTTAGCGCGGACAGAGGCTTTTTATCAAAAGCTCATGGAACGGCGGAGATCGTTGTGATGCCCAACATCCCGATCCTGCTCTACCATCATGTCGCCCCCGACCGCGATATTACGCCCAACGGGTTTGAAGCGCAGATGCGGTCGCTCTTGGAAAAAGGATATCGGTCGATCTCGATGAGCGAGCTCGCAGTTGTGCTGCGCGGTGAACGCTCCGCGCCGCCCCAGGCGTTTGTCCTCACTTTTGATGATGGTTATCTGGATAACTGGCTTTACGTCTTTCCTATATTACAGAAGCTCCAATTGAAGGCTTGTATGTACGTGGTGACCGATTATGTCGAAGACCAGATTCCGCGACAGAAGGCCGCCCATGCCGATACCCGCCGCCAGGAACGCGCCCCCGGCGGGTTTCTCTCCTGGCAGGAAGCACGTGCCATGGTGGCTAGCGGTTGGGTTGAGATCGGCTCGCACACACAGTCCCATCGTCATTTCGTTCGCAAAGAAAAATATGAAAATATAGAAGCAGAACTGCAACAGTCGAAAGCCCTGATTGAGAAACAGCTCGGTCGCGCCTGCGATCATCTGGCTTGGCCTTGGGGCGACTATGAAAACGCCTGGCTGCCTTTGTTAAAAAAGAGCGGATATATTACAGCTGTTACAACATTGAACGGCGCCAATGCCATGGGATCCAACCCTTTGACGCTTAAACGCATCAAAGTCAGCCGAGAAAGCGTCTCCTGGCTGTCTGCGCGTTTACGCTGGCAGGACCGGGCCTTGCCGGCAGCGCTTCATGGCTTTTTTTACGGATGGGACCGCCGCTTTAAAAACTGGGTCCAGAAGGAATCGCCATACGCGCATGGATAATCCGCGAAAAATTCTCGTTATTCAGCTCAAACGGGCCGGTGACGTGATTGTGACGACCCCTATTCCCTCGCTTTTGCGCGCCCGATTTCCTGAGGTCCGCATCGATTTTCTGGTGCAGAAGTCGTTCGCGCCGCTTCTGGAACACCACCCCGCCATCGACCAGATTCAAATTTACGATCTGAAGAATGTGCGCAAGACTTGGCAGACCATTCGCCGAGAATCCTATGACTGGGTTATTGATTTCCAGGGATCGCCGCGTAGCGCGATGCTCTGTCTGTTCAGCGGTGCCCGGAAAACAGCAGGCTATCGCGTGCCGTTTTGGGGATTCGTCTACGATGTGAGGGTGCGCCGCCCGGGGGGGGCACAAGCGGTGACGGAAGGGAAACGGACGCTTCTCGAGGCGTTGGCATCCAACTGGGCCGCAACGCCGACCTGCCAGCTCGTTCTTGCTCCGGAAGAAAAAGCCTGGGCGCGTCAGGCGATGCCAACCTCCAAACCCGTCGTGGGCTTGGCCCCAGCGACCCGTCGGCCGTTGCGACAGTGGCCGGGAGCGAGTTATGTGGCATTGGCGCAACGATATCTCAAAGAGGGGCATGAAGTCTGGTGGTTCTGGGGGGGGCCGCAGGAAGAAGCCGAAGTCGGTGCGCTGGCACGTCAGGCGCCGGGCAGTAAAATGATCCCCGATACCTCTTTAAGACAAATGGCCGCGCTTTTACAGCAATGTTGCCTGGCGGTGACGAATGATAACGGTCCCAAACATCTGGCCGCTGCCGTCGGAATTCCTTCCGTGACGATTTACGGCCCGACCGATCCCGCCTGCTGGGCGCCGCAAGGCGTCCCTCATCGTGTGGTGACGGCTCCAGGCATAGGATGTATCGGCTGCAACCTCAACGAATGCCCTTTTGAACATGAATGCATGACACAGGTCTCTCCGGAACAGGTCTATAGGGCAGGCCAGCAGATCATTCAGCAGGAGTCCGTACGATGAGTTCTCGGCTGCGTCTGACCCATTCGAAATGGGCGTGGTTGGAAGAGGCTCTGCGGGGGGATAAACCCGGATTTTGGGCATCTTCCTTACGCCGCGCTGCGACCTGGAGCAGCCTGGGGTATAAAGCCGGTGTGACAAGCCGTGAAACAGCCTATCGCAGAGGGTGGCTGCAAAAAAAGCGTCTGCCGCGCCCCACGGTCTGTGTCGGCAATATTACAGTCGGTGGAACTGGCAAAACACCGCTCGTGATTCGACTCGCTCATGATCTTCTGGAGAAGGGGTTGCGTCCCGCCGTTTTGCTGCGCGGGTATAAACGGGAACGCGTCATCGCCCGTCCGATTTTGGTGCGGGATGCCAAGAAAATTCTCGTGTCCGTCAAAGAAGCGGGAGACGAAGCGATGGAACTCGCGGAACGGCTTCCCGGAGCCTGTGTGGGGGTTGGCGCGAATCGTTATGCGGTAGGCCAGGCGATTTTGAAACACCAGGATGTCGATTGTTTTATTTTGGATGATGGGTTCCAGCATTATCAACTCGATCGTGATATCAACATTGTGGCGCTGGATGTGACCGATCCTTGGGGTGGCGGTAAGTTGCTCCCGGCAGGGTATTTGCGGGAGACTCCCGAAGCGCTGCGCCGTGCCGATCTGGTCGTGCTGACGCGCACAGGACTTATTGCTCCCGATCGTTTGACGGTACTGCGGGCCGAAGTAAAAAGTTTTATGAAGCCGCCTGCGCTCATTGTGGATAGCCGGCATCAGCCGCGCTGCCTGGTGTCTCTGGCGAACCATCACGAAGTACCGCTGACGTCGCTGAAAGGAAAAAAAATTCTCGCCGTTTCGGGAATCGGGTCGCCGCATTCCTTTGAAACCAGTCTCGCACAGCTTGGCGCGGAATTGACAGATGTATTGCGATTGCCCGATCACGGCGGTCGGCCGCGGGAAGTATGGCAGTGGATTGGAAAGCACCGCCAGGTGGGGCAGTGGGTCGTGATGACGGAGAAAGACGCTCTTCGTTGGAGCGCTTATCCTGCTCGAACAAGCGAACGGTCTCATTTCTATATGTTGCGTGTTGACCTGACGATCGGCCAGGGAGAGCCGATCTGGAAAGATTTGATCTCTAAACTCACTTCCGTCTGTCATGCCTAACGCATTTGAAAAAATCCGACGTCCCGCTCTTCTTGTCCTTGCGGCCGCTCTTCCTGTCTCCATCGCGCTAACCAATATTGTTTTTTTTAGTTTGCTGGGTGTTTGGGTGTTCACGGGTCCTGTCGCGTGGCGCCGATGGTCGCTGCCGTGGGGGAAAACAGAAAAAATAGTCCTTCTTTTTTTCGGGGCCTCATTTCTGGCGGCGTGCTTTGGGTTGGATCCTGCGCACAGCTTTTCTCGGATTGTCCGGAAAGACCTGAATGTGGTCGTGCTCTTCTTTACCTTGGCCTGGGTGCGCAGCATTGATGAGGCCAAGGAATTGCTGAAGGTCTTTATCGTGGCAACCGTGGGGACAGCATTCCTGGGGTGTTTACAGTGGGTGTCCGGTATTCGTAACACGGAGATTCATAATGTGATCACGCGGGACGTGCCGCCATTTTTTCAGGGATGGCCGGGAAAAGTGCTGAATTATTTGGGGCTCACCAATGGCCGCGCCATGGGTTCGCGCAGTCATCCACTCCGGTATTCGGAAAGTCTGCTGTTGGGAATGGCCTGGCTTCTGCCCTTTTATATTTTCGAAGAGAAGAAACAAGCGCTCTGGGCTTTTGTCGGCTTATCGTTAACGACAGGAGCTCTGGCGGCATCACAGTCCCGGGGGTCGTGGCTTGGCGCGGTCTGTTTGATTGGTCTGGTGATGGTATACAGCGGCCGACGGTTTCTGTCGCTTCGCCTGCTGTGTCTTTTTATTCCTTTTGTGTTTGTGATGTTATCTCCTCATATTCAGCAGCGCGCGCGGACGCTGGGCGATCGTCAGTTCAGCTCAAACCGAGAGCGTCTGCACATGTGGACTGTAGCACGCGTGTTGTTTAAAGAGCGCCCGCTCTTCGGCGTGGGGCCCGGCAATGTTCAGAAAGCCACGGCACCATTCTGGACGCCGGAAGAAGCCGTGGATGGCGGATGGGGACATCTCCACAATACCTTTGTACAGCTCCTTATTGATCGTGGCTTGATCGGACTATGTTTGTTTGGTCTGTTCATGCTGCAACTGCTAAAGCCGCTTTTTCAACAGTCACTAAGTGCGCAACCCCATCGCCCCTGGCAGATTGGCGGCGTGCTTGCCTGGGCTGCCTTTCTATCAACGGGACTGACCGAGAATGTGTACGGCAATATGGATGTGCTGATGTCGTTTTATTTTGTAATGGCACTCACTCACAGAGTGGGGGGAGCGGCTGATGCCTAAACAGCGAAAACCCACCCTCTTTTTGGATCGCGACGGCACTTTGATTGAGGAGAAGGACTACCTCAAGGATCCAAGCCAGGTAAAACTTTTGCCTGGGGTCGTGGCGGGACTTAAGACGCTCAAAAAGGCGGGCTATGCACTTGCTGTAGTTTCCAATCAATCGGGAGTCGGTCGAGGCATGCTGACTCGGGTCGACGTTGAACGGGTGAACCGGCATTTTATATCGTTACTGAAGTCACGTGGAGTCACTGTGAAAAAAGTGTACTGGTGCCCACATCTGCCGAGTGATCGGTGCTCCTGCCGCAAGCCTGCCCCGGGTCTCCTAAAGAAAGCGGCGCGGGATTTGGGCACAGCCTGGCGTGGAGGGATCAGCGTAGGGGACCGCCAGAGTGATATTGATTTGGCGCAGAGCGCGGGCGGTAAAGGAATTTTGGTCCTGACCGGCTACGGCCGAGAAAACTGGAAAGCCGGGCGCGTAAAGCATCCGGATTATGTCGCTAAAAATTTTACAGATGTCGTACGATGGATATTAAAGGAAGGAACCTCTTATGAGTGATACCGCATTAAAAGGATTGGGCGGGCTGGTCAGCCAGCTTTCTGCCACCAATGTCGAGCTGTGGCATGAAGAAGACAAGGCGCGTTTATCCGATGATGCCGTCGTGGTGAAGGCGAAACGCAATATCGATAAGCTGAACCAGAAGCGCAACGATTTGATTGAGCAGATTGATCAGCTTTTTGTGGAAGCGTCTAAGGGTTAATAGAATGGCGGAAACAATAGGAAGTCTCGTCGATAAAATCAGTATTTCTGAGCTAAAAATTTTTCACATGCTCGAGCAGGTGGAGCGCACGGATGCGACCGAAGAGCATCGTGCGATGTGCCGCCAACGTGTGGCGGTTTTGCGGGAACAACGCGATGATCTGGCGAACGAAATGAATGATCTTCTCTTGCGCTGGACCCAAGGAAAATGGGCTCCCAAAATTTACCGACAGTACAAAATGTACAACGATCCAAAGTTCCGCATGAAGTCTCCTGCCTCAAAATGACGTCAGCAGCTACACCCTTATCAGAATCCCATTCGCCGTGGCTACGCTGGCGTGTCCCGTTGGGTTTTATTTTTGGCTTCGGATATTTGTTTTTAACTCGGCATCCGGATCTGCGTGCTCTGAAGGTCTGTGCGGTCTTGGTCTTTTTAGGATGTCTTCTGCGTAGTTGGGCGGCGGGGTATTTATTTAAAGGAAAGCGTGTGGCCGTGGGCGGGCCCTATGCCTATGTGCGCAATCCGCTCTATCTCGGTAGTTTTCTGATCGGCCTCGGATTTTGTGCCGCGTTATGGCATGATCCGCTGCCTCTGGGTGTTCTGGTTTTCTGGGGTGTTTTTGCCGTGGGGTTTTTAGGGGTTTATCCAGCGAAGAGTAAAGCGGAAGAAAAGGAACTCCTGAAAAACCTGGGTGAGCCGTACCGAGCGTATGCGGAAAAAGTCCCGGCCTTTTTGCCGTTGTGTGGTCGTACCAGCGGATTAGGGGAACAGCATTTTAGTTCTGAACTCTTTCGCCGTAATCGGGAGTATGAATGTTGGATTGGGAGTGCCGCGGTGCTGCTGATTTTAGTGGTCCAATATTGCCGAGGACTATGAAAAAACTTTTTTGGGGGTCCGCTGCGGTGTTGTGGGTGTCGGGTACCGCTGTGTTTGCTGATCCATCGGTTGTCGTGTCTACCCTGCCTGTCTCTGTTGATAACTCCACCCCTGTTTCTGCTTCGTCCGGTGTCTGTCTCGCAACGGCGTCCTGGCGTCAGGTGCCCAACACGGCTTTCCCTCTTTATGAAGATTTGCGTTTTGTCATCAAGTGGGGAGTGATCACCGGTGGTTATTCCAGCTTGTCAGTCCAGGGCATTGAGCGTGTGGACGGTCGCGACGCCTATCACTTGGTCGAGGAGGCCAAGTCGAGTGGTTTTGTGGACACCTTCTACAAAGTCCGTGACCGCCATGATATCTGGCTCGACGTTCAGTCACTGACGACCCTGCGTTACGATAAGAAAGTGCGCGAAGGCAGCTATCGTATTGAAGAGTCGGTCATTCTGGATCAAGTATGCCACCGCTATAAACTGCACTCATTTCGCGTTGATAAGAACACCTACGAGGATAAGGAAGGACCCATTCCTCCGGACGTGCTCGACCCGCTGGGAAGCCTCTACTACGTCCGCAATATACCGCTGGAGCCGGGCCAAACCTATTCCGTCGATGTACACAGTGGGGAAAAGGTGTATCCACTTGTGGTGAGTGTGAAAAAGCGGGAGCGGGTGAAAGTCCCCGCAGGCAAGTTTGACACCCTTTTAGTAGAACCTCTCCTTCGCGGGCCAGGGGTGTTTATCTCCAAGGGCAAGAAGCTCGAAGTCTGGCTGACCGATGATGCCCGGCGTATGCCGGTCAAGATGCGCTCTGAAGTTTTTATTGGCCATGTGTCGGCCGAATTGGTGGAATTTCACTCTTCTCAGACCCCGCAATAGGCTGGAAATCGCCGGGCCGTTTTTTGTAAGATTCTACGTGCTTAAGCATCAACCAAATCTCTCCCAAAATAAGCCTGTTTTTGACTCTTCGAATAGCTGCGAATGATGAATCTCTCCACCGCCAAACCGCTGGTTGAACGTTTCTCAAGAATTAAGGTCTTGGTGATTGGCGATCTCATGCTGGATCACTTCATTTGGGGCACTGTCGCGCGTATTTCTCCGGAAGCCCCGGTCCCCGTTGTGGATGTTAGCCGCGAAACCGAAATGCCCGGGGGCGCGGGGAATGTGGCGGTCAATATGGCGTCGTTGGGCGCTGAGGTCTTTTTGATGGGGACCCTCGGCCAGGACCAGGCCGCTGGCCGGCTCCAGGCGCTGTTCCAGCGCAGCCAGATCCACAGCGAGTATGCGGTGACCATTCCAGAGCGCCCCACCACAGTGAAAACCCGTATCGTTGCGCATAACCAACAGGTCGTTCGTTTTGACCGTGAAGTTCGCGGTGAGCTGGGACCCATTACCCGCCGTCAACTCTGGGCACATATCGAAAAACTTTTTCCCGAAATACATGGCGTCGTTCTGTCAGACTATGGGAAGGGCGTGATTAATCGAGGGCTGATCAAGGATATCGTCCGTCTTGCGTGCCGTCGCAAGATCCCGATTATGGTTGACCCAAAAATTGAGAACTTCAGTTTCTATAGCGAAGTCACCTGTATCACGCCGAACTTGAAAGAAGCCATGGAAGGTGCGAATGTGCGCCAGGTGCGCAGTGAAGAGGATGTGGAAAATCTCGGTGCGCAGATATTAAAACTTTTGAAGAGTGAATCCGTATTAATCACGCGCGGGGAACGTGGGATGAGTCTGTTCGAAAAGAAAAAGCCGCCCGTGCATATTCCGACGCGAGCACGGGAGGTTTATGATGTGACGGGCGCCGGAGATACGGTCGTCGGTACCATGGCGCTGGCGCTTGCGGCTGGGGCCCCGCTCCGCACCGCGGCAGAACTCGCTAATTTTGCGGCTGGCATTGTTGTCGGGAAAGTTGGAACCGCGACCGTGACCCGCGAAGAACTTTTGGAGTCGATTAAACATCATGCCTGATACGCGAAACGATGTTTTAGCTGTCATCCCCTGTCGCTATGCCGCGCAACGTTTTCCTGGAAAACCTCTGGCGAAAATTGCGGGGAAGCCGATGGTGCAGTGGGTATGGGAAAGCGCTCGAAACGCCAAGCGCGTGACACGTGTTGTTGTGGCTACGGATGATGACCGGATCGCCAGAGTTGTTCGAGGGTTTGGGGGCGAGGCCATGATGACCTCGCCCAAACTGCCGTCGGGTACCGACCGCGTTGCGCAGGTCGCGCGTGCCAGCCGCGCCGGCATTATTGTCAATGTCCAGGGGGATGAACCGCTTTTGTCTTCGATCACGATCGATAAGGTCGTTGAAGCGCTCCAGAATGACGCGTCAGCGGTGATGTCAACCGCGGTGCGCAAGCCGGAAAATGAACGTGAATGGAAAAGCCCGAATGCTGTCAAGGCTGTCCTCGACCGTATGAACTACGCGCTTTATTTCTCGCGTGCGCCGATTCCTGTGCAGCGTTCGGCCGATGAGCCGTCGCATGCGCCGCGCTGGATCCATATGGGGCTGTATGCGTTTCGTCGAGCCTTTTTGTTCCGCTTTGCGGCATTGCCGACCTCCACTTTAGAACAAAGCGAAAAATTAGAGCAGCTGCGGGTGCTGGAACATGGGTGTGCCATAAAGACGGTCATCGCGACGGGGGTCACGTGTGCCGTGGATGTGCCTGGAGATGTAAAGCGCGTGGAACGAATTCTGGCGAAGAGCCATACAAAAAAGAGTGAGCGAATATGACCAAATACATTTTCGTCACGGGTGGTGTTGTATCGTCGTTAGGAAAGGGCATTACCTCGTCATCGCTGGCGCGTCTTTTGAAATCGCGCGGCTTGAAAGTCGATATGTTGAAGTTCGACCCGTATATCAATGTCGATCCGGGAACGATGAGCCCCTATCAGCACGGGGAAGTGTATGTGACGGAAGACGGCGCGGAAACCGATCTCGATTTGGGACATTACGAACGATTTCTTGATCAGGATATGGGCCGTAAGAACAATTGCACGGCAGGTCAGATTTATGACGCGGTTATCAGTAAAGAGCGACGCGGTGAATTTTTAGGGAAAACAGTTCAGGTGATTCCGCATATCACCAACGAAATTAAATCCCGCGTGACGGCGCTTGCGCCGAATAAAGACGTTATTATCGTGGAAGTGGGCGGTACGGTGGGGGATATTGAAAGTTTGCCGTTCCTGGAAGCCATCCGCCAAATTCGATTGGATGTCGGACGCGACAACGTGCTCTATGTGCATGTGACGCTCGTGCCGTATATCCGTTCTTCGGAAGAAATGAAAACCAAGCCGACGCAGCACAGCGTGGGAAAACTTCGCGAAATCGGGATTGAGCCAGATATTATCGTCTGCCGCACCGAACGGCCGATGGAAGAAGAGCTGCGCAAGAAGATTGGTCTTTTCTGCAGCGTGTCGCCAGAAGCGGTGGTAGAAGCACGCGATGCCTCCACCATTTATGACGTGCCTCTTGCCTTTGAACGTGAAGGACTGGACGAGCTGGCGCTCATGCAGCTGCGGCAGCGCAGTCATCGCAACGGGATGGAAGATTGGGCGCAGATGGTGGAAAAAATTAAGAACCCACGAAAACGTGTGACGGTGGCTTTGGCTGGCAAATATGTAGAGCTCAAGGACGCGTACAAATCCGTGGTCGAAGCGCTTTTGCACGGCGGGATCGCCAATGATGCGCGTGTGAACATTAAATATCTTGATGTTGAAACCCCCGATCTTGAACGGGAGCTTGCTGACGTGCAAGGCATACTCGTTCCGGGCGGGTTCGGCGATCGTGGCGTTGAAGGCAAAATCTCTGTGATCAAATATGCACGCGAACATCAGGTCCCCTATTTGGGGCTCTGTTTAGGCATGCAGACGGCGGTGATTGAGTTCGCGCGCAATGTGTGTGGTCTCAAGAACGCCCATTCCACGGAATTTAACGCGAAGACACCGCATCCCGTGATCGATATTATGGCGGATCAGAAAAATGTCCATCGCAAAGGTGGCACCATGCGATTGGGCGTTTATAACTGTCGTATTAAGCCGGGGACTCTGGCAGCGAACCTGTACGGCAAGACGGAAGTGGAAGAACGCCACCGCCACCGCTACGAGTTTAATCCCAAATACAAACGCACGATTGAAGCCCATGGCATGAAAATCTCCGGGGAAAATCCGGAGCGCCATCTCGCGGAGATTGTGGAAATTACCGCACATCCGTTCTTTATTGCCGGTCAGTTCCATCCGGAATTTAAGTCTCGGCCGATGCGCGCGCACCCGCTCTTCCGCGGATTCATCGCGGCATCGCTCGACTTTAAGTCCATTCATGGACGGGAGCCCAATCCACTCCCGATAGCGAATGTCTAAATCGCATAAGGTCCTTGTTGATGGGGTCACATTCCAAAACGAAGCGCCTCTGGCGCTGATTGCAGGCCCCTGTGTCATTGAAAATCCAGCGCTTACGGTATCCATTGCCAAGAAGCTTGTGCGTATCGCCAAAGACCGGCGCATGGGGTTTGTTTTTAAGGCGTCCTACGATAAAGCCAACCGCAGTTCGATCAAAGCGTTTCGCGGTCCAGGACTTCACAAGGGTCTCGATATTCTGAGACGCATCAAGGAAGAAGTCGGTTGCCCGATTCTGACGGACGTGCACTGGAAAGAAGACGTCCCCATGGTGGCCAGTGTGGTGGATATTTTGCAGATCCCCGCATTTTTATGTCGGCAGACGGATCTGCTCCTTGCCTGTGGAGAATCCGGTCGTGCGGTGAACGTGAAGAAGGGACAGTTCCTGGCGCCTTGGGATATGGAACAGGTCGTTTTGAAGCTTGAGTCTACGGGAAATCGCCGTATTCTGCTTACCGAACGCGGGACGTCGTTTGGCTATAACAATTTAACCGTGGATATGCGCGGATTGGCCGTGATGCAGCAGTGGGGGTATCCCGTGATTTATGACGCCACCCACAGCGTGCAGCTTCCGGGTGGACTCAAACATGCGTCGGGAGGGCAGCGTGAATACGTCTTCCCGCTTTCCCGTGCCGCCGTGGGTCTGGGGGTCGCCGGCATTTTCGCCGAAGTCCATCCCTCGCCCGATCATGCGCTCTCCGATGGACCGAACAGTTTGACGCTCGGTGTTGTACCGAAGGTGTTAGACGCGCTTCAGAAACTGGACCGTGTATCCAAATCCTTGAAGGGAGGCCTGGCATGAAGTGTCCGCAGTGTGCTGTGGAGAACAAAGACACCGTAAAGTCCTGTAAGAAATGCGGCATGAATCTGCAGCTGCCGCCGCTGTGGCAGCCAAGCTGGGCATGGCACCGGAAAACGCTTGTGATTATTTATGGCCTGCTCATTGTTTCGTTTTTTGTCGTGCGTGCGAAGTTAAAGCCTTACATGCGGCATCTGCCGCCCGAAATTACCCCGTGGCTTTATCCGCATCAGACGCCCTCCTCAGGAGGAAATCCCGGTGCCAGCCACTGATACAGCGCTGATTCGTCGCGCCCGAGAGGTGCTCCGCATGGAGGCCTTGACGGTGAGTGCGCAAGTGCGCGCCATTGATCGTCATTTCCTTGAAGCCATTCGACTGATGGAAGCCTGCAAAGGGCGCGTCGTTGTGTTGGGAGTGGGAAAATCCGGACTGATCGGCCGTAAGATTACGGCGACGCTGGCCTCCACAGGAACACCGGCGACGTTTGTTCATCCCTCGGAAGGCATGCATGGCGATCTCGGGATGATTACCCCGCACGATGTCGTGCTGGCGCTTTCTTTCTCCGGTGAAACGCCGGAACTCAAACAGCTTTTGCCGTCCATCCAGCGCATGCAGGTTCCTCTCATTGCTATGACGGGCCGCGCTCAGTCGCGCTTGGCGCGCGCAGCCACCATTGTGATTCCGATTCGCGTGACCCGCGAAGCCTGTCCCTACAATTTAACGCCGACAACCTCCACGACGGCCATGCTTGCCATGGGGGATGCCTTGGCCATGGTGCTCATGGATGTCCGCGGATTTAAAGCCGAAGATTTTGCACGGCTTCATCCGGGGGGAGTGCTTGGCAAGCGTCTGATTTGGACAGTGAAAGATTTGATGCACAAGGGGCGCGAGAATCCGATTGTCAAAGAAAGCCAATCCGTGCGAGATGCTCTACAGGTGATGACGCGTACCCGTGCCGGAGCCACGAGCGTCGTGAATGGTGCCGGAAAACTAGTAGGCTATTTTACGGATGGTGATTTTCGGCGTATGGCGCCCAATGATCCTAAAATTTTGCAGAAAATGGTGCGCGATATCATGACGCGTCACCCGCATGTTATTCATCCACAAACACGTCTGGGCGACGCGGCCAAGCTGCTGCACCGCCTGCGCTGCGATAATGTGCCTGTGGTGAATGAAAAAGGGCAGCCGATTGGTCTTTTAGACGAGCGTGATCTTCTTTCCGAAGGACTGCTCTAATGCGGCGGGTCTGGTGGTTGCTCCCGCTGCTTCTGGCGGGATGCAAAGATCCCATGCCTGCGACACAGGCCGCACAGGCCGAGAATCCGCCTTCCCAAATTTTGGAGCATTTTCAACTGCGGGATATTCAGCAGGGGAAAAAATCCATGACGCTCACCGCCGCACGCGGGCGCATCTGGGAAAACAATCAAACGGCCGAACTGGACAAGCCGTATGCGGAGTTTTACAAGGACATTCAGGTGGACTCGACTTTATCCGCGCCGCTGGGACGCGTCAACATCGAAACGCATGCCATGGAGGCTTGGGGGGGAGTGACGGTTGTGAACGCGGACAGCACCACGCTTACCACAGAGCGGCTGCGCTACGATCCAAAAAAAGATCGTTTGTTTTCAGATGACCCGGTACACCTGGAAAAACCAGACTCTATTACGGATGGAAAAGGTTTAGAAGCCACCCCCGATTTAAAAACGGTCAAGATTGGACAGCAGACTGTTCGTATGAAAGCGGTAAAGTCCAAGGCAAAAAAGAAATGACACGTTTTCTCTGGATCGGTCTTTTGATGATGACCCCGGCAGTCTGGGCCGCGGAGTCTGAAACTACGATCACGAGCGATCAGTTGGAACTGGTCGATCACGGGGAAACGACCCTTTTTACGGGGCATGTACTTATGAAAGACGGTCCCAATACGATTGCTGGAGATAAGATGGTTCGTACGAAAGCGACCGGTGTCGTCCAGGGGTATGGCAACATCGTAGGTACGTGGATTTCGGACAAGGGAGAAAAAGTCGTGGCCACAGGCGAACGGGCGACCTATGACCCGAGAGCACAAACGACCGAGCTATGGAAAAAAGCGCGAGTCACGCGCTGGCAAACCATTTCCGATACGGCTCCTGTTGTGATCACCGCCGATCGTTTTATCGCGCAGCATGCGGAAGAAGTCGTGTGGGCGAAGAAGCATGTGATTGTGAAGCAAACCGACAGCTTTTGGTCGTCTTCGGAACAGGGAAAATTTGATCGATCGACACAGCTCCTGCATTTATGGAGCAACTCGCGCTCGACCCGTGTGAAATTTAAACAGTCTCAAGGCAGCGGTGATTTTGTTAGTCGCCGGGCTCTGGTCGATCTGCAGAAGAAAAAGATGCGCTTGCTCGATGACGTGAAGGGCCATATCGTGCCTTCGACCTTATGAGCCTTCGCGCCGACGCTCTTTATAAATCCTACGGGAAACGTTCCGTCGTGCGCGGTATTGAGTTCCATGTCGAGCCAGGAGAAGTCGTTGGACTTCTGGGGCCCAATGGCGCCGGGAAGACCACGAGTTTCCATATGATCGTCGGTTTGATCCGCCCGGACCGGGGGCGTGTGCTTCTGGCCGATCGGGAGATTTCGCGGGAGCCGATGTATCGTCGGGCGCGTTTGGGTATTGGATATCTCGCGCAGGAACCGTCTATTTTCCGCCGGCTCACGGTCGAAGAAAATTTGCGGGCGGTCATTCAATTCCGCCCGCTCGATGAGAAAGAAAAAGAAGAGAAAATCGAGAGGCTGCTCCAGGAATTGGGTCTCATTCATCTGCGCGGCCAAATGGCCTCCACCCTTTCGGGGGGAGAAAAGCGTCGCTGTGAGGTGGCCCGAGCGCTCGTGACGGACCCTCAATTTTTGTTGCTCGATGAGCCGTTCGTCGGGATTGACCCACTGGCTGTGGCAGACCTTCAGAGCGTGGTGAAACGTTTAAAGGCCAAGGGTATCGGCGTGCTCATCACGGACCACAATGTGCGTGAGACGCTGGAAATTGTCGACCGGGCCTACATTATGTACGAAGGCCGGGTTCTGCGCGAAGGCAATGCTCAGGCCCTCTTGTCTGATCCCGAAGCACGGCGTGTGTATCTCGGAGAAA
>CAZDML010000034.1:0-17169 GCA_964506645.1 uncultured Elusimicrobia bacterium | reverse complement strand
GCGTCGGGATCAGTCATACCATCATTCTCGGCTACATCGATTTTGAAGTTCTTGATCCCAAGCAGGTCAATGTCGAAATCTGGGCCTAGGTTCGGGATTTCAATGTTGATGTCGGCAAGTTTGAGCTCCGCCCATGATGCAATGGCGTTGTCTGAAACTACATCGGCATATTCTTGCTCCTCCGATTCGTAGTCCTGAAATGACACCGGAACTTTCTTGAGACCAAGCTTTGTTGCGGCGGCAAGTCTCCCATGCCCTGAAGTGATGAACCCCGACAGATTTGAAACTTTGATTGGATAACGAAAACCCTGGTATTCTAGGATTTTAGCAAGTCTTTCAATCTGGTCATCGCTATGGACGTTTGGGTTCTTCGGATGGGGGATAAGCTCCCCGATGGGGACCATTTTATCGTGGGGACAATGTACCTTCATGGGAACAATCTGAAGCGGGTCACTGGTTAAAACAAGCGGAATGGGCAAAAATTTCCCTATGTGGAAGTGGCTAATCGATTGGTTCGTGCTTGCCGCCTGGATGATTCTGATTGTTTTCTGGACTGCCTACAGCCTTGCCGGAGATTGCGTGCTCCAAGTTCGGGACGCTGAATGTAGAATTTTCTGCCTCCGCGGAGGATGGGATTCCGGGAAGTACGCTGCGGTTTCTGGTGATGCTCCGGTGTGTGAATGCATCGATGAAATCGAATATTCCAAGGCAACAGAAAAAAGTTTTCGTCTTGGGAAAACGCCTGTATTCCGCAAAAAACAACCTTGGGAATGATTGCCGCGCTGCAAATAAAAACGGCCCCTTGACGATAGCGCCAGGGACCGCTTACTTTTCCGCCTGAACAACAAGAAAAGATGCGGCGAATCTATCAAGACTCCCCATCTCATTCAATGCGAATTGGGTGCCATGACTAAAATGGGGGAAAATTGGCTAGAATTAATTTTGACGATAGGGTGGAATCCGCAGAGGAATTTTGGGCGCTTTTGCGTCTGGTGGCGGGCGATAGGGACCGAGCTCTTGGGATGCTTTTGCGCCTGTTTCGGATCGGTCAAGAGGCATATAAAAAGGGCACGGCAATCCAGGCATCGGAGCTTCGGGCCAAGGGGCTAGAGCCCATGATTGAGTCCGGCTGGGTCGTCCCATACGAGGATGGATTCATGGTTTTGGGTGCCGAAAAGCATTTTGATTGGATCAAGCAACGAGTTGAAGCCGGAAGAAATGGTGGACTAAAAAGGGCCGAGAATGCCAAGCGATCGCTAGCCCCCGCTACAGTTTTGCTAGACAATCCCAATCGGGATGTAGCGACCGCGTACCCTCTTGCTCCTGCTCTTGCTCCTGCTCTTGCTAAAATACAAATACAGGGAACCCCCCAATCCCCCCAAGGGGGGGCGGGTATATCTCCCGAGGATATGACTCAAGCATTGGAAGAATGGGGCCGGACCCTGAAGCATTATGGGCGCGATAGGAATCCCCGCCTGGATGAGGTTCAGATTTATGGGCTCCTGAAATCCAAGGGCCTACCCCGGCTGCGGAATGCTCTGAGGGGATTCTGTGGCGAGGTCAAGGGCGATGGGTATGACCCCGCGAAGCACATGAACATCATGCGGCTGACGAAGTCGGATTCATTTTCCCACCTGGAAGCCCTGGGCGAATCATTGGCGAATGAAGCAACTGCAAAGCCTCGAAAGAACCGTGCCAAGACCGATTGCGAGCAATGTCGCGGCGTCGGGATGTACTTACCCCCCCTGGACGAGGATTCGGATTCTTCAACGAACGTTATGAAATCCTGTGAGTGCGTGATGGAACAAACGGCGTGAGCTACCTCCTGGAGATTGAAATTCAGGGGCTCCCAAAGATGGCGAACTCCTCCGGGGCAAAAAGCACACACTGGCGCTATGCCCATGCCGAGGCGGACAAGTGGAAAAAACTCGTGTGGGCGGCGTGTGTGTCCAAAAAGCCGCCGGCGCCGCTCGAGACGTACCGCCTGACCCTCACCCGCTATAGCTCCACAATGCCCGATTATGATGGTCTGGTACGGGGATTCAAACACGCAGTGGATGGTTTGAAGCTCGCGGGGGTAATCCTGGATGATCGGCTTTCTAACTCAGGCCCTTGGGACTGCCGCTGGGAGAAGGCTCCACAGGGGCAGGGAAGGGTCGCCATTCGCGTCTGGTCGCCGTCTCCGGGCCGAGAGGCAGACAAACCATGAGGCCCTTAAATCGAATCCTGGCGCGTCTGGTGGCAAATGGGCATTTTTCCGGTTTTTGCCGTTTTGAGTTGAGATGGCGTCAAAAGCATGGCATAATGAACCTGCGCCGGTGATGCGGCGAGAAGCGAGGACACATGGATCGTTATCTAATCCAGCCCCCAGAGCCCCAATCTTTCACCAAAGATGATGTCGAAGCCCTGGCCGATCATCTCATGGAAACATGCCCGGATCAGTATGCCGGCGAGGATGCGAGAAAGCTCGCCCTTTCCTCCGCACAGGAATACCTCGAGATTTATGGCCGCGATTTCCCTGCGGTGTTCGGATGATTTCATTCCAAGTCATCACGAAGGACCAAAAGACAATTAAACTAATTCGATTGATCGATGCGCTGATTGTGGCCGAGCGGTTTGATGTGGACACGATTTGGCTAGTTGAGGAAGACTCCCGTCATACCGCAAAGGTTGCAATCGATCGGCATTCCATCAAGGCGGACTATTAATGTTCACCGTTGGCGTTATTGTTCTTCTGTTGATGGCTCCCTGGTTGATTCCTTTTGCTGTGGGATATTGGATCGGCGGAGTGACCGGGTTTTTCGTTACAATTGGGTTGCTGGCATTTGGGGATTTTTAATGGCTGAAGTTATTTTCTGGTGGGTCGCATTGATGGGCCTTCTGGTCGCGAAATGGGTGGAGCGTGGGATATGAAACAAAAGGGGATTAAATGAGCAACGTAGAAAACATCAAGAAAAGTATCGGGTTTTACTTGGATCTACTCACCCATTGGGATGCGGCATCGGCCCTCCCGTGGCCGGATGGGATGCTGTACTATTACAACCTCCAAGATTCCTTGAAAGAGATCCTGACGACAGACAAGGCGTCTCTCGTGGCGGATTGGAATAACCTCTCCCGTGAAGAGTTCGACGAAGTGAGTAATTTCGTGCGAAGTACCCTCCAGACTCCGAATCATCCGAACGTTTCTTTGTACATTACGAACCTATTCGCGATTTCTCTTCGTGCTCGTTCGGAATCTGGGAATGTTTTGTTTGCGGACATCGTGCAGTTTATTTTGGATCAACAGAACAAAAAGAAGAGCGGGGCGGTATGAAAAAGTTGGTAGAAGTCGTCGAAGTAGAAAATGAGGGCCTCGTCGGAATGATGGGCCAAAACGTCATGGTGTTTGCGATGAGCTACATCTACGCCGGGGTTCTTTCTGGCGTGAATGGGGACTGCATCCTCCTTGAAAACGCGAGACTGGTTTATGAAACCGGACCATTCACAAAGCCCGGATACGAAGATGCGCAGGATCTTCCGGGAAAGAAGGTTTACATCATGAAGAACGCAATCGAGGCGTTTGGGCCGGGCAAGTGACTAAGCTCCAGCTAAGACGGTCGCGGTCGGGGTCGCGGTCGGGGTCGCGGTCGTGGTCGTGGTCGGGGTCGGGGTCGGGGTCGCGGTCGCGGTCGTGGTCGTGGTCGGGGTCGCGGTCGTGGTCGGGGTCGCGGTCGCGGTCGTGGTCGGGGTCGCGGTCGGTTTAGGTTCCCGAAAGGGAAGGTGCGGCGGCTTTATGAAAAAACATTGCAACAAATGTGACACGACGAGGCTTCTTTCCGAATTTGGAAAGGACATCCGAAAAAAGGATGGCCTTAGCTATATCTGTAAGTCTTGTAAAAAGAGCAACGAAGATATTCTTACGCGCCGTCGAAGAGACAGCGACTCAAAGAGACGACTAAGAAACAGATGCAAGGCCAGAGAGGCCGCGAAGGCGTATTATCAGGATTCTAAACTGTACTCGTGTGCGGCAGGGAATTGCCAGAAGCTTGCCGAAGAGTTTCACCACGTTACTTACGAAGACCCTCTTGCGGTGATTCCGCTTTGTCAGAATCACCACAGGATGAATCACGAGCTTTGCAAGATAGACGGCTGGGCCTGACCGCACAAAACGTGAGTTCTCGCCACGAAAGCATGCGGGAGAGATTTAGGAGGAAGCGTGACCGACTCAACCGACGACGCAGAGACAGGCGGAATGATCGAGTTTACCTACTGCTCGAAACACAAAGGCAAGTGGCCCCACGAGTGCAAGTGCGGAGCGCCAACGGTCGGGGATGTTTCCAGATGGCCCTATGACGATGAGGAGGAAGCGTGAAACCCAAGAAGAAACCGAGGGTGAGGAAGCTGCGCGTGCATTCCGTTACCAAAAAAGAGTTCGTGCGTGAAACGAAGGATCTAAACTTCAGCGCAAAAATGCTGTGCGGGGAAAAGAATGCGTGGGGCATGAGTTGGAGTCCGAGAAAAGTCACCTGTCTCCGCTGCAAAGCGTACCTAGAGAGCAAGGAGCGGGGATGAGGCCTCTTGATTGGATCGTACTGGTGATCTCAGTTTTGCACTTACTCGGAACGGTCATCACCATCGGGAAAAATGTTCGTCTTCTTGAGCTTGGGGTGGCATCTATCGGCCCACAGGCGCTCATCGGACCAGCCGGAATATTATTTGTTATCTGGAGGGTTTGGGGATGACCGACCAAGAGCTGTCTGCGCTTGAGGAGAAGGCGAAGCTGGCGACCCCGGGGCCTTGGCGCTGGTTTAATCGCCACGCGCTAGTCAGAGACTGCGGCCCTCGCCACGTCGTTTTGACGAGCGACAGAGGAATGGACGGTCTAACCACGATTCAGACGAGAGATCCAGAAAATGGACTACTTCGCGACCTTTCGCCAACGCATTCAGACCCAGGCTTCATCGCCGCCTGCTCTCCCGACGTCATCCTCGCGCTGATCAAGGAGCTAAGGGAAGCGCGGCTACAGCGCGACATGGCAAGACAAGCGTTCGGAGACGCTCTCGTCGAGATGGGCAACAGAGGTAGCCGGTTCATGGACATGGTTAGGAACTCAAAGTTATGACCGACCCCAAGTTCCCGCCGAGGACAACGCTGTACTTCAAGATGGGAAATCATAAGCCGTACACTATTCCAGCAATGAACAGTGTCGCCGTTCCGATGATCTCCCTGTCGGAGCACGAGCACCTAATACGTGAGGCGCGGGACGCGCTCCTCACAGAACCCGAAAGGAAGAAGAAAAATGAGCAACCGAGAAGAATGGATTAAGGAAGTCTGCGAACTATTAAAAGTCTGGTTTCACTTAAGAAACTCAGAGTGGCCCGACGCAAAGCTGGCGATTGAAGAGCGAGTCGCCGCATTGATGCGAGACGCACCTGGCGGCGCAATGAAGAGATGCGAATGACCCCCCTCTCGAAAGAAGTGGTTGAGGAGATCCTGCAAGACGCCAAGGATCGCCGATATTGCGATTTCCCCGAGGAAATCGCATCCCTCTGCACCGAGCTACTCGCCGCAAGAGAAAGCCTGAAGGACTTGTCTTTCCACGAAGACGCGCTGGCCCACCGAGCTGTGCAGATATCCCGGCTTCAGCGTGCACTGAAAGTGGCTGAGGGGGCGCTGAAGGGACTGAAGGAGAGCCGTTGCCAGTCTTGCTGCACCAATATGAATGAGTCGCTCGAAGCCCTCACAGAGATCGCGAAGATCCGGGGCGAGAAATGAAAGAACTCCCGAAAGATGTCCTCTCAGAGATCGAAAAGCTGAAGAGCGCTGGATACGATGTTCGCGTCGCAGATTACGTCCTTCATGGCGGAGTTGACGAAGAAACTGGAGAAGTACGCGGGCCATGGCCATGCTTACAGGTATATGCGTACAAAGATGGTGCCGAGTGGGGATCCCTGTTTGATTACGAAGCGCCGCAAGAGGTTTGGGCAAAGGCGCTTGGGGATATTCCTGGGGCATTTGAGCGTTACAAAAACAAAAAAGCCGACTCCACAGTGGAGAAGAAATGACTAACCGTATTTCCTATGGGATTCTCTAAGTAACGAGGGATAAAAATGATTCTACTTTTGGCTTTGGTAAACTCTGCATTCGCAATCACCTGCCCGGCACCCTTGGTTCCAGTGGACGCATGTATCGTGCCACAAGTGGTGATGACACCTGTCCCCACCGTAACCCCTCTGCCCACGCCTACATCCCTCAAATACCCTGTGAGAAAAACATCACCGGGAAGTGACCAGTCGATTGCGACTCTAGGGAGCGGATCCACGGATGTTGTGATCTTTCCCTACACCGGAGCGATGAGACAGAATGATCTAACGAAACTCTTTTACTCTTGGGGCGGGATCCCCGTGGTGAGCACAAGTCCTACAGGGCTTTCGGGTAGCTTTAATCCTACCAACCGGACACCCGGATCCATTCCTTACGGCACAATCCTTTTCGCTCGAGGCTCCTACTTCGCTATGGATAACATCTGGGTGAGCGGGAACAGTAACGCAAGATTCTGGACTTCTCCTGATGGTCTAAACTGGACGAAGAAGCCATACACGGTCGCCACGGGCGAAGATACGGCGCTCATGTACAACGACGCTACGAATGAATTTTATGCGTATGTGAGGACGATCGGTGGAGGACGTGGTCCGAGAACGATTTCTTTTATGAAGTCTTCCGATTTCAACACCTGGACACCTAAGAGTCTGATTCTTGAGATGGACGCCCAAGACCTTTCTCAGAATAAAGAATTTTATTCGATGCCGGTTGAGAAGATCAATGGGACCTACTACGGGTTCCTAAACGTGCTCCGAAAAGGAAACGGAGGCCAGGACACCGAACAGCTTCCGCCTTACTCGGGAGATGAACAAACCATTGATGTTCAGCTTGTGTTCTCTTCAAACGGAACGAGCTTCACTAGGGCAAAGAATAAATCTGTGTTCATCCCAAGGACGAACGGGATCATGCAGCTTTACGCGATGAAGCCGATCCTGGAAAATGGGAAGGTCGTTTTCTACACGCTGGAAACCA
Organism: uncultured Elusimicrobia bacterium; assembly: GCA_964506645.1. Taxonomy (GTDB): domain Bacteria; phylum Elusimicrobiota; class Elusimicrobia; order 2-01-FULL-59-12; family 2-01-FULL-59-12; genus CAZDML01. The sequence goes on along the minus strand of CAZDML010000034.1, from coordinate 10,116 downwards.
AGCGAAGGCACACGACCTACGAAAACCAAAACAAGGCCGGGCGTTACTTCAATATCGGAAGATACGAGATGTCTGTTTCTGATCTAGAAACTTGGAAGAACTAAATGGACATCCCTATTCTTTATAAACCCCTGATCGCGCTTTCCTACATCGCTCTGTGTGTGGGTCTGGATGCTTGGATTTACGGGATTCAGTACGAGAGGAATCGATTGAATGGAAGGGACTGGCCCTTTCCAGCGCGGCTCCTCATGCCAAAGGTCGCGCCGAACATGTACGTCGGAAACGAAGCCCCTTACCGGATCGTTCAGAAGATATGGGAGATCGGCGGAGCGGCGGCCGTTTGCTTTATTCTCGGTTCATGGATTCCGGCATTGGGATTCTTGATTGCTCATTACATGGGGACACTTGAGCGCCTTTATTATCTGGTGCTTCGCCAGGGATCTATTCTGAAATCATATGAGAGGAATCAATCTGGATTCTTTCATTTAACCCGTTGGTATCAAATCGGATATTTCACGCTTCGGAAGAAGTTTTCCGAAATGACCTTTTCGCATATGGCGAACATTGGGTTTTTCGTAGCCGTGAGCTTGAGCGTTTTTTAGGGGTATGGCGAATGCGGCGGTCATATGCGTGCTTTGCGGAAAGAAGGCCGATCGTGCCCATATAAGATCAAAAGGCGCCGGAGGCGGGAATGGTCTTGATGACATCATTCCTCTTTGCAGAGAGAAGCACACCGAACAACACAGAGCTGGGTGGGCCGCAATGATTAAAAAATATCCCAAGTTGAAAGATGAGCTTTCAAAAAGAGGCTGGGAAATTAAGGAAGTTTTCGGCTTGATGAAGCTGGTGAAAAAATAGATTCCTCGCAACCGTGGCCGCATCACTCCCAGGAATCGGATTCCCGAGAATCCCCTGGAAGGCCCCGGAGTCTGGAAGAAATGGCCCCGGCTCGGGACGGGGTTAAATTAATGGAGGCAAGAATGCCAATGCTATGCGATTTCAAAGAAATTGAATTGAATAGGCTTTTTGAGAAGTATTTGCCGATTGCCGCAGAAAAGGCGGATGAGCTGATCAACGAAGGAATTTACTCGGAAGATGAAAGAGAAGGCGCAATCCATACCGTCCTAAAAGAGATTATAAAGCAGAAATGCGGTTGATTTTTAAACGCCAAAAAGGTAACCAGTCCCAAAATCCATAACGGAGAAAAACATGAGCATTTTGACCACACCCAATGATTTGATGAAGTCCCTTCAGGCCCCGTTCCCAGCGGAGGACATTGAATGGCGAGTTGCCCAAGCCGACAAAGACCGAAACGGAAACATCTATGCGATGGTTCTTGCTTACGTCTCGGCCCGAGCAATTCAGAACCGCCTAGATGAAGTTGTCGGCCCCGATGCATGGAAGGTTTCTTACTCCCCTTTTGGAGGAGTGACCGGGATCGCCGGAGGTGTGATGTGCCAGCTTTCCGTTAGAATCGGCAGCGAGTGGGTCACAAAGGAAGATGGTGCAGAACAGACAGATTTTGAACCATTCAAGGGCGGCATTTCTAGCGCATTGAAGCGAGCCGGAAGCGCATGGGGTATCGGTCGTTATTTGTACATGCTCGAGTCGGGCTATGCCGACATCAGTCCCACAAGAAAAGAAGGCTACCGATGGGGAAAGACAAAGGGCGGCGATTCATTCTATTGGGCTCCTCCGCAGCTTCCTGATTGGGCCCTTCCGGCAAAGGAAAAGCCCGCTCCATCCGTAACGATAAATGGGGTAAAGTCGGTCATCATTCCAAAGTCATCCGGCGTAGACATGCCATCGGCAGCGCCAGCAGTAACGCCCATAATCACTCCAAAGGCGGCTCCCGCAGGAACCCCCGTTGCTCTAATGACCAGGGCAGAGGTTGCTGTTGCAATTCGAGAAGCCGCAAAAATGCTTTCTATGAGTCCTTCTGAAATTACCGATTGGTCTAAATCGGAGTTCAAGAAGCCCACCGATGTTCTTTCCTTGGATGAAATGCGTTCATTCCTTGAACAGCTACAGAGAGAGATCGGCATGAGGAACGCAAAATGAGCGAGTTAGATCAATTCAATGAAATCAAGGCCGAGATCACACATTACGTCGCGCCGGCGATGCTTGCGAAAGTGTCTGATTTTGAATCCAGCAATGAGGCACTAGAAGCGGCAAAGACCATTCGCGGCCTAAAGCTGAAAATCGAGAAACAGAGAAAAATTCTAGTTGAGCCCCTGAATGAGCGAGTGAAATCGGTCAATGAATACTGCCGGCAAATCGGAGATCCGCTAGACAAGGCCGAAGCTCATCTCCGGACGGAGCTAAATCGATTCGCAGCCGAACAGGAAGCCATTAAACAGGCCAAGCTAAGGGAAGCCGAAGCCGAGCGGCAGCGCGAGATCGAAGATCTAAAGGCAAAGCAAGAGGCGGAAAAGGCAGCACTTGAAGAGACTATCAACATGTTCGGCGCTGGCCCCGAAGAGGCCGAAGCCATGAATGCGGCCCTTGCAGAGAAAGCAAAGACCGAGCAAGCCATTGCCAAGATGGAGTTTCAAGGTCGTCAGCACGATATTGGAGAGCTTCAAATCAAGGGAACCCGGAAGAACACGAAAGTTAGAATCCTGGATCTCGAGAAGATCCCGAGAGTATTCCTGATTATTGAGCCAAATGAGAAAATGCTTATTGCAGCCCACAAGGGAGGACAGACCGTTCCCGGAGTCGAATTCTATGAAGAAATTGCCGTATCCGTTGGGTCAAAGTCCCGCGTAACCCGAGCGGCATTGGAGTCTGAGCGATGAGAGATCCGCTTGCCCCATTTCGGTGGGCACTTCAGGAAAAGGGACAATCTGAGATCGCGGGCCATGATCATAATCGAAGGATTATTTGGTATCACTCATTCACCACGCTAAAAGCCACGGACGATGAAACTCCCTGGTGTTCGGCATTCATGAATGCCGCCGCAGTAATGAATGGATATGAAGGGACTGGATCGGCCGCGGCCATCTCTTGGAAAGACTACGGAATACCCGGAACCGGCCAGCCAGGCGATATTGCTGTCCTCCCTAATCACGTCGCGTTTATTCATGCCGGCCCATCGCATGGTCGCTTGATTCTGTTCGGCGGAAACCAGCAAAACAAAGTGGGCGGTAATTGGTTTTCAGAAGATAAAATCATTGCCATCCGCCGCTTCCCGGATTGATATTTGCCCCATGTCCATTTTTTCCCGCATATGGAATTTTTTCTTTGGAAGAAAAGAATCCCCATCCCTTCCGGCCCCAGTAAAGATCCCGGAAGGGCCTCCGCCTCCAGGTCTCCCCGCTTCGGACTGGGATGGACTGTTTTTCGCCAAGGAATGGACCGAGTCCCTGATTAAGTCTTTACAGGATTTCGGCCCTTGGCTCCTAGCTGGGGATGTTCCCTCTGACATGAAGGATTTTGTCCCATCTAGTAAGCCATTCGATCGAAAGTCTTTCTATGTGGCCCTTATTTCCTGCATGGCTCGTGAGGAGAGCAATTTCGACCCACAGTGCATCTATGTCGAGGATTTCGATGATGTAAGCGGCAATAGAGTAGTGAGCCGCGGGCTTCTCCAAGTTTCCATTGAAAGCGTGAATGCCTACGGGGCGAGAATCCAAAAGGCAAAAGAGCTGCATGATGTCGCAACGAATCTGAGGTGCGCAGTCATCATCATGGAGAAATGGGTCCGGAAAGATGGATGCATTGCTACCGGGAAGCGCGGAGGAGCAAGGTATTGGTCCACGCTTCGCGGAGACAAGCGCGATCTCATTGCTTCCAGGGTCAGAAAAATCTTGGCAAAGAATCCATAAATGGGGGTTCTATCGACCAAAAGAAAGATCGGTCAGCGGCTATCGATAACCTGTTGTTCTTGCAATAAATCAACGCAGCTATGGGTAAGCCGTTTAAAAACTTCTGAAGTACAAATTTGTTTTCACGGAACTCCTGATCTCAAAATCGATCGATTAGAAACCTTCGGATATGACAGCGATACACAGGACGAATACATAAAAAAAGAATGCGAAAGGGCCAACCAAAAACATGAGCGTTACCTGTCCAAACGAGATGCACAGAAAATGCCCGGTTCTTCTGAATAACGACAATTCCAATTGCGGGCATCCAGAATGTGGGTATTCTGAGGCTACATCCGGTGTCTACACTTCTACGCCGGATCGTACTGCTTGCGTCTCCGGGGCGGCTCCCAGTGTCGCTCCGGAGCGTAGTCCCACCTTCATTAGAAAGCGCGGGGATATGATTTTCTATGGATCAAGCGGTGAATCCAAATGAGCTATAAACTTAAACACCTTTATGATGAGTTTGTTGCTGCCTATAGCATTTGGGAACAGGCCCCGGTGAGAAGGGATCTCCCTTGCACGGCCACACTCGTAAGCGAATCAGCAACCCTAGAAAAAGCGGCCATCGCAAGAGAGCCGCATTGGATGAAATACATCTCAGCTCGAGATGCGTATTTAAGGGCCCTTTATTACGGATTTAGCGCGGATAATTAGGGTGCTGTGGGGGCGAATCGAACACCCGACCACCACCGAGGTGCCCCTCTAGTGTCGCTCTGCCATTGAGCTACCACAGCCTATTTTTCGTTCTGCTTACATTGAATCAATCGATCATAAATCTGTTCAGCATCTGATGGAGAAAATGTCGTGTATCCATCGCAAGAGGATATCTTCAGGAAGTATGAATCCCCGCCCTCTGCCGGATAGCACCTGCACCCAGGCGGATCAGAAACGACGAAACAAACGTCTACTACTACTCCCGTAGAGTCATCGCAGCCGCTAAGAAACGGCACAAAAGCCAGAAAAAAGACTGCTATGGCCCTAGCAATTTTCCAGTTTTTTCCTGAAAGGACGCTGTCTATTGTGTGCCTAGACACTCCATATTTTTTTGCCATCGCGTTAACTTGCCCGCGAATTGGAGGCTTCTTCCTGATTTCTATGACCTGTTTTTCCGTTAGCTTGCTTCTGTTGTTTCTTTCTCCGGATTGGCAATGAAGGCCTTTTTTAAAAGAATGAATCATATTCTCGGACGGAGAAACCGCCTCTAGGTTAGAAATAGAGTTGTTGCCCTTGTTTCCGTCCTTGTGGTTGATGACCAATCCGTCCCCGATGTCTCCAAAGAAGGCAAGAAACACGACTTGATGCAACAGCACTGTTTTGTTCTTACCACCCATAGAAAGAACTATGGCCCTATATCCCTTGCCAATATCAAACGATGACCGAAGTCTTTTTGATCCAAGTTTATAGCTGTATACTGAACCATTCTCATCGCATGAATAATGGCCGCTTTTTAGGGAGTTCAGAATGAATTCCTTTTTATCGAGCTTCATCTATTTCGCCCTATTAAACGCGATTCCATCGTCGAGCAATGCGGCGTTCGGCATCAACCCTAGCTTGCTCATCATTCCTGGAAATCGCATTTCTCATGTCCTTGTAATTTTGATTCTGTTCACGAATTGCTTTGTCGAAATCAGGGCCAAGCCACTCCTTCAAGTTAGAGATTAACTCCAACAGCTGCGGCAAGGCCCCGATCAGTGTGATTATGGTCGACACTTATCCCTGAGATTTTGGGAATTTGTCTTTAAGCCATTTTAGAGCGTTCTTGATTGCTCCGAACACGCTCGAGCTTTTGAAAAACGGGAGCTCTCCAATTGCCTCAGAAGCCATGTAAAGAGCGAAGAATAGAGCTCCCTGGTGAGAGATCCATGCGTAAATTTCCATTAGCTTGTCCATATTAATCCCATCCCTTTCTATTTATTGTACTACCTGCGTTTTGACTCGAGCAAAATATCTACTTTTTCCTCAATTCTATGAAGCGACTCCCTCATGTCAGAGCGGTACTCGGCAGCATGGTCTTTCGTTTCAAACTTCTCATAAGCGAAAACGACCACGCCAACCGCCGGAGACAATACGGCGACAATGATTGCGATCCACTCAACGGGAGTCGTCCCCATCACTTGAGCTCTCATCCCTTTCTCCGATCTTGTCGTCTGCAAGTTTCTTCCTCCTCCGGGCAAGGGCTTCATCTAGCTCCGATCTTCCCGGCTTGTAGTCGGTTTTTAGAATCCCTTGGGACGATTCGATTGTTCCGTATTGGTTCATTTCTTTTTCTCGTCTTTCCGGCCTCTAAATCGGATCAGTCCCGCCGCTGTTGATGCCGGGCTTTTTCTGGCCGAATCTATAATTCCACCAGCGTAATCAGATACTTTTGAAACCAATCCGGATGCCTTAGATATTCCGCCAAGAGCGGGAGCAGTAACAGCAGCCCCATATTTTCTAGCCATCTTGTTCGCAATCAACCCACCACCGCCAACAAGAAGCCCAGTCATTGGATTCGCTGTTGCGGCGGTGCTGGCAATTGCAGATCCGATACCAGCGGCATAGTCAGAAGGTGAAACTATCCTGTTTCCGGCGGATCGGTTTACTGCCGAATTAGATATTTTGTTGATATTTGAAAGAATGCTGAATTCTTTGTTGTACTTGGCAAGGCTCGCTCCCTCTTTACCGCCTGTCTTTGCCGCAATGTCTTGGAGGACTTCATTTATTGCGTTTCTGATGCCGAAAGTTGCTACTTCTTGAGATGAAATATCTTTCGCTCCAGCGGTTTTTCTAACTGCCGCCGCAGTTCTTTCCACCTTGTCTAGTTCCATCCTCAGTCTATGTAGCTGCTTTGGGTTTATGGTTTCAGCCTTGGCTATTTTTTCAAAATATGGACTTAGGTTGCTAAGCGCTTCTTCTCCGGTAACATCATAATTTGCCTTTTTAAGAGCATCTCTAACCCTAATGTCAAACAGGTCCATTACCTCTTTTGTAGGAAGCTGGCTTGCCGGACTGGTTGATGCTTGGTCATATATTCTGCTTAGTTTTTTTCCGACTTGGTCTATTTTTACATCAGACCTCTTCAGAACATCCTCAACTGATGCGCCTGGGGGAGCAATCTTAGATGATCTAATGTAGTCGGCCATTTCTTTTTGCATTGGCTTCGTTAGTGAGTTTAGGTCTTTCTGTATTGCTCCGGCAGAGGCAAGACGCATGGTCTGTTCTGCCGCTGCGGTCCCTTTTGAGATTGAGCTAGGAATTTTTGATATTCCCTTAGCTATGGCTCCAATCGCAGGAACCGCAGCTCCAAGCACAGCGCCACTTGTAGCATTATCAATTCTTTTATCGGCCTGAAATTCTAGAGGCTTTCCTTCTTCATAGCCTGGGTTCATTGCGGCCGCTTGTGTCGCACCACCAGCCGCCCCAGCCGCGATGCGAGACACGGTGGGCGCTTTGGATACAATTCCAGCAATTCCAGGAGCGGATTTACCCAATAGACCAGCGCCAGCCCCACTCGCTATACCAGTAGAGATAGCTCCTCCAACTTCTCCGCCAATATATGAGTATGGATTAGAGTCCCGTAATCCCTTTTGTCTGTTTACAAAATAGTCGCGTTGGGCAATTTCTCCCTCGCCTTTGTCGTCTACAGAAAATCCCTTTGATCTAAGATTTTCATTTTCTTTTTTTCCTGGATCTATAAGCCCTGAAATTGCCCCCTGAATAGAAGGAAGGTATCCCATTGTTGCAGCTTGTCCGAATCCCTCAATGGCGGATTCGATTGGTCGTGACTGCGCCTTGGGCGGATCTACATCGACCCAGTCCGATGAGTCATCTACGTCAACCCAATCAGAATCAGGCTGTGAGAAGGTGGGTTTACTTGATTTCCCAAGATTTGCCATTCCACGTCCTCACTTGTCCTGTTTTTGGGTTTCTCTGGGTTTTTCCAACTGGAATTTCTTTTGTTTTTAATAGTCCTCCGGAACCATCATCTCCTCCGGTTATCCTGCTCAAAGAAGTCTGAATGCTTTCATTTGCTTTTCCGCCCTCAGCATCAAATGTAGCTCTGACCGCCATTCGGTTGGCCTTCTTTTGGGCGAGCACGTCTGGACCATCTCCTGGCTGTGGAAGATATTGTTTTCTAGCGTTCTCAAACTCGCTTGGTGATATTGCGGCTCCGGATTCTCTCCTGAGAGTTGCATTAACAAAGTTTCTTTCCGCTTGCTCCTGGGCTTGAAGTTCTGGGTCTTTTAAACCACCCATTGCATCCGGAATGAATGTCCTTTGAATCCAGTTCTTTTTGGATGTTGGGTCATATCCAGATGCCTGAAGCTTATCAAAAATGTCTTCTGACTGAGAAAGCCTAAGTCCAAATCCAGCCGCTTTGTACATGTCGGCGTTTGGCCTTTTACCAGGAGTATCTGTAGAGGCTTCTTTTCCAGTTTTGTCTGCGTCTGCCAGTAATTTTGCAATTTCTGCGCGAGTTTTATTGCGATTCAATTCAGCATCGGGAGTTTCTTCGAGCGCAAATGACCTTGTTTCCGGATTGTATTGGCCGCGCTTATAGTTTTTTCCAATGAGTCCGGCATCTTCAGACAGGCGCTTGTATGCTTGGTCCTGTTGATAATCCTGAGACCTCTCATATCCTCCGGAAGAATTTTCAACCAAGTCTTTCCCGGCGAGTTCTGCCGCGAACATCTTTTTCTTTAAACCAAGCTCATCCTGGCGCTTTTTTTCGTCCTGGTAGGAACCAAGCGCGGACTTCAAACCTTCCGCAACGCCTCCGAGTAATCCGTAATCAGCCATGATTTATTCTCCTATGCTCCAGCTCTTTTTGAATCGGGGAAGTAGTTTGATTGATTCCAGTTAGACCCTTGGGAATCGTAAGCGAAAGATGACGTTTGTGGAGACTGCATCTGTGGCTGTGTTTGCGGCTGAGTATTTCCGCTGCCAGCTAGTGCGGTTCCAGCAAACGATCCGGTAGTGCTTAGGATTGAGTTTAAAGCAGCCGATCGCTGTTGCTGCATTTGCATCTCAGCCCGTTGTGCGGCGGTTTGCTGTCCGGCCAATGTGCGAGCTCGCATCGAAATGGCAGATTGATAAGCCTGAGCCGCAGCCCTCTTCCTTGAAGCCTCATCGAATCCAGACTTCCTTGCGATGCTAGATAGGTCTTGCTGGTACTGCTTATTTGACCGCCTAGCGATGGCGTCGGTCATTGCGCCAGATCCGCCTAGGGATTCTCGGTATAGCTTTTCTTCGTTCGCTTCCGGTCCCATTAGCCCACGGCGAGATTCAATGTCCTTTTGAATGTCTTCGTCATTCTGGCCCTCAGAAAGCCGCCCAAGACGGTTAATCGTTTCTTGGCCCTCATTCGAGATGTCGGCAAACTCGGGCTTGTCCTGGCCCCCAAATGCCCCGCCTAGAGCTCCTCCGGCAAGACCACCTAGTCCTGACCCGATAGCTGTTCCTGCGCCCGGAGCGATTGCCGTACCAGCGGCAGCGCCGGCAAGTGATCCGATAGAAGTGAATGCACCAGCACGTCCGGCCTTGGTTTGGTTTACAGCTGCGGCATCCCCGAGCCTTTGCTCATTCAGGGTGTCTCGAACCGCAAAGTCATTTTGAAGGGCTTCGATTTCCCTGCTTAGGGCTTCTTTTTTCTCTGCATCGAATGTTTGAGCTCGTTGCTGAGTGAGATCTGAGAGATATTTCCGCTTCTCGTCCATCCTCTCGCCTTCGTAAAGACCGGAATACAGAAGACCACGCGCACTTGCATTGCTTTTTGTTTTGTTAAGCCGATTTTGTAGCGCCTGGCGTTCTGCATCTCCATAAATCTGAGAAGATTCTTCAACGCGATTTGAAATGTTGTCTCGGTATGATTTGGCGTATTTGGCCTGATTGACCGCTCCGCTAGATGCTCTTTGAATGGCTTCTTCATATGGGGATTTTGTCTCGAAGTCTTTTCGGCCTTCTTTTTTGTCAAAAACACCAGATCCCCCGACAATCCCCCCGGCAAGGGGACCGGCAGGAGTAAGCATCCCAACTGCAGCGCCTTTTAATGCGTTACTAAGCTTAAATCCCATTAGAACACCAGCATCCTTGCGGTCCCCGCAGCACTTGCCTGTAAAAACAGAGTGCTTTCGTTGTTAGTTCCAGACCCGTCAAATACGACCATATTAGCACTTAGACCCGTCACAATATACCCGATGGGAGTTCTCCCAAGAGTATGAGCAATCGGAGTTGTGGCATTAGCCGAAGTGAACTCTGCCGAAACCAC
>CAZDML010000033.1:0-17339 GCA_964506645.1 uncultured Elusimicrobia bacterium | reverse complement strand
CCCCACCGAAAATTCAAAAAGAAGAGTTGGACGACATCACAGACGAATTTAAAAAGAAATGGACTTAATTGCCAGAGTAGTACTTCAGCGCTTCGGGAAGTTCTTCACGGATTTTGTTGATACGCGTGTCATCCGACGGGTGGGTGGATAAAAATTCCGGCGGCTTCTGCCCGCCCTGCGCTTTCATCCGTTCCCAAAACGGAACAGCCGCACGCGGATCGTAGCCCGCCTTGGCCATCAAAATCAGCCCGATGTGATCGGCTTCCGATTCCTGCGACCGACTAAACGGCAGGAGCACTCCGACATTGGCACCGAGACCAAACGCACTCATCACGTGTTGCTGGATGACAGGGTCTTTCTTGGCCATACCAATCTGCAGCGCCTGCCCACCCAAATTCACAAGTGCTCCCTGACTCATTCGCTCCGCACCATGATGCGCCAACGCATGCGCAACCTCATGCGACATAACGACCGCCAGTCCCGCTTCATCTTTGGTAATAGGAAGAATGCCGGTATACACCGCTACACGTCCTCCAGGCAGACAAAAAGCGTTTACCAGCTTCGGGTCATCGATGAGCTTAAACTGCCAATCGTAGTTGGGCTGGTTGGAAGCGGCAGCGATGCGCTTGCCAATACGCACGACCATAGCGGTGGCTTCGGCATCATTGGATATTTTGGCCTTGGAAACGGTCTCCTGGTAGGCCTGCAGCCCCATCTGATTTTCTTCGGATTCCGAAATGATGTTGAACTGCTGGCGATTGGTATAAGGGACCGTGGCACAGCCGGCCAGTAAAACCGCGCAAGAAAAAAGGACGATTCGTCGCATCTCGCTATTATAATACAGGGATGTACCATTTCCCTTTTACACTTTATAGTTGGTACTATCCCGCGCCCAATAAATTTATAAGGAGAGCGGGATGAGAATTCTTGTCTTTGGAGCGGGCGCTGTTGGATCGACGATTGGCGGGATGCTCGGCCTGGCAGACCATGATGTGGCCCTGGTCGGCCGTGACCCGCACATGTCGCGTATCGCCGCCTCGGGACTGAAGATTTCCGGACTCTGGGGAACACATCACGTCACCACGCTTAAAGCCTCCAAAGAGATTCCCGCAGGATTCACGCCCGACTTTATTCTGCTGACAACCAAAAGCTACGCCACGCGTGAAGCAGCCGAGATTCTGATCAAGGCGTTTCCAAAAGCCATTCCCGTGCTGCACCTACAAAACGGCGTCGGCAATGCGGAAACACTCGCCGACGTGTTGGGATGGCCCCGCGTGGTGAGCGGCATGATTATCATCGGCTTCCAAGTGCCGCTGGCCGGCCGCTGTGTCGTGACGGTGCAGGGCGACTCGATTAAAATCGGCCGCTGGGATGGAACGATGGATGACACCACCCAACAGATGGTGAAAGCCTTTGCCGAGGCCAAGATGCCGGTGGACGCCGTGTCCGATGTCTCCAAACATCTCTGGGGGAAGGCGCTCTACAGCGCCGCACTCAACCCGCTTTCTGGCATTCTGGGGGTGCACTACGGTCAGCTTAAAGAAAAAGACAGCTGGGACATCATCACGCAGGTGATTGAAGAGGCCTTCCGCGTGCTGCAGGCCGAAAAGCAACCGCTTTTCTGGTCGACCTCCCAGGCCTATCTCACCCATTTGGGAACCCAGCAAATCCCGGCAACGTTTGATCATAAGGCCTCCATGCTCTCCGATTTACGCCACGCCCGGACGACCGAGATCGATGCGATCAACGGGGTCCTCTGTCGCCTCGGGCGCAAGCACCAGATCCCTACACCCGTGAATGACACGCTGGTGTCGCTGGTCAAAGCGCTGGAGGTCAATGGCAAGCAAGGGATCGGCCACCCGACCATGCAGATGATTGAAGCGGCTTCCAAGGAGTAATCCCATGGCCCAACGGCTCCAGGACACAGACATTCAAAAGAAAATGAACACGATCCCCGGCTGGGAACAGCGCGGCACGGAGATCACGCGGCAGTACCGGTTTTCCGATTTTGTGGCCGCGATGGCTTTTGTAAACCATGTGGCCTCCCTGGCCGAGCAAATGGACCACCATCCCGACATTCTTATCCAGTACAACAAGGTCCGGCTGACGCTGTCGACCCATGCCTCTGGAGGGCTTACGGACCTCGACTTCACGCTTGCCCACCGGATCGATGTATAGCCATTCCCGCCTCGAAACCTTCGAGCAGTGTCCGCGGAAATACAAATTCCGCTATATCGAAAACATTCGCACCGACCGGGAAGGTATTGAAGCCTTTGTCGGTAAGCGTGTCCATGAAGCGCTGGAAAAACTCTACAAGGATCTTAAACTCACCAAGGTCAACACGCTGGCCGAACTCCTCGCTTTCTACGAAACCGAATGGGAAAAGAATTGGCATGCCAACATCGCGATCACGCGAACAGGCTTTAATCCCGGGCATTACTTTGCCATGGGCAAAGAATGCCTGACGCTCTATTACAAACGCTTTCATCCCTTTAACCAGGGCAAAACGCTCGGCCTCGAAGAACGCATCGAAATTAAACTTCCCGATGGCGAGAAAACCTACACCATCCAGGGCTATATCGACCGTTTGAGCTGGGTGCCCGACACCGAAACCTACGAAATTCACGATTACAAAACGTCCAGCTCGCTGCCCACCCAGGCCGATGTCGATGAAGACCGCCAGCTCGCGCTCTACCACTTGGGCCTCTTGCAGCGCTGGCCCGATGCAAAGAAGGTGAAACTCGTCTGGCATTACCTGCAGGCCGACCGCGACCTGGTGTCGGAACGCAGCTCCACCGATTTAAAAGCACTCCAGGAAGAAGTCCTCGGCGTGATTCACGCCATTGAAAAGGAAAGCCAGTCGGGACAGTGGGACGTCCGCAAAAGCGCGCTGTGCGATTGGTGCGAATACAAAACGATTTGCCCAGCCTTTAAACACAGCGTCGCCATGGAAGCGCTGCCGCCCAATGAGTACCTGCTCGATACCGGCGTGCAGCTCGTGCAGAAATATGCGGCCCTTGAAGAAGAGAAAAGCGACTATCAGGCTAAAATTAAAACGCTGGAAAGCGAGCAGCAAAAAATTTCAGAAGCCGTCTTGGCCTATGCAGAGCGCGAAGGCATTACAGCCATCGATGGTCCCAGCTACACCCTGCAGATCAAATCCGAGGACGAGTGGAAAGTCCCACGCAAGGGCGAAGACCCCTTTGCCTGGGAACTCTTGCGCACCACGCTGAAAAATACCGGCAAGCTCGAAGACGTGTCGACCGTGAACGCCAATATGCTCAAATTTGCTCTCCGAAAAGGGAAATGGCCGGAAGCCGCCGTGAAATCGATCATGGGGTTGATTCAACGCAGCGTGAAGAAAACCATCTCCCTCGTAAAGAAATGAATTCCACCCCTCTTTTGACGTCATTCCGGCGAAAGCCGGAATCCAGAAGGACCTGGGCCCCGGCCTTCGCCGGGGCGACGACATTAGGACTTCTGCTGCTTCTGACTGGATCTCCCCTGAACGCCAAACCCGAAGCGATGTTTTCTTCCCGCGGTGGTATTCAGCGCCGTCTGGTGAGCACCATCGATCATGCGCAGCATACGATTGATCTGGCCATGTTTGATCTCACCGCGGAATCGGTGCTGCAGGCTCTGCGGCGGGCCGGCACACGCGGCGTGTCCGTGCGTCTTGTCCTTGATGCCCGTATTCGCAAAGAACACGGCCGCGATGACGTGCTTAAAGGCACACCCAACCTCGTGGTCCGCGCCGTGGGGGGCCGTACCCGGGGACGCGGACTCATGCACAATAAATTCGCTATCATAGACAGCACGACATTGATCACCGGATCCTACAACTGGACCCAGAATGCCGAGCACGCCAACTACGAAAACGCTCTCTTTCTTGACGATCCTGAAGTGATCTCCGCTTACAAAGATGAATTTTCACGACTCTGGGAAGCCGCCAGCCGGCCGAGTCCGGCACGAGCGCAGCCCCGACACAGGAGCCTGAGACGTTAACCATGAAACACCCTAAACCCGACCTGATTATTTTTGACATGGGCCGTGTGCTGTTGGATTTTGACTTTAAAAAAGTGGTTCGAAATCTGAAGAACCACACGCCTAAAACTGAAAAAGAAATTCGCCATTACTTTGAGTCGACCCCGCTTTGGGATCGTTTTGAACGCGGCGAAGTGACACCCGAGGTGTTCTTCACCACACTGACCCGCGATTTGGGACTAACCCAGCTCTCCTTCACGACGTTTGAAGTCTTTTGGAACGATATTTTTACGCCCAAGCACGATTCCCTCCAGCTCTTGAGCGAGCTGCGCGGCAAATACCGCCTGGCGCTCTTGTCGAATGTCAATAAAATGCATTGGGATTTTGTCGTTGAACGGCACGACTTCCTGGCGTGGTTTGATCACCCGGTCGCCTCGTTTGCCGTCGGACACCGGAAACCCGATCCTGCGATTTATCACCACACCTTACAGCTCGCCGGGCATATCACTCCGGAAAAAGCCATATTCATCGATGACATGAAGGAAAATGTCGATGCCGCCCAAGCCCTCGGCATCCGCGGGCATCACTTCACAACGGCCGCCCTTTTACGGGAAGACCTTAAAGGACTTTTGTAGTGCCCTCTGCGCCGTCATCGCGAGCGAGCGAAGTAAGTGTAGAGATCTTACGACAGATTGCTTCGTCGGCTTTAATTGGCCTCCTCGCAATGACCGCCTTCGCGCAAGATCCGACGCTGCCCCAACAAGCCGAGGCGGCCTGGGCCGAGCGCGACCAATCCGGCCAGACAGAACAAGCGATTGCACTTTGGCAAAAAGCGCTACAATCCCATCCGAGTGACGTCGCTCTTTATATCAAGGTCAGCAAAGCCTGCGGCCGTGCTGTCCGCCACGCCTCCTCCAGCAAAGACCGCAAACGCTGGGAAGAGTTGGCCAAAACTTACGCCGCCCGCGCGGTGGAACTGGATCCAAAAAATCCCGAAGCGCTCACCGCTTATGGGGAAGCGCTGGGGCAATGGGCTCGCGACCACAAGCTGCACGGACTTGGCGCGGTGAAACAAGCTGTGGACGCTCTTGAACGCTCGCTAGAGATTCGTCCCCAACAACCGTTTGCCCACATGCTTCTAGCCGAAATGTATTCGCATGCACCGTCCATGATTTCTGTGGGCGATAAAAAGAAAGGCTTCCACCATGCCAAGATGGGAGCCGAACTACCGGAGGCATACTCGATCAATCACCTGGTCTTGGCACGGCTGTATCTGGAACGCGGCGAGCGGGACGCTGCACGCCAGCACCTGCAAACGATTTTGTCGTTAACACCACCGCCCGATGCCATTCCCGAAACACGGGCAGATCAGGACACAGCACGGGAGATGCTTAAAAATCTATGAATCCATCAACAAACACCAAATTCCAAGCACCAAACAAACACCAAACACAAAAACATCAATCATCGGGTTGGTGCTTGATGTTTTTGTGTTTGTTTGGAGCTTGGTGCTTGGTGTTTGGATCTTCTCGCCCTGTCTTCTCCCAGGGCATTTTGCCGGGCGAAGAAAGCAAACCGCGCGTCCAAGTCAGCTCCACCACCGTTCCCTACTTGCTGATCGGGGAACAAGTCCCGAGCAAATGGACTGTTATCGATCCCAATGGTGAAACCCGATCCCTCACGTCTTACACACCTGCGCTCGACATTATGGTGATTGGATTTTTGTCGTCCGATTGTCCCTACCACCAGACGGCGTGGCGGGATCTGAAGCGCTACTACGATTTCTACAAAGGCTGGAAAGTGTCTTTTGTCGGCGTGCTCAGCGGCAAAGGCATGCGCGTTCAGGATACCACGGAAGCCATGGCCAAAGCCGGCCTGGATTTTCCATTACTCCGCGATAAAGACGGCGAAATTGCCCGCGCGCTAAAAGTCACAGGCATTCCGGAAATTGTCATTCTGGATGAAGATGCAATGCTGCGCTACCGAGGCGCTCTGCACGACAGCATTCAAACCCCCGCACAAAAACCCAAACGCTGGCCGGCCCGCGAGGCTATTGAGGCCGTCATCGGCCATGTGGATCCCGTGCCCGAAGCCGAGCCCACACTCTTTATTGGCTGTCCCTGGCCATGATCCGGCTGCTGGCATTTTTACCCCGCCGCTGGTGGTCCCCCCAAGCCTGGAAAACCTGGAAGAGTTACATGCACTGGCGTATGGAAACCTACGGCGTTTACTATCCGGACGGCAAGAAAAATGACACTACCTTTCGAATGATGATGCGACAGTTCCCCTCGTACTACCGCTGGCTGGGCGACCTTACTCGCCTGCGCCGACCCAAGTAATTCCTGGGCCCTCTGGCCCCCCGACCTTTTGTTAATTGGAGGAGGGGCCATCGACCTAGAAACGCATGGGTACGATGGCCCGCTTTTTTAACCCTTCCGCTCCATAGATCCACCGTCGACAGCCTGATAGCCTATCGTACGCGCGCGATACGCGCGTACGATGATTCCCCGACCTTTCATCCGCGCCGTTGCTGTTTTCTTGGTCGCCAGCCTGTTCATCAACAGCGCTGAGTGCTCGGCACGGAGCCCTGAGCATAGCCCCTCCGCACACCACACTCTGAACTCCGTCCTGTTCCAATCTCAGGCTTTGGCCGCATCGCTGGTTGCCCAGGGTGGCATCGGATATCCCGTTCAACGGCTGCGCGGGTGGCGGTTGGTTCGCACTCTCGCTTTACAAACCGGATTAGATGCGGGCGA
Source organism: uncultured Elusimicrobia bacterium (assembly GCA_964506645.1). GTDB lineage: Bacteria > Elusimicrobiota > Elusimicrobia > 2-01-FULL-59-12 > 2-01-FULL-59-12 > CAZDML01. Next base: position 10,599 of record CAZDML010000033.1, on the reverse strand, counting down.
ACTAAGAACCAAGCTGATCGATCCCGTTGTGCGGATGCGCAAACGGCACGGCGCCATCGAATATCTCGATAAAAGCGGCACGCTGGTCTGGGCGGCACTGCAAACTCCCGCCGGCCTCATTCATGTCACGCGGCACATCACCGATCCCATGTCCTATGCGTTGGTACACAACGACGACACAACCTTTTTCATTTATCAACTGTGGAAAGATGGAAAGCGCGTCGATGGCATCGAGGGCCTCAGCCAAAGGGAATCCGAAACAGAACTTCTCTGGTCCTATCATGATGAACCCGGCCATGCACGCGAGTGTTCTCTCGACATCTTGTCCATTCGCAGATCGTTTCAGAAACAAGGTATCGGCGAAACTCTTATCCTCTGGCTGGCAAAGCGCGCAGCTGATGACGGCTATCGCGTCTTTTCCACCACGACAAAAAACCCCAATTTGATGCGCATCATGGAGCGCTTATTGAATCCCGGCACCCTCCAATACAGCGTTCGCGACGCACTGCTCGCACTTGAATTTGACGAAGACACGTCGGGGGATTGGTTCCCCATTCCCTTCACGCTTCTTCCAGAACTCCTGAACGACGCGGGGCGCTATGGTCCCTACATTAAAATCAGCGGACGACCCATCCTAGCCGTTCCGGCCATGCGTCCCATTCGGCAATGGGTGTTGCGGCTCGCGGCCTGTGCCCTCCTGCTGGGACTCGCCAGCACCGCACAAGCGAGCCTTCCATGGATCAATTCATTTGCAGGCCTCGTCCTTTCGCACCACATGAATGTTCTCATCATCGGTGCTTTGATAAGTCTCTTGATGGCCACGCAAGGCTTTGACTGGCACTTCCGTCCCAAAAATAAACAAGCGGCTAGTCCTGAAACTGCAAAAAATGACGCATTGCCCGTTCACGAAGTTGTTGCGAACATTGAGGAATACCTGGGTGTTCCCTTGCATGAACATGAATATCTGCTGTATCAACTCTTTGATGCCAGCGCACATAGGAGCCAGACGCTCACTCTGCAGCAGTTTGGAGACTATGCACTGAAATGGGCCGCTGTGTCCTTCGCCGCAAAGCGATATCCCAATCTTTCCAATACCCATCTCCAACGCTTTATTCAAATGATGACGAGCCGGCAAAATCAAATCGATGCTTTTAAACCCCTCTTGGTCTATACCCTTTACTCGAGGACCGGAGTCAGCAACCGGCTCAATCCGCAAAAATTCATGGGAACCCTTCTGGGCATCCTGATGGTGCTCGATCATTCAGAAGACATTGAACGCGTGCTTCGACCCTTTTTCGAAGCATGTGCCATCCGTTTCGAACTGGAAATGATGGCCCAGGGATCGTCCTATACAGGAGCAGACCCCTTACGATTGCCTTTTTTAAATCTGAATGATCCAAACTATCAAAATCTTGATCCATCCCGTCCATTCACACGCTTTGGCCGTATGCACCGTTCTCTATGGCGAAATTCTGTTTCGGCAGTCCTGGGAGACGCCCTCTTGGACTACGTTGTTTTGCGTGCCCTATTTAATGAAAATGGTTTTTCCATAAGCCATCAAGATTATAAAGATCTTCAGCGACCCTTGACGAACAGGGATACCCAGGTCCGTATCATGAATCGCGTCGTTGGGCCGGAGTATCAAGACGTGCATGCAAAATCGATCCACGATCAAACCAATCTTTTGGAAGCCTGGGTGGCCGTCGTCTATGCAAAACATGGCGGACTCCATGGCAACGGATTGGCAGCGGTGGAGTCGTTTGCGCGCAGCTTGCTGCGCACGCTTGTACCCGAAGTATCCCGTCTTACGCTAATTTCTAAAAAGCTCGACAACAAAAAGTCTCAGCGCAAGCCAGAACCGAAGCCATTGGGAGAACCGCTGTGGCGGTCCATCATGAAAGGCAATCCCAATAACCCATTTTTTGTTGTGATCCTATGCGCCTTGGTCCTCTCTGTTTCATCCCACGCTGCCTCTTCCCGTACCCTGCGCAGCGCCGCCTAGCCGAGCGCCTCCCGGCATTTTTATAGAATACCCTTATGCTATTTTTCATCGTCCTTCTCATCGCCATCGTCTTTTTTTACGCGGGGTACACGTTCTACCGTTTTATGGACTGGCAGGAAGAAGCCGAGCCCAGCCCGGATTTGCGGCAAATGCATAAGAAACAAGCCGAACTGCAGCACATTCAGGAGCTTTTAGAGGAAGCCAAAGCCGAAGGAAAACTTTCGCAGAAAGTGATCGATGAATTCAGCCGCTATTCCGATCAAGAAATTGAAAACATGGACAACATAGAGAAGGCCTGGCTCAACCGAAAATCAAAACCGAAATCCTAGGAGACTCCCATGACCCCACGATCCCTCATTCTTACGCTAACGGTACTTTTAACGGGCAGTATTCTCTGGGCTGCTGAATCTCCCAAAGAAGTCCGGCAAGTCTCGGTGCAAGGGTCTGCTAAATTGCACGTCGACCCGGACATGGCTCGGCTCTGGGTGGAAGTCAGTGAAGAAGGCCAAAAGGCGGACGACGTCATCGCTCGCGTGCGCCGCAAAATGGACGCGGTAGTCTCGGCCGTAAAGAGCAAAGGGGTCAGCGATAAAGATCTGCAAACCAAACATTACCAGGTGACCCCGAAAACCCGCTGGGACAACGGCCGCAGCCAGCGCGATGGGTATATGGTTTCCAATCAGCTCGAAGTCAAAGTCCATGACCTGCAGAAAACCGGCGCGATTATTAGTGCCGCGACCGATGCCGGAGCCAACAGCGTGAACGGCCCCCAGTTTGAAATTGATAATCCCAAAATTCTGGAACGCAAAGCCTTGGCGATGGCCATGGAAGATGCCAAAGCCCGCGCCTCCCTCCTGGCCGAAGCCGCCGGGGCCGCCCTGGGACCGGTCACCCAAATCAGTGAAAATGCCGGGTTTATGCCGGGGCCCCAGCCTGTCATGATGCGAGCAATGGCGATGGCCGGACGCGCCGCGGACAGCGCCCCGGAAGCCATTCAAAGTGGCCAACAAGACCTCACGGTGACGGTGAATGCGGTTTTCGCACTCCGCTAAACTCGAAGTCCGTTTGCGTTGACTTTTCCGACGAAAAGTTGATAAATTGATGGGGTCATGGCCAGTCCTTCCAATGGTTTTGCCGGCGCAAAAGTTCTTCTCGTAGAAGACGACCCCCAAGCGGTGGGTATCCTAGAGCCGATCCTGGTTGCCAAAGGCTTTTCCGTGGCGATTGCCCGGGATGGCGTTGAAGGCCTCCAAAAAGTCAAAGACTTAAACCCCGATTTACTGCTCCTGGACATCCATATGCCCCGGCTGGACGGCATCGAAGTCTGCCGTACCCTCAAAAACGACCGGCTCACCCGTATGCTCCCCATTGTGATGCTTACCGGCATGAGCGACATGGACAGCAAACTCGCCGCGCTGGACGCCGGCGCCGATGATTTTCTTAACAAACCCTATAACCACATTGAACTCCTGACTCGCATCCGCGCTCTTCTGCGGACCAAAACTCTGGTACAAGAGCTGGACTGTGCGGAAGATGTTCTTTTCAGCTTGGCGCAAGCCATTGAAGCCAAAGACTCCTACACGCAAGGTCATGTGGAACGCGTGTCCGATTTTGCCTCCCTCATGGGGGAGCATTTAAGTCTGACGGAAGACGAGAAGAGCTCCTTGCGCAAGGGCGGCATCCTGCATGACATCGGCAAGATCGGCGTGCCCGACCATATTTTGAACAAAGCCGGCAAACTCGACACCGAAGAACGTGCGGTCATCAAAATGCACCCGGCCCAAGGGGCCAAGATCTGTGAAAAATTAAAATCCGTGGGTGGAGCCATTTCGATCATTCATCACCATCACGAACGCATGGATGGCACAGGCTACCCGGATGGCCTCGCCGGCGACGACATTCCCTTTTTAGCGCGCATCATCACCATCGTGGACATTTATGATGCGCTAACCACCACCCGCTCGTACCGCAAAGGGTTACCGCAGGCCACGGCCCTCGAAATCATGTCGGACGAAGCCAAAAAAGGCTGGTGGGACAAAGCGCTTTTGTCGGAATTCATCAAGATGCTCGAGAAGTCGCCAAAGAAACTCCCCGAGACGTCGATCGCGTAATCCTTCAACACGCTATAGCCGTCCCCCAACAACGTCGCAGGTGCCGTCTTCCCGGCGGATTGTTAGCCGGGATCCATCAATATGGATGCTTTATGGGCCCCGGATAACACAATTCCGGGGCGACGCTATGACGCGGGATGACATCAAAAACTATGAATGTCTTTCGGTCCATTAAGTTCAATGTTGTTCTTTTTTTAATCATTGCCTTCCTGGCAGCGGTCGGGACGTTTTTGCCTCAAACCACAGACAATGCGGACAAAGTCATGCTGTTTCTCCAACAACACGAATGGATCGGGCGCTTGTTGCACAGCTGGGGTTTCTTCGACATCTATCACACCTTTTTATTCGCTGCGCTTCTCGGGCTGATGGCCTTTGATGTGGTCGTCTGCAAGCTCTGGAACAAACCGCCGGACAAGGGACTTGTGCCGCTGCCGAAGATTGGCTCCGACGAACATGAGGCGACTTTGCAATCGCTGCGCTCAAAGCCTTTTCGACTGGAAGGCCGCATCCATGAACCCGCCGACGCTCTCGCCCGATCGCTCACGAATCGATTGAAATCGCACCGGTATTCCGTGAAGCGCGTCGCCCTCGCGGGCGGAGGCACCGTACTTCTCGCCTCCCGCCACCGGCTGCAGCGCTGGGGCAGCTATGTTTCGCACATTAGTCTCGTCCTTATTTTGCTCGGCGCCATGATGAAAAGCCTTCTGGGATTTGAGACCATGCTGCCCGTTCTGGAAGGCCGTTCCTCGCTCGTCGTCGATTCACTCATGACCAATCTCCAACCGCGGCCCGCGTCTGCTGCGGAGTGGCACCTCTGGCCCAAATATCTGCGGGATGCCTTACAGCGCAAAATGCTTACACCGTTAGAGAATTGGCAGCTTTGGGTCGATAAATTGACTGTGGATTTTTATCACGATAATTCCAAAGTGCCCAGCACCTATGCCAGCGATGTGCGGCTTTACAACAATGCCGAGTCGCTCGCCAAGACAACCATTCGCGTCAACCAACCGCTGGATGTAAATCACGTACGCTTTTATCAGGCTTCTTGGGGCGTCACAGGGATGATTCAGAAAGCGATCCTTCATGTGGGCGGAAAAACGATCGAGCGCGGCATGAAAGAATCGTTTCCCGTGCCGGGTCAGCCCTGGACCGCACGGCTCGAGCACTACTTGCCGGATTTTACGATCGGAGAAGACGGCCAGCCGACCACCGCCAGTCTGGAATGGAGAAATCCGGTGGTGGTTGTTGGGTTTTACAACAAAAAACAAGTACGCATCGGCACGATGGTCTTAAGCGCCCCCAATCCTGCCAGTGTGGATGTCACGCCACCGTGGGGGATGTTCTTCTTTGGAGGCGGACATCTGTAAATTACGCCCCCCTTTGACGTACTCGACGTACGGCCGGTACTATTCTCCGGCATTCAGGTCAGCTATGACCCGGGCTTCCCGGTGATCGTTCTGGGCGTGCTCGCGATGTTGTTCGGGCTGTGCACGCTGTTCTATATGCACCAGCGCCGCATCTCCATATTTATCCGACCCGGAAACGGTTCGACCCATATCGACATCGGCGGCTGGAACTCGCGCAACGAAAAGGAATTTTCCCGGGAGTTTGCCTCGCTCTTTCAGACACTGACCCTGCACCCGGTCAAAGAAGGCGCGTAAGTGAAGTACTATCCGCTCTTTTTAAATTTAAAGGACAAGCCTGTCCTCCTCGTGGGTGCGGGACATGTGGCGGCGCAGAAAATTCCGGCGCTTCTGGAAAGTCAGGCGAAGATTACCGTGGTGGCTCCCGAGGCCCTCTGGGCGATTCAGCTTTTGGCGAAGGACAAAAAGCTCGCGTGGCGCAAACGCGCGTTTCGCCCGTCGGATGTGAAAGGGATGCGTCTGGTCATCGCGGCGACCAACCGTGAAGCCGTGCATAATAAAATTGCCGCGCAGGCGCGTAAACAGCGCATCTGGGTTAACATTGTCGATGTCACACCGCTTTGTGATTTTATTGCACCGGCGATTGTTTCCCGCGGCGATTTACAAGTCGCCATCTCGACCGGGGGCGCCGCGCCGGCCATGGCCAAATTTCTGCGGCGCAAACTGGAACCGATTCTCGGTCCGGAGTACGGACAGTTTGTAGAACTGGCCCAGCGCTACCGGCCAGCGATTATGAAACTGCCCAAGCCGCAGCGCCAATCGCTGTGGGAATGTCTGGCGAGTGAAGGATTTTTGGATCAATTAAAACGCGAAGGCGCCGAACGCACCGAACAACACTTGAAGGAGTGGATTTATGGAAAGCATTCTGTTTAACGCTGCTTACGTCTGTTACACGCTCAGCACGCTGATTTATCTGGTGTATCTCTTCACCAAAAAGGAGCAATACACCCGATACGCGTTTATTCTCTTGTCCGTGGCGCTTGCGCTGCACGTCGGCAGCCTAGTGACGCGCACCGTTGTAGCCCGCACCGGTTACATGCATCAAGCCGAGCTCCTGCGCGCCGAAGGCAAAATTGAAGCCGCCATCGGCGCCGAACGTGCCGCCAGCTCCTATGTTCCCTGGAGCAACTGGTTTGAAAGCTTTTCCTTTTTTGGTGCCATTATCGCAGCGATTTATTTCTTTATCGCCCTGCGCACACCCATTCCGATTCTGGGTGCGTTCATTATGCCGATCAGCTGGATACTGCTCACGGTAGCGGCCAGTTCCGACAAAGCGATCAAGCCGCTCATGCCGGCCCTGCACAGTTACTGGATGGCGATCCACGTCCCCATTATGTTCACGGCATATTCCATTTTAGGGGTGGCCTTTGCTGTGGGTATCGCCTATCTCATTCAAGAGCACCAACTCAAATCCAAACATCCGGGCGAATTGTCGTACAGCCTTCCATCCCTGGAAGATCTCGACGGACTAATTTACAAACTGATTGTTTCCGCGTTCCCCCTGCTAACCTTCGGTATCTTTTTGGGAGGCGTATGGGCCTATACGGCATGGGGACGCTTTTGGGGTTGGGATCCCAAAGAGACTTGGGCACTCATCACCTGGTTTATTTATGTGGTGTACCTGCATTTGCGTCTCTTCAAAGGTTGGCGCGGGCGCAAGACCGCGTACCTCTCGATGGCCGGATTTTTGTTTGTCATTTTTACCTATGTCGGCGTGAACTATTTAAGTCCGCTGCACGGATTCTTATCGGGGAAGGGCCGCTAATACTCCATGCTTCTCGTTGTTGGTCTCAATCATCGTACGGCTCCCATTGAACTGCGCGAACGCCTGGCCGCAGCGCCCTCGCAGTTGCCTGCCATTCTTGGGCACTGGGCCAACCTGCCCTTTATTCAGGAATCCGTTCTTCTGTCCACCTGCAACCGTTTTGAACTGTATCTGGTCACGTCGACCCCCGATCAGGCCCGTGCGGAAGCACGGGCGTACCTCAAAGAAAAACTTGGCGATCACTTTGATCAAGGCAACCATATTTATGAATTCAGCCAAGGCGAAGCGGTAGCGCATCTCTTCCGCGTCGCTTCCGGTCTCGACTCGATGGTCGTGGGTGAAAATGAAATTCTGGCACAGGTGAAGCAGGCCTACACGGCCGCCCATCAGGCCGGCGCCACGGGCAAACTACTGAATGTGCTCTTCCAGCGAAGCCTCTTTGTCGGCAAACAGGTGCGCACCGAAACCGGTCTCTCGCAAGGTGGCGCCTCTGTGGCCAGTGTCGCCGCAACCTTAGCCCAACGTATTTTCGGCAGTCTCAGCAATAATCCCGCCATGATTTTAGGGGCTGGCGACATGGCCGAGCTGACAGCCCGGCATCTGCTTTCACAAAAAGTGGAATCGCTCTTTGTGGCTAACCGAACCTACGAGCGGGCCGTGGAGTTGGCCAAGCAGTTCGGGGGAAAAGCCATGACCTTTGAAGAAGGGCTGCGCTACCTGACAAACGTCGATATCGTGATCTGCTCAACCGCCGCGCCCCATCCGGTAATCACCCCCGAACTTGTGCAGGACATCATGGCCGCACGCGAGGGGCGCCTGCTCTTTTTTATTGATATTGCCGTTCCCCGCGACGTCCACCCGGACGTTCACCACATCGATAACGTCTACGTCTACAATATCGATGACTTACAGGGCATCGTGAACGAAACCCAGGAAAAGCGCTCAGGGGCAGTGGCCCGTGCCGGGGACGTCGTGTCCGCAAAAGCTACCGAATTTACACGCTGGCTGCAGGCGCACGAGTCCGGCGAAAAAGTTTCTCTTCAACACTATGCACCTACAAATCCCAAGCTCCAAATTCCAAGCTCCAAATAATAACCAAGCTCCAATCACCGAATTCATTTTTTTTCGGTTTGGTTATTGGTGTTTGTTTGGATCTTGGAATTTGGTGTTTGGAGTTTAATCGTGCGATTACGTCTCGGGACCCGCCAGAGTCCGCTGGCCAAAGTCCAGGCGGCCTGGGTTGCCGACCAGTTAAAACAGCACCATCCTGACCTCGCTATAGAGACGGTTCTTCTCACCACCACCGGCGATCAATTGCAAAAAGAAGGCGATAAAAAAATTTCCAGCGAGGGGGGTCTCAAGGCCCTCTTCACCAAAGAAATCGAAGCCGCGCTTCTGGAGAACCGCATCGATCTGGCGGTTCACTCGATGAAAGACATGACACCCGAATTGCCGCAGGGCCTCGTGATCGGCGCCGTTCCGCTCCGGGAAGACCCGCGGGATGTTTGGATCAGCAAGACGCGCACACGCTTGGAAGACACGCCTCCCTATTCGAAAGTCGCCACCGGTTCGGTGCGGCGCGAGGCGCAGCTGCGCCACGCGCGACCGGACTTGGACATCGTTCCCCTTCGCGGCAACGTGGACACGCGAATGAAGAAATTGGCCGAAGGAACGTTTGATGGAATGATTTTGGCTTTGGCAGGACTCAAACGACTCGGAAGAGAACGGGAAATTACGGAGATACTCCCCACGGATCTTCTTTTGCCCGCGGTAGGCCAAGGCGCGCTGGGACTGGAAGTCCGCGAAAGTGACAAGGCAACGCGCGAGCACATTGCGCCCCTGAATCACACGGCTTCGTTTCAGGCCATCACAGCCGAGCGGGCGTTCCTACGTGCCATGAACGGCTCCTGTCAGACCCCGATGGCGGCCTACGCAACGATCTCGAAAGGCACACTCTTTATCACCGGGGTTATCGCCGAAACGACCGGGAAGAATTACCGCCGCGCCCAAGCCCAGGGACCCGCCGAGCAAGCTGAATATGTTTGTCATACTCTCGCCCAGAAGCTTCTCGATAGACATTCCATTTCATATATATATTTAGATGCGTTTTTTTCATTTCTGCCGTCATTTGTCTGTAACTTTCATCCTGCATAGTTAAGCAATGGGCCTCTGGAAGAAAACCATCGCGGCTGTGCTTTGCCTCGGCCTTACGATCCCTACTGAGGCAGAGGCCGTGGTACGTGGTATGTGGTACGAACAACCCTCATATCACGTATCACGTACCACTTACCACGCGCCGTTCCAAGAGTGCGCTCTTTCCGCCGCTGCCCTCCCGTTTAAGCAAACTTTTAACCGCATCAAATCCGCATTGGTCAATCGTTGGGCCAACCGTAAGCGACTCGAATGGGTTCCGGCGCGGCACTTTGTTACGCCCGAAGGCGTGCCTATCTCCATTCCCGGATTCCCCCGCTGGCGGGATATGACTATTGTTCATTCGGATTCCCATGGAGAACCAAGCTCTTTTCTTCCTTCGCCTAAATTAACCACACGCGGAAATCGCACGGATGCCCTGGTTTTCATTACATGGCTTGCTGATACGGATCCGGATATCATCCCTGAAAGCGAGCGCGGACTTTTTATTACGACGGCCTACGATCTGATGAACACGGCCATGCAAAAGCAATGGGGACAAGAAGTAGAAGATCGGCTGGTGCAGGCTGTTCTTACTTTGCATCATCGTCAAAAAACAAAACATCCAGAGGACAGGCCCTGGACCCATGAATTTTTGCCTCTTATGGGGCAATTGTTCTCAGCACATCCCTCCATGGAAAAAGATTACCGTCGATCATATCCACCCAGCCGTCAACCGAATATTCTCGCTCGGATCTTTGAAAGGCTCAGATCATGGCTAAGATCGGATATGAATATCGAATCTCTCCTTTTCCATCGCGCGTGGCTTGTAAGCGCAGTCCATTCAGGATTAACCAATGACGAACCCGCTCGGGACGCACTGTTTTATGGCTATGTCAAACTCAGCCAGAAGGATCCTCAAGGCGTTTTGAAAGCGCTTTTAAAACTTGAACGGCTTTTCTTCGCCCACAGGCGGGAATACTATCAAGACATTGAGCCCTTTCTGCTGAAAGCAATGAAAATGCCGGTCGTTACGAAGGCCATGGTGAAGTCCATTGAACGGTTGATCAAGTCAAATGAACTTGAGCCCAGCGAAGACCTTCGCGACGAGATCACGCGTTTTTGGCAGGCACAAAACCACAAAGCACTTCTCCGCCCAACTGAAGC